>JAKLPV010000194.1 GCA_022013685.1 Anaerolineae bacterium
AGGTGCCGTCCAAATCCATGCGGTTGCGGGTTTCGGCGTATTGGTTGATTTTGGATTTTGCAAATTGCGCCAGGCGGCGTTGGGCTTCAGCTTCGCCTGGTGGGAATAAATCGGATTGTGGCGCGGAAAAGCGGACGATTTCATCCAGTGATAAGGATGCAGGCAGGTTGACCGGCGGGAAATGTCCCGGTGCAGGCAGCGGGGACAGGCTTTCGGGCAGGTGCGCCTTCCAGGTCTTCGAGAAAGGCGTGAAAACGGTGTATGGCTTGCCATCCGGTTTGAGAATGGCAGCGGGGTGCTGGACGGTCTGCCCGTGGACGAGGGTCAGCGGCAGGCCTTCGGCGATCCGTGTATCGCGGGCGCGAGCGTAGCGGGTGTAATCTTCTTCGGCGAAAATGGCCTGCGATCTGGTCTCGATGAGCAGGTTGAGCAGTTCGATCTCCGGTTTGCCCTTTCGGATGGTTAGCGCCGAACCGCATTTTTGTAGTTCGCTATCGAGTTCGCGCAGGCCGCTGAAAAGGAAGGCCTGGCGGCGGGCGGGAGTCCGATCCAGCAGGTGCGGGTCGAGGATAAAGACTGGGATCACCGCACCCAGCTCGAGGGCGGCGCGCAGGGCAGGGTTGTCCGAAAGTCGAATATCGCGGCGAATCCACCAGATGGCTGTCATTGTTTCGCCAATTACCCACTATTCCAGCAGTTCCGGCATGGTTGGTTCGGCAATCTGCTCGGGGAAGAGTTTGTGCATGACGGTGATGACTTTGTAGGCAAAATTAGGGTCAAAGGTGTAGAAACCCTCATACATGCGCGGCTCGTTTGGCAGACGGTCGGCGGCGTTGATTTCTTCGGCCAGCAGGGTCATGTGGATGCCGGGGCCATAAGCGATCACGAACCAATAGTTTTCGAGCGGCGTGCCGCTGGTGTCCACCGCTGTGGTGCGGGCGAAATCGGGTAAGGCAGAATCGGGCATGCCATACAGCCACAAGCCGGTCGATGCCAGCGCGACTTGCGTGTAGCGCTCCTGCTGGGCGGCGATCCGTGAGAAATATTGGAAGGATACATGCGTCTCCGAAATGCCAGGGCTGGCAACGATCGCATCTTCGATCATGTGGCTGATCTCGATCATGCCGTTGACGCTGAAGATATAGCGAAAATTAACCTTCTGCAAGTCAGCGCGGGTGGCGCTTTTCAAGAAGGCCTCAGTCCGCGGCGGGAATAGCGGCATCAGTTTGCCAAAAAAGTTACTCAAGATGTCTTTTTCCATTTTTTATTCCTTTTGTTCAGTTTTATCGGGTCTGGCGCTTCACCAGCAAAGATTAAACCTTCAACATGTCTTCCAGGGCCTCAAATTCGGCGCTGTACATGCGCTGGTAGCCCTTGCCTTTGACCTGCACATCCTGCCCGAGGCAGCGTATGGGGCGGTTGATGGCGCGATAAGTGGCTTCGTCCATTCCCAGGCCGTTGACCGGGGACAAGGTTTGCAGGCGGCTGGCCATGTTGACGGCATCGCCGATGATAGTGATTTCGCGGCGCGAGGCCGAGCCCAGCCGGGCGACCATGCACTCGCCGCTGGCGATGCCGATGCGGGTGTTAAGGGCGGCCTGCTGGTTGTTGAAGCGCGCCAGGCGTTGCTGCATTTCGGCAGCGGCATAAACGGCATCCTTCGGGTCTGTAAAGAAGGCCATTAACCCGTCACCCAGGAATTTGTCGATGTCACCCTGGTGTTCGTAGATGACCTTTGCCAGCAGGTTGAAGTAGCGATTGAGTGTTTTGGTCAGTTCGAGCGGATCTTCACGCTCAAAAAGCGGGGTGAAGTTGTGAATATCGGTAAACAGGATGGTCAGTTTGCGCCGTTCCGGCCGGAAAGCATCTTCCTGCGGGCTTTCGAGCATGCTCAGGTTGTCATCCCAGGCGCGGCGTGAAACCATTGTGCGCACGATCTCTTCCATGCGCTCCAGGGCCGCCGTCCGGTCGGTCAGATTGTTGTAAAGCGCCGACATTTGGCTCTGGGCGCGGTCCATGTAGCCGGCAAACTGATTCAGGTAGGTGTTGACCGGCTGAACCGGCTCGAGCGGGGCCGGGATGAAAGGCGGTTCAGGCAGTCCAAGCGCCTGGTGCAGCAGTTGCGTCGCAGGCTGGACGATGTGATCTTCGAGCGTGACCAGACCCTGGTAGAGCCGTCCGCGCCCGAAGCGGCTCTCGCGAATGGAGGTTGCCGATTTGCCGATTTCACGGGTCAGCAGGGCAACCCCAAAGCGTGGGTGCGAAAAAATGATGAACCATTCGTCGGTCAGCGGCGCGCCGGGCTGCAAGGCAACATACTCCAGGTTGGGGATGGCTGGCGTGGCGCTGTCGGCTTCACCAAAGACATACACTTTCTTGCAGCGCACAGCCAACTGGCGGAAGCGGTTGGCCTGCGGCAAGAAGGCCGAAAAACGCTGGAAACCGGCAAAAAAGATGGCATCCATGCCATGCTGCATGACAGTTTCTTCGATACTGTGGCTGACCGCCAGCAGGGACGAAACCGAGGAGGTGCGCGCAGCGCCAGAGTCCGTTGGATGGGTGGCGTTGAGCGTATAGAGCGAGATGGCCTGGATGTCTGGGTTCATGGTTTAGTGCGATAGGCCTGAAGTTGCGGTTGCGGCAGATTTGGCGCGAATCTCAGCCGCGATCGGGTGATTGTAAATGACGCGCCAGACATAGAAGCTGAGCAAGGTGAGCATTGCCGCGCTAAAAACGCCAGGAGCAGCCGTCCCTGCCCAGCCGAGCAGGGCGCCGCCCAGCGTGGGCGCGATAACGCGCGTCAGACTCTCAATGGCAGCCGAAAGACCCAAAATGCCGCCGATCTCTTGCGGTTCGACTGCTTTGGTCAGCGTGCTGGCCAGGATCGTATTCAGCAATCCGCCTGCGATGGCGGTCGGGGTAAGCACCACCAACAACCAGAAAACCGATGGGGAAAATGCCCAGCCGAGCAGTGAAAAGGCCATCACCCCGACCGAAACCGGGATGAGAATATCCTCGCGGAAGTGCCGGGTGAGCTTTCCGATCAGGAATCCCTGCACGAAAACGGAAAGCACGCCAACGTAGGTCAGAATGAGCCCGGTTTCCTGCGCGCCCAAGGCAAATTTTTTGAGCGCGTAGAGCGAGAAGATGGTCTGGAAAATGGCGAAGGGCAAGCCGAAAAAGAAACGCGTGATGAGCAGTGAGCCGCTAAACGGACGCTTGAGCGCCATCCCGAGTGCGGACAGGCTGAAGGCGGGCTTCTTTTCGGTCATCGCGGCCCGCTTTTCGGGGGTGAGCGATTCAGGCAGCCAGAAAGCGATCAAACCCAGGTTGGCGAAAGCCAGCGCGGCGGCCAAAAATGCCGGGACGGCATAGCCCCACTGGCTCAAAAATCCGCCGGTGACCGGCCCGATGATGAAGCCGATCCCAAATGCCGCGCCGACCAATCCCAGCCCTTTCGAGCGGTTTTTCTCATCGGTAACGTCAGAGATATAGGCCTGGGCCACGCTCAGATTTCCGCCGGTGAAACCATCGATGATGCGGCTGACGAAAAGCATCCAGAGCGCGTTGGCAAAGCCAAGCAGGAGAAAACCCAGGAAGGTGCCGAAAACGCTCAAAAGCAAAATCGGACGACGCCCAAAGCGGTCTGAGAGACGCCCTAAAATTGGGGCACCGATCAGTTGCATTGCGGCATAGGATGCCACCAGCAGGCCGGTGGTGAATTCGCTGGCGGCAAAGGTTTCGGCGTAATATGGCAAGAGCGGCAAAATCAAGCCGAAGCCGAGCAGGTCGATGAAGACCACAAAGATTACAGAAAAAAGTCGTTTGTTATCCATCTAGAAATCCTAATAAACAGAAAATAATCAGTCGAGAAATTGGTATGCAGGCTCATACGAGAGTGTGAATTCTGGCGTTTTGCCAGTTTTGGTCAGGTTTTCCCAGGCCACACGCGCCAGACCCCAAAAAGGTGTCCAGGGCTTGAACAGCTTGTACTCGACAAACTCCCGGCGTTGTCTGGCCATCATCTGTACCAGTTTGCGAGCCGGGACATTGGCTGGCTGGCCCAAAAAGCGCAGCACAAACACGAAGTTTTTCATTTGGGCCTGGGCCTTTTCGCCGACCACGCGCGGGCTGGTGAGCATATCCGTGGTCATCATGCCGGGACTGAAGCCCAAAATCTTCACACCGCTGCCTGTGTTTTCCTTGGCCAGGCTGCGGGTAAAGGATGTTAACCAGGCCTTGGTTGTGCCGTAGAGCGCGGTCGGCGTGGCCGGACTCAGGAAAGAGCCATTTCCGTAAATATTGACCAGCATGCCTGCTTTGCGCGCCAGAAAATGTTTCATGGCAGCTTGTGTGCCGTGGATTGCGCCCAAGTCGTTCGACATGAACATTTCAAGGGCTTCACTGGGGTTCATGTCCAGAATCATGCCTGCAGCAGATGAATAACCGGCATTGTTGATCCAAATGTCGAAATGACCGAATTGTTCGATAACCTTTTTGGCGAGATGATGAACCTGGGCTTCGTCGCGAACATCCAGAATAAATCCGTCGATTTTCCCCGCAGCCTGCATCTCGTTTAAGGTGCGGTCAACCGCATCCTGACTCCTGCCAGTGATGGCGACGGTTGCCCCGGCTGCCAGGCATTCGCGGGCGATGGCAAGCCCAAAACCGCGTGTGGAACCGGTAATAACGACCACTTTATTGTGCAGGGCTGGCATGTTGTTCCTTGTTGAGTGTTTCTAAAACTTCAAGAAGTTCTTCGTTTGTGGGAATGTCGGCGGCATCATGCCCATAGTGAACGAAACGGACAACTCCCTGTTTGTCGATGGTTACCTGGGCCGGCATGCGCCCAAACTTGAAAATTTTGATTTCCTGGCCATATTGTTTCAATATGGTGTGAGTTGGGTCGGGTAGGCCAACAAACGGCAGCTTATTTTTCTGCCAGTAATTGGAAAAGGCCTTTGCATCTTCGGGGCCGACAACCAGAATGGTTGTATCTTCGGCCACAAACTTGTCATAGTCTTGGCGCAACTGCGCCATGTGCCGTTGGCAGAAAGGTCAGAAAAAGCCGCGGTTGAAGACCAGCAGAACGTTCTGGCGTTCTTGAAAGTCGGAGAGACAGACTTGCTGTCCTTTGAAATCGGTCAGGGTAAAGTCTGGAGCGGGTTGATTAAGTTCGACGCGGTTGCTCATGTTAGGCGTTCTTCCCCATCCAGAACTTTTTCCAATCGCCGGCGCTGGATTGCAGGGCGAGGAAGGCGTACAGGCTCATGGCGAATGCGCCGAGGGTCATAACGGCCACGATCCACACAACTGTTAGCGGGATGGATTTTTCGCGGTAAACGACCCAGCCAGAGAAAAGCGTGAAGCCGACATATAGATCGACCAGTGAGACGATGCCCCAGGGCATGGCGGTCAACACTGCACCCTCAGTGCCAAAATCGCCGGCGATGAAGGCATAGGCGATGATGGCGGTCATAACAAGCGCGCCGATGATGGTAATAATTTTTGCGAGTTTCATAATTAACCTATTCTTTCGAGATACAGGCAAAACCCAGTGCGCCGATTCCAAGATGTGCGCCGAGTACCGGGGTGATTTGGATGACAGGGACATCGTTTTCCGGCCAATATTTGCGGACGCTTTCTTTCAGCGCCTCGGCTTCTTCCTGGATTCCGGCATGAACGATTGCCAGACGCTCGAAAGGCGCATATTCTTCCAGCCAGGTCATCATTTGGGCGGTGGCGTTTTTCTGGGTGCGCGTACGATGAACCACAGGTTTGCCCGTGTTCATGTGCAGGATTGGCTTGATTTTGAGAAATTCGCCGATATGGGCTACCGCGCTGTGCATGCGCCCGCTGCGGCGCAGGTATTCGAGCGTCTTGAGCGAGGCGAAAACATAACTGCGCTGCATTTGTTCTTTCAGCGATGCTAAAATTTCTTCGAGCGAGTGACCAGCAGCAGCTAGTTGGGCGGCTTTTTCGACCAGGAAGCCTGTCCCCAAGCTTAGTTGGGTCGAGTCGAGCACGGTCACCGGAATGCGGGTGAATTGTTCGGCGGCAATCCGCGCTTCATTAACTGTCGCGCTCAGGCTTTCCGAAATGTGAATCGATAGGATGGCTTTTGCTCCCTGATCTGCCAGTGTTTTGTAGAGTTTTTCGAATCCCCCGGGGCCGGGCGATGCGGTTTTTGGGAAGGGGTGCAGGCCGGGTAATTGACGGTAGAACTCCTCGCGGCTTATGTCTACGCCGTCTTTATAGGCGCTTTCGCCAATGTGGATATTGAGCGGCAAAACAGTAATACCAAGTTCCTTGATGGTTTCTTCAGACAAGTCGCAAGTGCTGTCGGTGACGACGTGGATGCTCATGGGTGACCTTTCTCTGTGAACGTTTAACGCTGAACGTTCAACGTTTGAGTTAGTCGCTTGGTGCGGTTTCTTGTGAAATAGTTTTTGTTTTGAAACGGTCAGCAATCCAGATTCCCAGTGCAATTAGCCCGGCGATAACGAACATAACCAGGTACTCGATTACCGGAATGCGGATGATTTCGTTCAGGTATTCCCAGCCCTTGAAGTTGTAGACAACCAGCGCAGCCAGGATGTAGCTGATCCCGACTCCCCAGCGGGTGCGATTGCTCCAGCCCAGGCCGTGCATTTGGGTGATGACAAACATCCCGGCAAAGCCGAAGAAGAACATCGTCCAGATGCCTGAACCTTGCAAAAGGGCCACCATCGTGCCGTGAAAGAGCACCGAGACCTCCTGCACCAGCATCCACCACTTATTAACGTGAACGCGCGTCAGGAAAAGCGAGCCTTGCAGCATCAGGAAGAAGGTGTAAAGGAACCCAAGCAGGTGACCAGCGGTATTGACCATCGGGTGGAACCAGAAGGTATAGGTGATTGCCCAGGCGAACAGGTAGCCGTGATATTGGCGCGCAAAAGACCCCGCGCGCTTCAAGAAGGATATTTTTTTGCCGAAGAACAGGCCGCGGCGCTGATTTTCCATCAGTAAGATGGCGCACAGCATCAGGATGACCGAACCTTGCGAGCTCCAGACCGGGGTGTCCTGGGCCAGTCCGTCATACCAGAGATGGCTCTGGACGAAGTGCAGGACGATGAAAAGCGCGTTCAACCCCAGCGCCCACAGGTTGACCATGTGCAGGCCTTTGGCGTATTTTTGGACGCGGGTCTGGGCGTAGTAGATCAGTCCCCAGAAGGCGATCTGATGCAGGGCGTACAGGCCCCAGTAGGACAAGCGCGTCCAGAAAGTGACAGCATCGGGTGGCAGTTTCCACTCGTACCAGAGCGCCCCCTGGTCGGGCAGCAGCGGGATGGCGTTCAGGCGTTCCCCGGCCAGCCAGATCAGGGCAGTAAAGGCCAGCGAGAAGGCGATGCCTCCCCACAGGGCAATCTTGGTTGTGCGCGGGTCAGAGAGAGAGGGTTGATTCATGGTCTTGTCCTTTGGGCTTTAAAAATTCTCTATCAGTCCAGGAATTTGTTGTCGGTGGCGGCTTGCATCCAATCACAGATCAGATGGCCGTATTCAGGCATGTGTTGATTGATAGCGCTGGCGTAATTCTTTAAATAACTTGTAACCACTTGAGGAGACATGCGGTTGATCTTGATCATTGTTTCGAGCCAATCCAGTTCAGAATCGATGAAGTGCAAATCGCCAAGTTGCAGTGCTGCAATAATATTATCGCCGAGAAATTGATTTGCGTTGGCAATATGCTCAGGATTGGTGCTGTAGGGCCGAGTCGTCTCATTAATGCTGTTTTCTATCAGCGGGCGTTTAACGATGAAATTTTTCAGCATTTGCAAGTGTTCGTTTGACGGCGGGACAGCTTTCGGTGTGTTTGGTCTGCTGACCAGCAAGGTCTCAATTTTTTCAATTCCTGCCTCCAGCGTATCGCCCAGGTAATGAGCGGGGATGTGAGCGATCAGGCCCGGCTGCATCGCAAAAATTCGGCCTCCGTAGGCTACGGTGGCGCCGTGTGCGGAGAGCAGGGTGGCGGTCTGTTGCAGGTTTGCGGCGGTCCTGAGCTGCTGGGATGTCAGCACAACCAGGCTGGGTTGGATGGCCGACAGGGTTTCCTCGAAGCGGTCTGTTGGGACGTTGGCCCCCAGGTAAATAACATTCAACCCGCGCCGGCGAAGCAGAAGAGTCAACAACATCCCGCTGAAATTGTGCCACTCGTTGGGCGGGCAGCCTATCAGGATGCTGTGCGGGCGCCCTGGCGCAGGCGCGGCCGCGATGAGGGCATCCAGGCGGCGGGCCGCCAGGCTGGATGCAAAATGTTCTTGCTGAACACTGGCGCGGTTCTCGAACCATAACATGCCAATTTCGGTCAGTCCGCGCGCCAGCAAATCTACACTCACAGTTTCAAGCGGGTATAGGCTGAAAGCCAGGTTAAGGGTTTGCTCGGCAGTCGTTTCGTTGAAGTTCAGGCAGGCAGCCAGCCATTGGGCGCGCAGGGCGTCCAGGCCGGTTTCAGGCGGCAGGTAAATGCTCTGCGCGCCAAAATTACCCGGACGCGGCCCCGGCATGGTCTCAAGAGGGTCTTTGCCGCTTAAAATTTGCTCGCGCCACATTTCGACCGCGCGGGAAATTGAAAGCCCCTCGCCCTGACGGGCGACCAGCCACTTGATCATGGAGATGTCATGTTCCGAGTAAAGACGGTGACCGCCGGGGGTGCGCTGCGGGCTCGGGATTCCGTAGCGGCGCTCCCAGGCGCGTAAAGTATCGGCGCTTACTCCAGTCTCTTTGAGAACAGCTTTCAAGTTAAAAATCGGGTTCGTGCTTGGCATGTTTTTTTCCTGGATTCAAAAATAAACGTGATTAGCTTCCTGTTTATGGTTTTCACGTCCTCCCGATGAACACCGGGACGGTGTGAGCGGAGCCGCGCGCTCCTGAGCGAAGTTGAAGGGCCTGTCCTGAGTTTTGCGAAGGAACATTTTCCGCTAAAACCGCCCTTCGACTAAGGGCTCCGCCCTCCGCTCAGGGCTTGTATCGCTTTGAAAACAAACAGGGAAGCCAGTTGCAAATAAACATATTAATCTCCGGTGGCGGGCGAGAGTTTCAAAGCAGTAACCTTGGCCGGGGGCATTTCTTTCATGATCCGTTGGGTGGTCAGCTTGGCCGAGAGCAGCACAATTGGCAGGCCTGTGCCTGGGTGGGTGGAAGCCCCGGCAAAGTACATGTTCTTAAATTGCGCGTGGCGATTCTGCGGGCGCAGAAAGCCCACCTGCCAGAAGTTATGGCTCAGGCCAAAAGCCGCGCCTTTTTCAAGGTTGAAGTTCTGCTTCCATTCTTTCGGCGTGTAGGTGATCTCAAATTTGATGTGTTCACGCAGGTCGCTGATACCCATTTCTTTTTCCAGGCGGGCAAAGACCGTTTCGCGGGCGCGGTTGACCATCGCATCCCAATCCTGCTTTTTTGTTTCGTCCAGGTGGCCGACAGGCACAAGCACATACAGCGTTTCCTGCCCTTGCGGTGCGGCGGCGGGATCGGTGCGCGCCGGGGCATGCACATAAAATGAAGGCTGTTCGGGCAATTTGTGGTCGTCAAAAATCTGGTCGAATGAAGCCTTGTAATCACCAGCCAGGAAGACGTTGTGGTGCGCGATCTGCGGATATTGCTTGTCAACGCCCCAATAGAACATGATCGTCGAGCAAGTGTACAGTTTTTTATCCAACTTTTCGGCTTCATTGTTCCTGGGCAGCAATTCCTTGTAGATGTACGGAAGATCAGCGTTACCCACGAAAAGGTCGGCAGCGTATATTTGGCCGTCTTCCGTTTCGAGGCTGTGCACGCGACTCCCCTCAGCCTGGATTGCCTTGACAGGAGAATTGTACACGAACTTGACGCCCAGCTTTTCTGCAACCCTGGTCAATGCTTCGATGGCCGCATACATGCCGCCGATTGGATACCAGACACCCTCGGCCAATTCGGTGTACTGAAGCAGGGAGTAGGTGGCCGGGGCGTCATAAGGGCTGAGACCCAGGTACATATTCTGGAAGGTGAACGCCGCTTTGAGACGTTCATCCTTGAAAAATCGGCTCGTATTGCGATAGTGCTTATCGAGCGCCTTGAGTTGAAAGATGAGCGGCAGGTTGGTCAGGCTGAAATACTCGAAGATATTATAAAAATTGCGCCCAACGAATTTTTCCACTGAAATTTTGTAATGCTTCGCGCCTTCGGCAATATAGCCCAAAAATCCCGGAAAGGCGTTTTTGTCCACTTGTTCGAGCTGGGTTTGCATTTTGCCAAGATCGGAGGTGAGTTGCAACTGCAAACCATCATCGAAGTGAACTTTATAGGTTGGGTCGATGCGGCGCAGGTCAAGATGGTCGCTCATTTTCTCGCCCAGGGATGCAAAAGTTTCTTCCCATATCTCAGGCATCAGAAAAAGGGTCGGGCCGATGTCGAAGCGGTGTCCGTCTTTGACAATCTGGTTACAGCGTCCGCCTGATTTGTCGTTCTTCTCGAGTACGGTTACATCGAATCCGTTTTTAGCCAGGCGGGCCGCAGTGGCGATGCCGCCAATACCTGCTCCGATAACGATGGCTTGGGATTTTGCGCTCATGAAATTTTTCTCCTTAAGTGAAGCCAGGTAATTGGCTTGTTCTTGCCAAATAATGTTTGAGGGTTGATTTGCTCTCGATATACCCCAGTATAACATTTGTCCACTATTTGTCAAGGTAATTATTGACCAATATCTGTAAAAAACCTTGACAAATAGTAAAAAATATATAGAATATTGTTATCGGATAAAAACAGAAACAAAAAACAGGAGTAATGCCATGCACGCACATTGGGAACGCAACTTGCTTAACCTGGCCGGTAACATCCCGCACCCGTCCACTCGGCCCGTTTTTTCCTATTGGGCTGGTGACGCTGCCCTCGAAGCGGCCTATAGCCTGTGTGGGCAGGTTGCGGCGGCGCACTCCAAGTCTTTCTACATGGCTTCAGGACTGCTTCCCGAAGAAAAACGCTCTGCCGTCCGCGCCCTGTACGCTTTCTGCCGTGTCGTCGATGATGTTGTCGATGAAGGTTCCGTGATCGGCCGTGAAGTGGAGCTGGATTACTGGCGGGGCGTTGTGCAGGGGCTTATCCTGCCGCGCGCCGACGATCTGATCGCCCAGGCCTGGGCCGATACCCGCTCCCGTTACCATATTCCCCCGCGTTACGCCCTGCAATTGATCGATGGCGTCGCCCGCGATATTACCCAGACTCGCTATAAGACTTTCGACGACCTGGCAACGTATTGCTACGGTGTCGCTTCGACGGTCGGCTTGATGAGCATGTATATCGTGGGATTTAAATCGAACCAGGCCTTGCCTTATGCCATTAAATTGGGCGTGGCCCTGCAAATGACCAATATTCTTCGCGATGTCGGCGAAGATTTCCGCAATGGGCGCATATACCTGCCGAAAGATGAGCTGAAAGCCTTCGGGATCAGCGAATCTGACCTTGCGCGCGGCGTTGTCAATGACGCCTGGCGTAATTTCATGCGCTTCCAACTTGATCGCACTCGAAAACTATACGCCGAAGCCGAAAAAGGGATCGCTTTCCTCGAACGCGACGGCCAACTGGCGATTGGGGCCTCCTCCAACTTCTACCAGGGCATTCTCGATGTCATCGAAGCCAATGATTACGATGTGTTCTCTAAACGTGCCAGTCTCACCGCCTGGGGCAAGGTTAGCCGCATCCCCGCGTTGTGGTTCAAACTTGCCGCGCTGTCTCAATAGCGTGCATGGTGGTTCTCCTTTGGGTGAAGGGTATATTCCCTTCAGCAAGACCCCCGTCGGGCAACGGGGGTCTTGTCTTTTTTGTTAATACTGGCGCTTGCTTTTTCTGTAGCGCTCCAGGTCTGGGGTGCTGGTCTCGTATTCTTCCTGCATCAACGGGGATGAGATGATGAAATCGGCTGTTGCCCGGTTCGATGCGGTTGGAATGTTATACAACACAGCCAGGCGCAACAGGGCTTTGATGTCCGGGTCGTGCGGCTGGGGTTCGAGCGGATCCCAGAAAAAAATCAGCAGGTTAATATCCCCTTCAGAGATGGCCGCCCCAATTTGTTGGTCGCCGCCCAGGGGGCCGCTGCGGTATTTGGTCACAGGTACATCCAATTCGCTTTCCAGCAGAGCGCCGGTTGTGCCGGTCCCCAGCAGGGTGTGCCTGGAGAGTGTGCCGCGATTGTAGAGCGCCCAGGCGAGCAGGTCGGCTTTTTTATTGTCGTGGGCTACCAGGGCAATCCGTTTGCGCGGTTGAATGATATGGCTTGGCATTTTTCCTCCTGCATTGTGCTGCTGTGCAAGTGTTGTGCAAAGTAAAGGATTAGACTTCTTGCATAAGTCGTATTTTACCTGTAACCGCCCTTCGACTGCGCTTTTTTGCATAAATTATCGCTGTCCTCCCGAAGGACATCGGGACGATGTGAGCGGAGGGCGAAGCGCATTTTGCGCAGCCCGCAGTCGAAGGACGCTCCGCTCACCTGTGCCGGCGGCACTGGCGCAGGCAGGGCTTGTTATAGCACTTATGCAAGAGTTATATCGCTTGGGGATTGAAAGTGAAAGAAAACCGCCATACCTGGCAAATTTTCCAAGATATGGCGGTGATTTGTGGCTTATTTTTTTGCGCCTATGGTTCGGGCGTGTTGCCAGGCGCAACGCCCTGCCACGAGAACACACGCCGATCTGATTGTGCGCCCGCCGATTCCCAGATGGGTTGACCCTGCTCGTCGCTTCCGGTTTGGCGGACAGTCGTCACCCACCAGCGGAAGACATGCGGGCTGTTATCGCGCGGCCTGAACGAGGAGGGCACAATGAATTTGGTGTCGGTTACGTACTGGACGATGCGCCGGGAACCATCGGTGACATCTTCAACGATAACCTGATAGGCTTCGTTGTCGCGCAGGGTGCCAATCGAAGCCCATTGCAGGGTGATCGAGTCGTTGGCCAGGGTAAATGAGGCTCCGTCCGCAGGCAGGAGCAGGTTGGGGGCCGGGTAGGGCGGCGGGATGGTGGCCGTTGGGGTTGGGCCAGGCGTGGCGGCGCGTTCACACAGCGGAATGATTATAGTCATTCCAAGAGGAACCGAATCGGAGCTCATGCTGTTGTAGGACTTGATCGCATCCTGCGGGACGGCATAGTTGTTTGCGATGGTCGAGAGGGTATCGCCTTCCTGGACAGTGTAAATGACTTTGTCGCAGGCTTGCAGGGTGGCCTGACCCGCTTCGAGGGTCGAGGTGGCTGCCGCAGGCGGCGTCGGCGTCGGGTAGGGGATGAGTATTCTCTGCCCGATCGACAGGATACAGTTCGCCGACAGGTTGTTTTCCAGGATGATGCTCTGGTACGAGACGTTAAACGTTGCCGCCAGTCCCAAACAGGTGTCGCCTTGGCCGATGGTGTACTCGAAGGGCGGTTGGGTGGTCGAGGTTGGCACCGGAGTTTCAGTGAAGAGCAGGGTTGCCGTTGGGCTTAGTGTGGGGGTTGGCGTGATGGTCGCGGTGGCGTCTCCTGTGCCCGAAGGCGTCGTTCCGCTCAGTTGCATCGCAACATAAACCAGGGTCGCCCCGGCCAACAGGAAGATGGTCAACAATCCGAGCGCCATTGGCAGGCTAAGGGTGATTTCGGGCATCCGCGCGGCTTGTACTTCAGCCGCTTCTTTCTTGCTGACTGCCGGGGTCAATTCGGTGCCGCACACCAGGCAGCGCGCGGCGTTTTCTGCCAGGCGTGTGCCGCAGGTTGGACAAACTTTAGTGGATTGGGGAGTGTTTTCAGGCATAACGAGGCGAAATTATACCACGCTCGCATATATAGGATTTGCGCCAATTGTCAACCGCTTAAAGCAAGGCCCCTGCCAGCTTTCAGGTCGGCAGGGGCCTTGCTTTTTTACACCACGATATTGATCAGGCGCTTCTGGGCGACGATGACCTTTTTCGGCTCTTTGCCTTCCAGGTGCTTCTGCACCGATTCGCTGGCCAGGGCCAGGGCCTTGATCTCGTCCTCGCTCGAATCGGCGGGCACGGTCAGGCGGTCGCGCAGCTTGCCGTTGACCTGCACCGGGATGGTGATTTCGTCATCCCGGGCGGCTTCCTCATCCACTTTGGGCCAGGCCTGGGTGTGGACGCTGTATTTCTTGCCCAGAACATTACCCCACAACTCTTCGGCGATGTGCGGCGTGACCGGGGCCATCATGCGCGTGTAAATATCCAGGGCTTCCTTCCACTCGGCAGAACCGGCGGCCCCGGCTTCGCGGGCCTTGTACAGCTCGTTCAGCAAAGACATCAGCCCCGAAATGATGGTGTTGAACTCGAAATTCTCGAAGTCGTGGGTGATTCTCTTCAGGGTTTGGTGAACCGTCCTTCGCAAGCCTCGCAAAGTTTCGGGGGAGGGCGAACCGTGAACCACCTCGTCGGTGAACAGCATCCAGGTCCTGCGCACCCAGCGCGAGGAGCCTTCGATGCCCTGGCTGTCCCAGGGCGCGCCCATTTCCCAGCGCGCGAAGAACATCAGGTAGGCGCGCACGGTATCGGCCCCGTAGTAATCGACCAGCACATCTGGCGCGACCACGTTGCCGCGGCTCTTGGACATTTTTTCGTTGTCCTCGCCCAAGACCATGCCCTGGTTGCGCAGCTGGGCCATCGGCTCGCGGCCTTCGGTGATGCCCGCGTCGCGCAGCGCCTTGTGGAAAAAGCGCGTGTACATCAGGTGCATGTTGGCGTGCTCGATGCCGCCGGTGTAGGTATCGACCGGCATCCAGTAGTTGTATTCCTTCTCATCGAACGGCCCGTCGTTATACCAGGGACTTAAATAGCGCAGGTGATACCACGACGAGCACATGAAGGTGTCCATCGTGTCGGTTTCGCGGGTGGCCGGGCCGCCGCAGACCGGGCAGGTGGTCTTCGACCAGGTCGGGTGCAGTTTCAGCGGGCTTTCGCCGGTCGGCTTCCATTCCACGTCTTCGGGCAGGGTCACCGGCAGTTGGTCTTCGGGAACCGGATTCCACTCGTGTTTTTCGCAATAGATCATCGGGATCGGCGCGCCCCAGTAGCGCTGGCGCGAGATCAGCCAATCGCGCAGCTTATAGGTTACGGCCAGCTTGCCGATGCCTTTTTCTTCCAGCCATTTGGCGACTGCCAGGATGCCGGGGTTGTCCTTGCCCTTTTTATCGTTGACGGATGTCCCGTTAAACTGGGCGGAGTTGATCATCACGCCGCCGCCGGTGGAGGCGGCTTCCATCGTGGCCCCGTCCAGGAGCGGTTCACCGTCAGGCTGGATGACCGGGACGATGGGCAGCTCAAACTTGCGGGCGAAGGCAAAATCACGCTCATCGTGAGCCGGGACAGCCATGTTCGCCTCGGTTCCGTAGCGCATAAGCACGTAATCCGCGATCCAGATCGGGA
>JAKLPV010000195.1 GCA_022013685.1 Anaerolineae bacterium
AGTGATTTGACTGGTTACGCACTGGTTACGAAAAAAGCGTAATCAGTGATTGACTGGTTACGCTTTTGCAGATTTCAAAACTGACTGATTACGGACTCGTTACGAAAAAACGTAACAAGTCAATTGACTTGTCTAACCCTCAATATAGAGATTGGCAGCGCAATTTTGAAGGCCAATGCGCCGGTAGTTTTTTTTGAAGAGTTTATTTTCCGTGGCATTTTGTGGATGGCGCTGCGAAAAATAAAATTGAGTGAACGCTGGATATTGTTGATCCAGGCGGCACTTTTTGGGCTGGCGCATTATTATTTTTATTTTCACTATCCAGTTTTTCTTTTTGTTGTTATACCCATTTCGGGTATATTATTTGGGGCAATGGTTTATCGAACGAAGTCAATTTTTTTGAGCTTGATTTTTCATTTTTTATTTAACATCATCAGTAATTTGTTGCTTTAGGTATTGTATCGGTTTTCTCTCTTTTGAAGTTGTTACCGGAACATCTGCGGAAAACCCCAATAATTTTGTTCAAGACATAATCAATCGCAGTCGGACAGAGGAAATGAGATGAATTGGTCCTTAATAATATCAGGTTGCATGATGTTCATTCTTCTGTCAATTATTCGTCTGCTGTTTTATCTGAACATATCAATTAGCAATGAGAAAAAGATAATAAAAATTTTGAGTATTCCTAATATGCGTGACCGTGATAATAGTGGCGAAGTATTGATTTTTCTCTACCAGTGTGCCTTTGTATTGATGATTTTTATAGGATTTCTGCATCAAAATATTTTGCGCATCATTATCAATGTCATGCCACCTATAAGATTCATTGAAGCTTATGTAACTTTTGTTTTGTCTTTGATTCCTTTATTACTCCCAGTAGTAGTGGGTTTAATAATCAGCAAGATATATTGGTCGAATATACCTGTCCAGGATCAAGAATAGCATTTTTTGGCTACTGGCTGGTATGTATTTGGACCGGACCTCACTAAATTCGCCCAACTGCGCAAAAGAGGCACGGGCCGATTCCGTGTATGCTCTGATGAAACTTTGACAGATTCAGGCTTTGCTTTGGCTTGGCGTGTTCTGATAGATGGCGTTTTAGGTGCCAAGTGTTTACGAGTTTTATTTGTACACTTTGTTCAAAGAATTTGAGGCGCATAATGATTGTATTGATCAACATCGTTTTGTTACTGATTATGGTGACGGTTAAGATAGTGTTTTTCGCCGATATTCCTGCGCGTCCCAATATTGCCGCAACAGCAAATATTTTAAGTATTATTGTGAGCATTGTTATGTTAGCCGAGTTTACTTATTTTTGTGTAAAACGAAAAATTTCTATTCGTTCACTTACCCGAGAGATAGTTAATGTGGTTTTTGCTAAAGATAGCTTATTGTTGCATTTAAGAAAGTATTACATTCCCATAACTGTAGTGGCGCTTTTGGGAAGTGCTTTGTCTTATCGGCCAGATACAAACTATTTTTATGGAAATTTTGCTTCTGATGCTTTGACTTTGGCTATTCTTTTTGTGGGTTTATATACATTAAGATACTTGATTGTTAATCTAAAGATGCGCTTATTAAGTTCGTGAGAGACTTTGATCTGGTCAATAGAGTCTGCCTGAACAAAAAATCCACCCGTAACTCAGTGTTTTGGGTGTAGTGATTCCTTCGCTAACCAGCTATGCCCCGTTTTACATGCGCGGCCAGTACTCGGCCGCAGATGTTCCCACCGAGCTTATTTCACCCCGTATTTCTTAGCCCGGAGGCAATCCCGTTGATCGTCAGCACGATCACTTCGTGCATTAGTAAGAAAAGAGAAATTTATGATGCAATATCTTGCTTACACCGTGATGGCTATTCTTAGCTTAACTGTGGTTGCCACATTAGCCATGAGTTGTTATGTTGGCTATAAATACTCACATGGATTTCTTCCTACTCAGAAATCATCGAAAATGAGTTTGAAGTATGGGCTTTTAAGCGCTTCTAGTTTTGGGTTGTTGGTGTTCATTTTCTTTTGGTTCATTGACGGATTCTCTTGGGAGATTCTTCTTCCTTCATTGCTTGTGACGGTTATGGTATCAATTCCGATGTTATTTGGTTGTCTTTCGAATACTCTTGTAATAAATTTCTTTAATAAGCGTGAACTGTCTTTAGAAAAATTATTAAAACAAATTGAAAATTTATACCAAAACACTAGCGGCAAAAAACATAATAAGGATAAAAAATAATTTTAAAGCAATACGTGTCAGAGCATATATCGCGTAACCGAGCGAGTTTTGAGTCTTGCCTGCCTACACAGCCCAATAAGATTAGAAGGTGCTGGGCCTGCGGACTATATGTGCCCTCACATTGTCTGGATGAAGTATCTGTTCCGCAACCGCTTGTGCGTGCGCTACCCATAGGGTAGCCCGCAGGACAGGCGGGACTCGACAGACTCCCTTTTGGGGAACCTCCCTGATCTCATGTTTCTGAACCAACTGAGCTGCGCGCCCGTTTTTCATACGCGGGCGAGATATCGAATACAGATGATCTCACCATGATCGTTCACCCCGTATTTCTTAGCCCGGAAGCAATCCCATTGATAGTCAGCACGATCACTTCGTGCAGCGGCTCGGCGGCGGGGCCTTCGGGGTCGGGCAGGGCGCGCAGGCGGCGCAGCATCTCCACTTGCAGGTAGTTGAGCGGGTCGATGTAGGGGTTGCGCAGGCGCACAGCGTTCTGGGTCAGGGGTTCTTCGTCCAGAAGCTCGGCGTGGCCGCTGATCTTTAGCACCAGCTCGCGGGTGCGCTCGTATTCGGCGCGGATGAGGCCAAATAGTTTTTTGGCCAGCTCCTGGTCGGGGACAAGCTCCACGTATAAAGCGGCGATGTCCATATCGGCTTTGACGAGCGAATTTTCGGTGTTGTTGAGCAGGGCGTGAAAGAAAGGCCAGCCGGCGTACATTTCGCGCAGCAATCCCAGGTCGGGGTGGGCGCTCAGGCCGGCTCCCAGGCCGTACCAGCCGGGCAGGTTGTAGCGGCTTTGCATCCATGAGAAAACCCACGGAATGGCGCGAATGCTGGTCACGGCTCCGCTTTTGGCGCGGGCCGCGGGCCGTGAGCCGATTTGCAGGCGTTTGATCTCGTCGAGCGGGGTGGCGGCCTGCCAGAAATCGAGAAATCCGGGGGTTTCGTAGACCAGTTGACGGTAGGCGTTGTGGGCGGTTGCGGACATTTGACTCATCGACTCGCGCCAGGCCGGGGCGATCTCGCTCTTCGCGCCCGGAGCCGAGGCCAGCAGTACCGCGTGGACGATTTGTTCGAGGTGACGGTGGGCCAGCGCCGGGTTGGCGTAGCGCGCGGCGATGACTTCCCCCTGCTCGGTGACGCGGAAGCGTCCGTTGATGCTGCCGGCCGGTTGGGCGCGGATGGCGCGATTGGCCGGGCCGCCGCCGCGCGCGACCGTTCCGCCGCGCCCGTGGAAGATCGTCAGGTGGACGTTGTGTTCGCGGGCGATCTGGGTGATCTCTTCCTGGGCCTGGTAAAGGGCCCAGTTGGCCATTAAAAAGCCGCCGTCTTTGTTGCTGTCCGAGTAGCCGATCATGACCATTTGCTCGTTCTGACAGGTATTCAGGTGCTGTTGGTAGAGCGGCAGGCTGAACAGATCGTGCAGGATCTGGCGGGCGGCTTTCAGATCGGACACGGATTCAAATAACGGGCAGATCTGCTGACCAACGTCGCAACCCGTCCAGCGCGCCAGCAGCAGCACGCTCAGCACATCGGCGGCAGAGTGGGTCATGGAGATGATGAAAGGGCCGAGCAGATCGTCGCCGTAGGTCTGGCGGGCGCGGGCGATCAAATGGAAGAGCGACCAGGTTTTTTCGGTAGCGGCGGTCACGCCGGGGCGTGGAGAAAGCTCGGGTAACGGCGAGGCAAGCATGTGGGTTAGCAGCGCCAGCCGCTCGGGCTCGGGTAAATGCTCGAAATCGGGACAAATTTGCAGGGCGCGCAACACCTCGCCCAACGCGCCATTGAATAGACTCGAATCTTCGCGGATATCGAGACGCGCGGCTTGCAGGCCGAAAATTCTAAACTGACGTTGCAGGCGCAGCAGGTGTTTGCGCTGCAAGGCGGGCGGGAGAGAGGGCGTGATCAACTCGAGCGGGTGCGAGAGTTGGGCCAGAGTGACGCGGGCCGGGCGCGGCTGACTGAGCTTGAGGTTGGTTTTCATGTCTTCTTGCGAGGCTTCGGCCAGGTCGTTGGCCAGCAGGGACAGGATCAGACGGTAGGGCTCGTTGTCATAGCGTTCTTCGATGTACTGAATGTGACCGGGCAGCGGGTGGCGGCTTTTGAGCCAGGCGGTCAATTCGCCGGGCAGGGGCGCGCGGCGGGCGCTGATGCTCAGGCGGCGGGCCAGGTCGCTTAGCTCGCGGCGATGGCTTTCAATGGCCAGGCCGCGATGCAGACGCAGGGTTTCGGCGGTGATTTCGGCGGTGACATTGGGGTTGCCATCGCGGTCGCCGCCAATCCAGGAGGCCAGGCGGAACCAGGTGCGCTCGGTTTGCAGGCCGGGGTAGTGTTCGGCCAGGGCGCGGTCGAGGTCTTCGTAGAGCTGCGGCAGGGTTTGCCAGAAAGCCGATTCGATGAAATATAACCCGGTGCGGACTTCGTCTGTGACGGCAGGTTTGCTGGTGCGGGCGCGTTCGCTCAGCCACAGGGTGGTGATTTCGGCGTTGATGGCTTGGGGGAGTTCCTGTTCTTCGCGCGGTAGCAATCCCGGTTGGCTGAGTTTTTCGAGCGCGGCAGCAATGCGCTGTATCTTGGAGAGAATCGTTCGACGGCGGGCTTCGGTGGGGTGGGCGGTCAGGACGAGTTCGATGGATAACTCCTTGAGCAGGCCTGCCATTTGTTCGCGGGTGACGCCTGCGTTTTTCAAGGTGGCAATGGCTTCGCCGATCGAGTCGTGTTCGGGGATGGGATGGCTTTGGCGTTCGCGCTGGCGCAAGATGTTGACCCGCGAATTTTCTTCGGCCAGGTTGATCAGATCGAAATAGGTGGCAAAGGCGGCGGCTACGGCGCGAGACTGGTCACCGTTCAGGGCGGCGACAGCCTGTTGCAGCTTTGGCCCTGCTTGCGGATCTCCGCTGCGGCGGGCTTTGGCCTGGGCGCGAATTTCCTCCTCGCTCTCGAAGATGGCCGGGGATTCGAGTTCGCTGATAATGTTGCCCAGCAGGTCGCCGAGCAGGTGGATGGTTTGGGAAATATCCATGTTTGCACCTGTAAGTTGGTTTATCCCTACAACCCGAACGAAGCGGGATGGTGTCGGGCTTGAAGAACCTTTCTATGATTTTAGCCGAATAAAATAAAAAAAAGCCTGCGCCGTTTTTATTGGCGCAGGCTTTGGTGTGTTTGGAAGCAGGCGTATTTAGGCCAGGCTTTGTTTGCGGCCAAACCAGGTTTTCCACTCGCCGGTTTCCCAGACGACCAGTAGCGGGGCGGCAATGAAAATCGAGGAATATGTACCGCTCAACAGGCCGACGAGCAGGATGACGGCGAACTCTTGCAGGGTCACACCGCCGAAGAGGGCCAGGGCCAAGAGCAGGAACTCAACGGTCATCAACTGGGTGTTGATCGAGCGCTGTAAAGTCTGGACAATCGAGTGGTTGACCAGGGTTTCGTAGGGCAAACGGCGCAGGATGGTTGCATTTTCACGGATGCGGTCAAAGACCACGATCTTATCCTGTACCGAGAAACCGATGACGGTCAGCAGGGCGGTCAGGAAGAGCGCATCCATTTCCCAGCCAAGCAGGATGGAACCGACCCCTGCCACTGAGAAGACGACCGCTACATCGTGAATCATGGCCAGGATGGCCATCAAGCCATAACGTTCGGCGTGCTGGATGCCGCGGAAGGTGAAGACGATGTAGATGATGACAGCCAGGGCGGCCACACCAACAGCCAGTGCGGCGCGTTGGGTGACTTGTTCGCCGATTGCCGGGCCGACGGAGTCGTAGCGCAGCAGTTCGGCTGCACCGAAGGCCGTTTCCAGACCGGCGAGCACATTTTCACGCGCCTGGTCGTCAAGGAAGGGTGAGCGAATGATGAAGGCGCCGCTGTCTGTGGTCTGTACGGTGGCGTCGCTGATACCAAGTGTTTCGTAAACAGCATGTATCTCAGCCGGAGCCGGAGAATTGTCGAAACGAACCTCGAGCAGGGAGCCGCCAGTGAAGTCAATCGAAAGTGGCAGACCGCTGAAGGCAAGGATCAGGAGCCCGGGCAGGATTACCAGAAGAGACAGGGCAAAAAACCAGTAGCGTTTTCCAAGAATATCAATCATTGTCTCTGTCTCCTAAATTCCAAACCATGTTTCAAGATTTTTTGGTTGGAAGTATTTAATCACCAGGGCCAGCAGGCTGCGGGTAACAAAGATGGCGGTGAAGAGTGATATAGCCACGCCCAGCGCCAGGGTCAGGGAGAAGCCTTTGACGATGGTAGCGCCAAAGGTCGAGCCGAACCACCATAAAATACCCGAAGTGATCAGGGTTGCAATATTCGAGTCGAGGATGGAGGGGCGGGCGCGAATCCAGCCCAGGTCGATTGCCTGCAGGATGGTTTTTCCGTTGCGTAATTCTTCCTTGATGCGCTCAAAGATCAGGATGTTCGCATCCAGGGCCGAACCGGTCGAAAGCAGGAAACCGGCGATGCCCGCCAGGGTCAGCGTGACCGGGATGTACTTGAACAAGGCGAAAGCGACGAGAGCATAAAACAGGATCGATACATTCGCAACCAATCCGGGCAAGCGGTAGTAGATGCCCATGAAGAGCATCACAATCGTCATGCCTACCAGGCCGGCGATGAGCGACTTGTTCAGCGAGTCTTCGCCCAGGGTCGGGCCGATGATGCGGGTTTCAACGATTTTGAGAGGAATGGGCAGGGAGCCGTAGCGCAACTGCACGGCAAAGGCATTGGCTTCTTCGGTGGTGAATTGGCCTGTGATAACGCCTTCGCCGCCATAAATGGCTGAGTCGATACGTGGGGAGGAGATGACTTTTTTGTCCAGAACAATTGTCAGGAAGCGGCCCACGTTTGCGGCGGTGTAATCGCCAAAGATTGTGCTGCCTTCAGGGCTGAGGGTGAAGGCAATCTGGTAACTCCCCAGTTGATCGGTGACAACCTGGACGGTTTTCAGGTCGCGTCCGGTCATGACGGTGGGGTAGATGATTTCGCCTTCCACTACTTCGGCGCCAGTTTCCTGACCGCTTTCGAGGGCCAGATCAGTTTTGATGATCGTGCCTTCTACCAGCGGGGTGTCGCCGGTGTTGACGAACTCGAGCAAGCCGGTCTGTTGGATGGTGGCCAGCACGGCTTCGGCATCCTGCACGCCGGGGAATTCGCCAACGATGCGGCGCTCACCGGCTACTTGCAAGAGGTTTTCCGAGACGCCCAGGGCGTTGGTGCGGTTTTCCATGATGCTGCGGGCAACTTCCATATCTGCCGCGGTGACGGTTGCGCCTTCAGGCAGGTCGGCTTCGAGCAGCACTTGCAGGCCGCCTTGCAGATCGAGACCGAGTCGCGGGGTAACATCGCGCTCAAACAGGATGGTTCCATCAACCGGGTTGACGATTTTCAATGTGTCGCTGGCATCGATCCAGACTGCCAGTGCGGCAATCAAAAGGATGATGGCCAGCCTGGGCCATAGGTTACGAATCATACAGGCATACTCCGTCCACAAAAATACCAGCCAATGGCTGGCGCGATTGACGATTATACTCCCATTTCAGGGCATTTCTCAGAACAAATTCTCTTTCTCACGTAAAAGCCCTTCTTGTTTCAGGCGCTGGTAGCTGTTTTCGATGTGAGCCTGAAGCTCCTTCTCGACCTTCTATCCCGAACAAACTTCGTGATAGTTTGTCATTTCGAGCGACAGCGAGAAATCTTAACCACCGTGAGGAAGATTTCTCACCGCTACGCGGTTCGAAATGACAAGTATAAGTTACAAATTCCTGTTCAAATTATTTTGTCCGGCAGAGAATCTCGACCCCGTAATAAATTGCCACCTGCAATGTGCAGCGTAATTTATCCAGTTTCACTGCCGGCCTCTTTCAGGAATACAAGCGCCTGTGCTTCAACTTCTTCGGCGTTCAACAGATCGGTTTGGATGTGCAGGTCGGCGTGTTCGCGGGCATGCATCAGGCGGCGCTGCTGTTCGTTGTAATCGGTCTGGGTCCAGTCCATGCTGCGGCGCTGTTTTGAAACTTCGTAAGAGACATCCAGGAAGATGAGCAGATCTGGTTTGGCGATTCGCTGCCACATGTCTTTGACAAACGAATGTTCCTGCGCGATATGCCTGACATGATAACCCTGAGCCTTAAGTCTTGTTCCCAGGGTGGTCTTGCCGGAAGTGCAGACGCCAACCAGCCCGACGACAAGATTTTTACTGGTTGTCATGGACAAGGATACTGATCCTTTGGGGATTGCCCAGCACCGCCAGGGTGTCGCCCTCGGCCAGGATGCGCTCGCCGCTTGGGTGCATGTCCGGTTCCCCGGCCCGTTTGAGAAGCACCACGCTAACGTCATATTTCTGCTCGGTGACCGAAACATCCAGCCCGCGCAGTCTGGATGTTTTGCCGATGCAGATCCGCCCCAGGCTGAAGGCCTGGCCCTCGACGGTGATCGGACGGGTGACGTCGGCTCCGGCAGCGGCGGCGGCAAAGGCCGGGGCCGCCATGCTGGTGGCGCTCAGGGCAGTGAATCCGAACTGTTCCTGCAGCGATTGAGCAAAGTCATCGTCAAAAATCCGAATTACCACCCGAATGCCCGGATTCAGGTTGCGGGCCTTGACCGCGATTTGCAGGTTGATCGAATCGTTTTGTGAACACAGCACAATCGTGCGCGCCTGGCGGATTCCAGCCGCCTCGAGGGCCAGTTGGCGGGTGGCGTCATCTTGCAAAACCGGAATATTCATCGACTGGACTGTGGCGATCAGGTCAACCGATGGGTTGAGCTCGATCACTACCACCGGCTCTTCCATGCTGTGAAGGTTCTGCACCACCCGATAGCCGAGATGGCCTAGCCCGACCAGGATGGTGTGATCTGAAAAGGTGGAAGCAACTGCCATTTCCCACTCCTTGCTGCGCGCGCGACGGTTGAAAAGCATCACGCCAAAATCTGCCAGCCCGGTGGCCAGCAGGCCGATCCCGATGATTGGCATGATGAAAAAGAAAACCTGCAAAAGCGGGTGAGATGGAAAATCTCCCAGCGGTTGCAGGAATGAGAGCGAAAGGGTGGTGTAAACGGCCTCGGTCAGGCTGTCGAGCGGTTCGCCAACCTGCGTTGCGGCCAGAAAATACAAAACGCCGCTTCCAAAAATTGCCAGGGTAAACAGGCTCAGGGGCTGCCGAAACTCGCGCAGTAACAACAATGTATCGCGCCAGGATGCTCGCCATTTGCGCCAGGAGACAGTCATAATTCCCTACACGCGAATTGGCAGGCGCACACTCATGCGCCGCACAGGGTCGCCGTTGTTGCTCAACACCCTCACAACCAGTACGCTGATATCGTCTGCGGGGCGGCCGTCATCCAGGCGTACGGCCTGGGCCAGGAGGGCGTCTGCGATTTCCTGTGGGGGCGGGTTGCTGTCTTCGAGCAGGCCGCGCAGGGTGAAGCCGACATCCATTGGGTGGCCGCGCCGTGTCCCGGCATGTACCAGGCCATCGGTATAAACGACGATGGTCAGCCCCGCTTCAAGCGGAATCTCAGTGATGACCGGTTTTGTATTGCGGGTTGTGCCAATCGACTTGCTGGCTTCATTAAGTTGTTCCACTTCCTCGCCGCGCGCAATGTAGATGGGCGCTTCGTTGTTTCGCGCCATTACCAGGGTTTTGGTCTGCAAATCAACCGAGACAATATTCAGGGTGCTCGAAACTTTGCCGCCTTTTTCAGCGAACAGGGCATCTGAGGCTGCCCGCGCCGCAGCGCCATCACGCACGCCTTCGGCCAGCAGGCTGATGACCTTGCGCACAACCATCATCGAGGCGGCTTTTGCGCCGCGCCCCGAAGACTGTCCGTCGGCCAAGACCACCGAAAGTCCGCCGCCGGGACGTTCGACCACTTCCAGCGTGTCACCGCTTTCAGACACGGCGTATTTGTTGATTTTGGCTACCGCAATTTGTACTTCCATGATCGCTATTCTACCTTAACTGTCGGTCGGATTGTTAATCTGACTGACTTTTTCTGCCACAACCAGCAAGACCGTACTCTGTCGCACCTGTTCGCGGATCAGACTTACCTTGAACCTGCCTGCCGCGAAATGGGCCTTGAGCCTGTCTTCGACTTTCTCGGTTACCATCCCGCCCTGGCCGGTGACGTGAAAGAGCCAGGTTGCTGCGCGGTCTGGCAGGCTGGCGGCGCCGGGTAGGGCGGAGAGCGCCACGACCAGCCGCCCATTCTCTTTGAGCACCCTGTGAGCCTCAGATAGCGTTTCAGCGGCGATGATGTACTCGCTGGGGAAAGTCGCCACCAGGCTGTCGAAAATGCTGTCTGCGAAGGGAAGATTTTGCGCGTAGCCACGAAGCAAGGCTGGAGAAAAGCCTTTTTTGCGGATATTGCCCGCAGCCTGGCGGCACATTTGTCGGCTTTCGTCGAGGCCGCTGGCCTGGAAACCGGCTTCGGCCAGCGCGGATTGCAGATGCCCAGGCCCGAATCCCAGCTCCAGAATGCGGGTCCCGGTTAAATGGGGCAACACCGTCCGCCCCCAATCCCGCCAACGGCCCACCGAAACAACTGCGGCGACAGAGTCATAGCTCCATGACAGGCTGTGATAGAAGTGGTGGAAGAAGAATCGCATGAAAGCGCGGATGAATTTCATAGGTTTGTCAGGCCTTGAATTTTTTACGGAATTTTTCTTCGGCGGCGCGGGTGCCGAGCATGATCAATTCGGCCTGGTCGGGCATGGGCGCCTGGATATTCAGGTTGAAGTCCGTTTTGCCGCCGTGTTGGATGGCGACGATGGTGCATTCGGTCTGCTCGCGGATCTGGGCCTGGGCGATGCTCTGGCCGACCAGGCGAGGCGGTATTTTGACGCGGATGACATCCAACCCTTCGGAAATCATCAGTACATTGCTTTTGTCGAGTAGGTTCAGGATCGTATTCGCGCCCAGCGTGGCATAGGACATGACGAAATCGGCCCCGGCCCGGTAGAGGGTGGCGATATTACTTTCACGGGTAGCGCGGCTGATGATCTTTGTGTTGGGGCGCAGGCGGCGGCAGTAGAGGGTCAGGTAAATGTTATTGTCGTCATCATGGGTGGTGACAATGATGTTGTGGCAGCGTTGGATGCCGGCTTTTTCGAGGATTTTAAGTTCAGCGGCGTTGCCAATCACATACTTTCCCAGAAAGCCCTGTTCTTCGGGGACTTGCTCGATGATGCGATAATCGATGCCGCGTTCGGCCAGGGCGCGCGCCGCGGCGCGCCCAACCCGCCCGCCGCCGATGATGATGACCAGGCCGTTGTTTTCCTGATGTAGGGTGTAGGTTTCGTTGAACTGATCGATGGCCTGTTCCAGGCCCGCCAGTACCAACACTGATTCGGGCAGGATTTTTGTATCAGCCTGGGCAGGCGTGAATTCACCCTGTTCCCAGATCCCTAGGGCGGTGATGCCCAGGTTTTCGCGCAGGCGGCTTTCGCGCAGGGTTTTGCCTTGCAAAGGGGTGTTACGAGTTGTCGATTCGGCGATGAGCAGTTCCCCAAATTCGCCGATGATATGCGCCAGACGGTCGCGATCATTGACTCGCCGGGCCAGGGCGCGGCCCATCATATCGGCCAGCAGCAGCACGTTATTGCAGCCAGCCAGCTCGAGGATATCCACCGAGGCGGCTGAATCGGCGATGGCGACGATTGGCACATGTTCAGCCACTTCGCGCACGGTGAAGACAATGTTGGTGTTAACCATGTCATTGGTGGTGGTAGCAACCAGCAAGGCTTTGTCGGCGCGGGCTTTGCGGTAGGTTTCATGGTCGTCCAGTTCGCCGACCATGACCCGGTAGCCTTCTTCGTAGAGCAGGAGGGCATCGTTCAGGTTGGGAATGAGGATCACATAATGGTAGCCACGCTGCACCAATTTCTTGATCAGCGTGCGCGTGACAATGTCGAAAGAGGTCAGGATGACGTGGTTATGATATTTGGGATGCAGTTCGTGTGGCGCGCGCGCCTCAGAGCGGGCTTTCATAAAGGGCAGGTAGAAAAATTCAAGGAAGGTGAACGGCAATAAAACCAGCAGGAAGATAATGCCGCTGAGCAGGACAATGCTCGAAAAAATGCGTCCCAAATCTGATTCAAAGGTGATATCGCCAAAGCCGAGCGTGGACATGACCGTCAGCGTCCAGTAATAGCCGGTTACCCAACTGTACTGGCGGCCTTCAAATTCCATGATGTAGTGAAAGAGCACGCTGTAAAGTGTGACCAGCGCTGCCAGGAACAGTAAGAAGCGACCCAGCCGCAGCAGGTTGCGCCGCCCTGATCCACTGCGCATCAAGATAAATAACTGGGTTGCGATTGATTTCATGGAGATGTGAGTGTATTTTGTAAAACGTGCTGGAAAGCCCGCAGCAGGGCCCCGCGCTGCTCGAAGCCGGTCTCGCCCAGGTCGGGCAGTCCCAGGTAGATTTTTGAGCGACAGCGACGCAGCAACCCGCTGACCAGGCGCGCCAGCGCTTCGCCTTCGGCGGCGACTTCATCCGCATCGCCCCATATGCGCCCGGATTGCCAGTGACGCGAAAGGACGTGTGGTTGGGTCAGCGGCTGGGACAGGCGCTCGCTCCAGCCGGATGCGCCGGCATCCAACCAGAATTGAACCTTCACCGGACGGTTCATCAAGATAAAGGTGGTGGCCGGGGCAATCAGCACGGCATCCGGGTTGCTTTCGTAGGGCTGCATGTATTGGGCGGCGATGACCCCGTCTTGCAGCATGGCGATGTATTCCTTGCCAAGCGGCCCGCTTTCTGCATCGCTCAGCCCCTCCAGCGCCTGGCGGAATTTGCGCACCGATTCGATCAGGCTGGCGGCGACGCGCACCGCGTCCAAGTTTTGGTGGAAACCGAATCCGGGTTGCGAGAGCACTTCGCCAAATAACTTTCTCAGGAAGTGGTCGAGCGGCAGCGGCTCAGATTCACGGTAGGCCGAAATCCACTCTTTGAGCCGGGTATAACGGAGGCCAAGCGCGTAAGTGATGCGTTCCTGCATTTCGCCATTGATCTCCTCGAAGGCCGAAAAGCGCAGATCGCGTTGGCGGTAGGTGATCTCGGTCAGCAGTTGGGCGCGCACCAAGTCTGTGTCGAGGGACAGGGTCAGGGCGTAGGTCAGGTCGAAGCGCGTTGGGTGGATGTCCCAGCCGGGGTGCGCCAGACAGGCCAGGGTCAGCAGGGTTTGGCTGGCGGGTTCGTTGCGCAGTGAGCGTGACGGGCGGTGCGAGCGTACCTGAATGCCGGCGGCCTCGAGGCGATTCATCATTGCAAAGCGCAGCGAATCAGAAAGATAGGGTGAAAGGATGGCAATTTCGGCGGGAGGAATGCCGTTTTCGTTGACCAGTGTTGTAATTTCGGTTGTCAGCTCGTCGAGCAGTTGCGGGTAAAAGCGCGCGCTGATAAAGTCGAAGGCTTGCTCGGGCGATTCTTCGCCAGCGATGGGTGTAGCCAGCGCGGCCTCGCGTCCCAGGGCAGCCAGCAGGCCCGCCTCCAGGTCGGTCACGGCCTGGGGCTGGACAAAACTCGCCTCGAAGCGAATCACATCGTCCACCAGCGGGGCGAAACGTTCTGCCGAATAAGGGTCTGCGCCCAGAAATTGGCGGAATCCGCCTTCGCTGTCGTTGACCAGCAGGGCTGAGTCAAAGTCTGGCAGCCAGTCTTCGAGCAAGTCATGCGCGCGCGGACCTTCTTCTTCGAGATTGTCATAGACCAGGTGGCGGTACGAGCGCGCAAGAAGGTCGCGCACGATCGGTTCCTGCCACAGGATGTTGGCGAAAACCTCGAACTGCAATGAAAAATCGAGCAGGTTATTTTCCAGGCAGAAGGTTCTAAAACGGCTGGCGCATTCCTGCGAGTCGGCATAGACCCGCCGCTGAGCCGGATCGCCGTTCCAGGCGCCCATCAGCCGCTCACCGATCTCCTCGACCCGGAAACCGACCACGGCGGCTTTGTTCAGATTATCCAGGATCTGTGAATAAAGGCGGTTGCGGTCAATCGTGACCGATTCGAAAAAGCCCGTTTCGATCAGTGGGCGTACCAGATGGGCCATGTAATACTGGGCTGTTTCGAGGGTCAGAAAGGTGGGCTGCCGGTCAGGGTGCGCAAAGCCGGCGGTTTCGGCGGCCAGCGGCCAGAAGAGATCGACCATACGCCGCGCCAGCCCGCCCATCGTGGCCGGGGTTACTTCTCCGCCTGCGTAAGGCTGGTTGGCAACCGCTTCCAGGTAAGGGTTTTGCAACCCGCGCTGGGGCGTGAGCAGTAAAACCGAATCGGCGGGCGCGCCGCTCTCGATCAGCGCCAGCACGCGCGCTACGGCAGCGGTCGTCTTGCCGCAGCCTGCCGGGCCGGTTAGCAGGGTCTTTGCGGTCAGTGGCATTTCAGCGATGGAGTGTTGTCGATCGGTCAGCATAAATCAAGGGTACAGGATGCGCGCATTTTTGTCAATCAACTCTCAGCATAAGACTTTCATAAGAGAGTGCCTTGTTGTGGGCAGAAAATAGGACTGGTTAAGTATAATTTGGCAGGAAAATATAAAGGAGAAATGATGACTTTTTCGCCCCGGATTTTTACACTGACCTTTTTGCTTGGCCTGACCTTGATCCTGTCTGCCTGCGGGAGCGCACCCGCCGAACCTGGCCCGCCGAGTGAAGAACCCGGCGCTACTTCCGAGCCGGCTCCACCTACTACTGCTGCCGAAAAGGATGCGGCTGTCGAAGCACCGGATGCCACCGAAACCTCTGTTCCGGCTCCTGACGAGCTGGTCGCCGCGACCGGCGGAGTCAGCTTTCAGAACGATATTGCGCCCATCCTGGACCGCAGTTGCATTCGCTGTCACGGCGGTACCCGCGTTGAGGAAGGCCTTGATGTGCGCAGTTATGCAACCATGATGAGTGGTTCTGATAACGGCCCTGTCATTATTCCTGGTGATTCTAATGGCAGCTTGCTGGTCACGCAGGTGGTGGACGGTGAAATGCCGCGCCGCGCCCCAAAACTGGCTGCCGAGCAAATCCAACTCCTCATAGACTGGGTCAACCAGGGCGCGCTGGATAATTAGCGGTCTTTTGCCGCTGGAATGCAAAACGCGGAGAGAATTTTCTCTCCGCGTTTTGCATTCTCCCTTTGCCTGGTTCCGGTACTAGCCCGCCGGGGTAGCGGTGGCTTCAGGTTCTTCTTCAGGTGTCTGTTCGTAATCTTCGTAGTACTCGTCTTCGTAGCTGCCGTTGTCGTATGCGCTGCTTTCTCCCAGGGAACAGACCCCGATATTTTCCTGGATGACGCAGCCGTAAAGCTCGCCTTCGAAGAACAGATTGAGCATATTTTCCAGGTTTTCGCTGGTGTCGGCCAGCATGATCAGGCTGTTGCCATCTTCGCCCGCTTCAAAAAACATCGCCCCGGTTCCCATCAGGCCGACATCACCAATTCCGGGGACAGTGACGAATTCGCGCGAATCGCCGAGCTCGATGCTGAATTTTTCAAGGATGGCGAAGATGTCTTCGCTTTCCTCGTAAGTTCCGATCAGGATATTATTGGCCGCGCTTTTTTTATCGCCAATCTCCAGTTTAACGTTGCTTTGCTTAAGGATTTGCTGCAAGAAAGAGACCCTGGCAAGCAGGTTGGCGGTTAGCTGGGTATTCCCCAGCGGAACGAGAGTTACCTCTCCCTTAAACAGGTAAGGGAAATTGGCAAGGCTGGGTTGGCGCTCCCCACCCAGGGCAAATTCGGCTACCCGCTCGACCAGCATGGCGTTATCTGCCACGCTGAAGAAGGGTGTGGTCATAAAGGTGAAGTCGCCGGCGGCCAATACGTTGCCATCTGCGCTGACCACCATCCCGGCCAGGTTGCCGCCCCGGTCGGTCAGCGAGGAGAGCGTATTGGGCGAAGCTTCGAGCAGCACCGTTCCGCTGCCGGTATCGACCGAGTGTGCGCCGTATAGGACAACCATCCCGAGTTTGTCGGTCATTGGGTGTTCGCCGAACTGTGAGAACTTGACATTGCGGAAGTTGCCTTCGTTATCGCCCTGGTTGTACAGGTAATCGCCTGAAAAAGCGATCCCGGCGGAGGACAGGAGCAGGTTGGCGCTGTCGATATCGGGAAAGGTATAGTCGAAAAAAGCCATTCCGCGCGTCGGGTCGGTGAAGACCAGCAGGCGTCCGCCATCGGCAACAAAGCGCTCAACCGTTCGGATTTCATCCGCCCTGAAAGTGCCAAGCGGCGACATGATGACGTAGGCGCGGGCATATTTCAGGTGATATTCGAGACTTTTTTCGCCTGTATAAATTTCGGTAATTGCGCCGCGTGAGGTCAGGGCGCGGGTGAAGGGCTCGATTTCATTGACAAAGAACTGATTGCTGTGGGCGTAATCGATCAGGATGACCTGCCCGGCAGCCTGCCCGCTTTCGACAGCCATCACCGGGGCCGAGGCGGTCGGCGGTTCAGGAACAACGGCCAGTTCAAAGTTTGGCGTTGTGACGTTGGGCTGATAGATGAACGGGAAGGAATTTGTCCATAGCAGGCGGATGGCGATGGGCAGGAGCAGGAGCGCAATTGCGCTGATGATGCGGCTGGATTTGGTCATGGCTGGCTCCTTTTGCTATTTTTCTGTGACCGGCAGGGGTGGGATGTAGAGCAGGTAGATGCCCGGTTCTGCCGGGGTTTGGAGTCGCTTGCCCTCGGGTGATTGGCCGTAGAACTCGAAGGTTGGGTAAACGTACCCGGATACGGTAGACAGGTCGAGGGTTGTGTAATTACGCACCCGCGCCAGTTCGGCGGCTTTTTCCTCAGCATCCGACTGGTTGCCGATTTGATCCACAATCCCCATCCCCACTGCTTCATTGCCCAGCCAAAGCTGGCCGGTCAGGATGGATTCCATGCCCACTTTGAGCCGCTCGCCGCGCCCGGCCTGGATGGCCAGCGCGAAGCCCTGTTTAACCATCTCGGTCTGGCGGATATAGTGATCACGTGGATAGCCAAAGAGTTTGTACGGCCCGGTGGAGATGATAGATTCGTAAATACCCGGCGCGGAGGGCAGGTAACCAATCACGCCGACATTGCCCACGCTGGAGGTCGGGCGGGTGATAATGTAATCGCTGCCGACGGCCAGGTAGTAGGCTCCACTGGCGGCCATCTGATTGACCGAAGTCACAACCGGTTTGGTCTGGCGCAATTTGAGTAATTCAAGGTAGACGCTTTCGGTGTCCGCTAC
>JAKLPV010000017.1 GCA_022013685.1 Anaerolineae bacterium
ATAGATTATCATCATTTTTGATACAAAGATAGACTCCAGCAATCACCTAATTTCATATTGAGAATTGCTGCTACGAGGATGGCATTATGGTTGTTTCGGGGGTTTACGCTTTGGTCGATTGGCTGCTTCGTGGTCGGATCGTCAAATCATCGTTGTAGAGTTTCTCAGCACGTTCTTTGATCCCCAGTAGACACTTACGCATCATTGGCATATCGGCGAATTCGACCAGCAGGTTGAACAGGACGGCAGGCGAGTTCCAGTGATACTTCATGCGGACGCGCGTCACCAGCCGGGTGCGGTTTTCCCCAGCGGGGTAGAGACCCCAGAACCAGGTGGTGTCGCCTTCCTGGTCGTTCCACAGAATCCACTCGTTTTCCTTGAAATCTTTGACGTAGACGCCATATTTCCCATCGGGACTCATCGGAATCAACTGACCGGGGTAAATTTGCTGATGCTCCGGCAGGAGTTGACGCGCGCTGGGGCGGCCCAGGTTGTCGAGCAGGTCGTAACTGTACCAGCCCGCGCGGGTCATCCCGATTTGCACGATCCAGGGATAGATGGCTTCGGGCGGCGCGTGGACGGTGACGCTGCGGGTGGCGTCGAACGAGGGCGCCGGGACATCCTCGTCGCCTGGCATGGCGCGGGTGAGTTCCGCCTCCATCGCGCCCCAGCGCAGTTGCCATGGGCGAATCCATTTCAGGTAGAGGATGGTTAATGCGGCAGCAGCAGGAATAAGCCAGGATAAAATTTTTAAATTCATCATTTTTTCTCCATCACTTTCAACTTTGAACACCCAGCAGACGCAGCATCCCAGCCTTGAGCGTTTCGGGCGGCAGGCTGAGCCACTCCTGCCCATAGACCAGGTTCAGGCCGTTGAACAGACCAAAGAACATCATCGTCAGCGCCAGCGGGTCGTGTTCCACGGAGATGACCCCTTCCGCCTGGGCCTGGGTTAGGATGGATAGCAATGATTCGGTATATCCCTGGCCAATGACATCCATGTTGAAACCCAGGCGGGCAAACATATCTTCATTGGTATGACCCATCAAAGAAATCATGATGGCGGTAAATTGGCTGCCTTCCTGCGCGTACTGGAGCAAGCCGCTCGACAGGTGCTCTAATTTATGGCGGGCATTGCCGGGTGCGGCGGCCGCCTCGGACATCACGGCACCGAGCGACTCGAGGGCTTCGGTCAGGACGGTCTTGAGCAGTTCTTCTTTGCTGGCGAAATACCAGTAGATGCTGCCCTGGCTCATCCCGGCCTTTTGGGCCACATCGGCGATCCGTGCATTGAAATAACCGCGGGCGGCGAAACACTGACGCGCCGCAGCCACCAGCGCCGCCCGGCTGTGGGTGCGCATTTCTTCACTGAGTTCTTTGCTGCGAGGGGACAATATACGCTCCTTGTTGACTGAGCACAAATTCAGTGAAAGTATAATATCACTGAATTTGTGCTCAGCCTATGGACGTGGATGTTTTTCATCGAGAACACGTATAATTACTGCATGTCCGCGCCGATTCTTGCCACCAAACTCTACATCCCGCCGCCCCGACCAGGCCTGGTCTCCCGTCTGCGCCTGGTGGTGCGTCTGAATGAGGGCCTGGCGACGGGTCGCAAACTGACGCTTATTTCCGCCTCGGCAGGCTCCGGTAAGACAACCCTGCTCAGCGAGTGGATTGCCCTCCCCCCTCGCCCAGTGGGAGATGGGCCGGGAGTGAGGGCGTGCTGGCTATCCATCGACGAGACCGACAGCGACCCGGGCCGCTTCCTGGCATATTTCATCGCCGCCTTGCAGACTGCCGCGCCAAATTTGGGAGCTGGCGCGTTGGCTGCTTTGCAAACACCCCAACTGCCACCCCTCGTACCCATCCTGACCTCCTTACTCAACGAAATCGGCGCATGCCCCGAACACTTGGTGCTTGTCCTCGACGATTACCACGCCATTGATTCGCCGGAAATAGACGCTGTCCTCACTTTCCTGATCGACCATCTGCCGCCGCAACTGCACATCGTCATCTCCAGCCGTGAGGATCCCAACCTGCCCTTGGCCCGCCTGCGTGTTCGCGGACAACTGAGCGAACTGCGCGCTGCTGACCTGCGCTTCACCCCCATCGAAGCCGCCGAATTTCTCAACCAGGTGATGGGATTGAATCTCTCAGAGGCCGATGTGACCACCCTCGAAGCCCGCACCGAAGGCTGGATCGCCGGTTTGCAGTTGGCCGCCCTGGCGATGCAGGCAGAGAAAGACACGGCAGGCTTTATCCAGGCTTTCACCGGCAGTCACCGCTTCGTGCTGGATTATCTGCTCGAGGAAGTGTTGCAACGCCAGCCGCCAGACATCCAGGATTTCCTGCTGCGTACATCCATTCTCAACCGGCTGTGCGGCCCGCTCTGCGACGCTGTATTGGATGCTTTGCCTGGTTCCGGGCAGGAAACTCTCGAATCTCTCGAACAAGCCAACCTGTTCATTATCCCGCTTGACAACGAACGCCGCTGGTATCGCTATCACCACCTGTTTGCGGATTTACTGCTTCAACGCCTGGGCAATCCGCCCGATTTTCCTGAATTGCATCTACGCGCCAGCCAGTGGTATGAAAACCACGGTGACTTGGCCGAGGCCTTCCACCACGCCCATGTCGCTGGAGATTCTGAACGCGCTGGCGGTTTGGCCGAAGCCGCCTGGCCCGTCATGGCAGACTCTTTTCAGTCTGCTGCCTGGGTTGGCTGGGTCAAGAAACTTCCGGAGATGGTTGTCCTTGCCCGGCCTGAGTTATGCCACCAGCTTGGTCGGGCCTTCTCCGATCTCGGTGAGCCGGAGACCAGCGAGTTTCACCTGCAAAACGCCGAGCGCGCCCTGGATAGAGTGCCCAGCCAGGCCGGGTTTGCACCCCTGTCCGGCAATATTGCCCTGACTCGTGCCTATAACGCCCAGGTACAGGGAATTTTGACCGACACCGTCAAATACGCTGAACTGGCGTTGCAACTCATCCCCGAGGATGATGTCTATCACCGCGCCCAAGCTGTTATCACACTGGAATTCACCCACTGGGCTAGCGGCGATTTGGAATCTTCCCTTCATGCCATCCGCGCCTGGATGGCGGATATGCACAAGATAGGGAACCCGGTCTTTGCGATTGCCAGCGCCTTTGCCGAGGCTGACTTGCTGGTTATACTGGGACGTTTGCACGAAGCCATCCGTGCCTACCAGCAGGCTTTGAAACTTGCCACCGAACATGGCGCAGAAGCACAACAAATTACCGCTCATCATCATTTGGGACTGGCGCTGATTTATCACGAGTTGGGCGACTCCGAATCCACTGCCATGCACTTACAAACCGCTGCCGACCTTGGCAAGCGCACCACCCTGGTGGACTGGCTCCATCGCTGGAAACTTGCCCAGGCAAGGTTCAAAGAATCCGCAGGGGAATGGGAAGCGGCGCTCGAACTGCTCGAAGAAGCAAAACGAGGCTATGTCAAAAACCCGGTTCCCATCACCCACCCGGTCGAGACGCTCAAGGCCCGAATATATCTCAAACAGGGGCGGCTGGACAAAGCCCGGGAGTGGGTGAAGGAGCGGGGAGATTCGATTCCCGACGAGGTCAGTTACGTTGCAGAGTTTGACATGCTCACCCTGGTGCGGGTGTTGCTGGCTGAAGGTTCTTTCAACGGGGTGGACGACCTGCTGGAGCGGCTGCGAACCCTGGCGGAAGCGCAAAATCGGATGGGCAGCGTACTTGAGATTTTGCTCACCGAGGCGCTTGCCCATCAGGCGCAGGGTCATGCACTACAGGCTCTTGCAGCCATCGAACGCGCCTTGACCCTGGCGAAACCGGAAGGCTACCTGCGAACGTTCGTGAACGAAGGCGAAGCCATGCGATTGTTGGTTTCAGATTTTCGGCGGAAGATGGATGGACATTCCCATCCGCTGCTCGCCTACGCTGACAAACTCCTGGCAGCGTTTGGATCGCCGTCCGATTCATCAATCACCACTCCCCAATCCCAACTGCCTGATTCTTTGACTCCCCGCGAACTCGAAATCCTGCGCCTCGTCGCACAGGGACTTTCCAATACCGAAATCAGCCAGCGGCTCTACCTGGCGCTCAGCACGGTCAAAGGCCACAACCTGCGGATTTTCGACAAACTCCAAGTCCAGAACCGCACCGAAGCCGTCGCCCGCGCCCGCGAGTTGAGGTTGCTCTAATCCCCAAACAATACCTAAAAACAATACTTAAGTCGCTACCCGTCAGCCCGCGCTGCCGGTATATTTGCGTTCATGAAACCAACAGAAACATCATCCGTAAATTACGAAATCCGGGTGGCAGGCAGCTTGACCCCGCAATGGATGGATTGGTTCGATGGCTTGGTCATCAACACGGAGAACGGCGAGACCCTGCTCCGCGGCCCGTTGACTGATCAGGCGGCACTCTATGGGTTGCTCAAAAAAATACGCGATTTAGGCTTGCCTTTGGTTTCGGTCAAGAAAATTCCTTCTCAGGAGAAAAAAATGAACACAAGTGTAACCCCTGCTAAAAAGCTCGATACGAAAACTCTGCTCTCAACCCTGTGGATCGTTGTCATGATCAACATGCTGAAAGCGGACATCCTTTCAGGGTTCATCCCCGGCGCGGCGGAAGAAGTGGCGAAAACATCAGTCAGCACCGGCGCATCCATTCCCCAATTGATGTTGATCGGCGCGATCATGGGGCAACTCGGCATTGCCATGATTATCCTATCCCGCGTGTTGAAGTACAGAATCAATCGCTGGGTCAATATCGGTGTGAGCATCGTCACCATTGCCTATATCTGGGGCGGTATGTCGTCATACCCTCACTACATCTTCATCGCCGCGGTCGAGACGCTCTGTCTGCTACTGATCGTCTGGTTTGCGTGGAAATGGCGCATGACCAAAGCGCATTCTTAATTTCCAAATGTTTAGATAAAAATTGGAGCAACAGCATGAAAGCTATCGTCTACACCGAATACGGCCCCGCCGATGTCCTCAAACTGCAAGAGATCGCCAAGCCCACCCCCAAGGATAACGAAGTCCTGATCAAAGTCCATGCCGCCACTGTCACCGCTGGGGATGTAAATATGCGCGGGTTTACTTTTGTGCCGCCGGGTCTTGGCTTCCTGCCGCGCCTGATGTTTGGTATCAAGCAGCCCAAAAAGATTATCCTGGGTACCGAAGTGGCCGGGGAAATTGAAGCTGTTGGCAAAGATGTGACTCGCTTCAAGCCCGGCGACCAGGTCTTCGGGATTGGCTCGGCCAGCTTGGGTGCATATGCCGAATACGTTTGCCGTCCCGAAAAAGAAGCCCTGGTGGTGAAACCGGGCAAGTTGAGCTGCGCGGATGTTGCATCGGTTCCTTTTGGGATGCTGACAGCCCTATATTTCCTGCGCGACCTGGCCAAGCTTCAGCCGGGACAAAAAGTCCTCGTTAACGGTGCCTCGGGCGGGGTAGGTGTGTATGCCGTCCAGCTTGCCAAATATTACAGGGCCGAAGTCACCGGGGTTTGCAGCACAGCCAATCTGGAACTGGTCAAATCGCTGGGCGCAGACAAGGTGATTGACTACACCCGACAGGATTTCACCCAAACCGGCGAAACCTACGATGTAATCCTGGATACGGTGGTTGGCAAAAACGATTTTAACCACTGTAAAAATACGCTCAAACCCAAAGGGCTGTACCTGGCGGTAGCAGGTGGGTCCCGCGAGATGGGCAAAATGCTGACAACCTTCTTTAGCAGCGGCAAAAAGGTTCTGGCCGGTTCGGGCAACGAAACCCCCGAAGATTTGCAGTTCATCAAAGAACTGCTGGAAACCGGGAAAATCAAACCCGTCATTGACCGTATCTATCCACTCGAACAAATTGCCGAAGCGCACCGCTACGTGGATACCGGGCGCAAACGCGGCGGCGTGGTCATCACGATTGCATAGGAGAGAGCGATGGACACCAAAATCATTCTTTCGGCCACCTGGATCGTGGTCATGCTGATTTACCTGCTCGGCGATGTGTTGCGCATCTACAGCGGCGACATGGCAAAAATGATGGCCGCGACACCTTTCCCCAAAGCGGCTTGGCTGGTGGCCGCCGTCTTGATGTTAATTCCCATCTTGATGATTTTCCTGAGCCTGGTGCTGCCCCAACCATCCAACCGCTGGGCCAACATCATCGTAGCCAGTTTCTTCATCCTGTTCAATCTGGTGGGGCTGCCCACGTATCCTTCGCTGTACGATAAATTCCTGCTGGTGGTCAGCCTGGTTTTCAACGGCGTGACCATCTGGTACGCCTGGAACTGGGCCTGACCTGTAAAGAGAAAAGAATCTGACACGGCTGCGCAAAGGCAGCAGTGTTTTCTTTTGTGGTCTTGCGGGGGATTTTTAAATTAAATGTCTTCTACACTTGACATATTGTATGTTGTAGATTACTATATGTGTGCTGTGGCTTACTAAAAGTAACCTACAAAAGACAAGCGAGGAAACTATGTCATACCAGGAAAAAAGCGTCACCGTATCTTTAACAGCCTACCTGATGATTGTTGGCTACTACCTGTTCAATGTTTTTCAAATGTTTCAGGGTGGTGGGCTGGTTGCCAGCCAGTTGTTCAGTCTGTGGGCAGTCGTTATTGTTGCGGGCATCATTGTTGTGATTTCTGGCAATATTCTTGCGAATATCATCTTAAGCATTGTCCATGCCATTCGCACCGGCGGGGAGGAAAGCGAACGTTTCATCGAAGACGAACGCGACAAATTGATTGACCTGAAAGGCAACAAGGTCGCGTATATCACGTTTTCGGTCGGCGTCTTGCTTGCCATGCTGACCTTTGTCTTCGGCCAACCGCCGCTGGTGATGTTTAGCATAATCATTTTCTTCTCCATTGCCGCTGAAATTGCCGGAAATCTGGCCCAGATTATTCTGTATCGAAGGGGGATGTGAGATGGAAAAACGCCAGGTTCGCAACAATATCCGCACATTGCGCTTTCACAACGGCGAAATGACCCAGGAGCAACTGGCCGAAAAAGCCGGCGTGACGCGCCAGACCATCATCGCCATTGAGGGCGGGAAATATGCCCCCTCGCTCGAATTGGCCTTCAAGATTGCCCTGGCCTTTGAAGTGCCGATTGGGGAAGTATTTTCTTATGAAAGTGAAGATAAAAAATGAACACGCCTACAAATACTGGAAAATTGGTGGGAACTTTGTTCCTGACTGCCATGTTTGCCAGCCTGTTTGGCGGCGGCCTTGTCGAATCCATCCTTTCTGCCCCAGACGTTCTCTCCGCCCTGCGCGAAAACAAAACTTTGGTTACAACCGGCGCACTGTTTGAATTGGTAAACGCGATTGCTGTGATTGGCATTGGGGTTTTTATGTTCCCCGTTTTAAAACAGCACAGCGAAAACCTGGCGCGCGGCTATTTTGCCATCAGGGTGCTCGAGGCCGTTTTTTGCAGCCTGATTGTCATCAGCCCGCTGTCGCTTATTACCCTCAGCCAGGAATTAGGAACTGTGGATGCTGCCTATTTGCAGGCCGTGAGCGCGCTATCGCTGGCTGAACGCGCCAGAGTGATGGGACTGCTGATTCCGCTCTTTTTTAGCCTGGGCGCGCTGTTACTCTATGCCGCGTTCTATCAGGCGAAACTCTTACCACGCTTTATCTCCACTTGGGGCTTCGTGGCAGCAGTCTTCATCCTCATCAATAACCTGCTGTTGACCTTTCAGGTCGAGGTTGGCCTGGCAGTCAGCCTGGTGCTTGTCCTGCCCATTATCACGAACGAAGTCGTCCTGGGGATTTGGCTCATCGTGAAAGGGTTCGATCCAACTTTCATTCAAAGCAAATAAGGAGTTGATAATGAAAGCGATTATCTACACCCAATACGGGGCGCCCGAAGCGCTGCACATTGTCGAACTCCCCAAACCAACGCCGCGCGACAAGGAAGTGCTGGTCAAAATCCACGCCACCACCGTCACCATCGGCGACTGCCGGATGCGTAGTTTTACCGTCCCACCCGAACAATGGCTGTTTGCCCGCCTGTACCTGGGCATTTTCAGGCCGCGCCGAACAATATTGGGCATGGAACTGGCCGGGGACGTTGAAGCCGTTGGCGCAACAGTGACCCGCCTCAAACCGGGCGACCCGGTTTTTGCCTCCACCTTCGATGCTGGCTGGGGCGGCTACGCCGAATACAAATGCTTCGCCGAAAACGGCACGGTAGCCCCCAAGCCGACTAATCTGGATTACGGGGAATCCGCCGCCTCGGTCGGGGGCGGAGGAACGGCGCTGCGCTGTTTGAGACAGGCGAAACTTCAGCCGGGGCAAAAGGTGTTGATCTATGGCGCGTCCGGCGCAGTGGGGACGAACGCCGTTCAACTGGCGCGCAGCCTGTTTGGCGCAGAAGTGACCGGGGTATGCAGCGCGGCCAATCTCGACCTGGTGAAATCGCTTGGCGCGACCCACGTGCTGGACTATACCCGCCAGGATTTCACCCAACAAGGTCGTTTTTATGATGTGGTTTTTGACGCGGTGGCCAAATTCCCTGACGCGCAGGCTCGCCAGGCCCTCAAACCCGGCGGTGTTTACCTGAATGTCCATCGGGACGCCCGCCCCACAGCCGGTCAGACGCGGCTACAGGAGTTATTGGAACTCAAAGAGTTGCTCGAAGCCGGCCATTTCAAGCCGGTCATAGACCGGGTCTATCCCTTCGAGCAGATTGTCGATGCCCATCGCTATGTCGAACAGGGCCATAAAAAGGGCAATGTCGTCATTCAAATTGTTCAACATTAAGGAGAAAATCATGAAAACCTTGCAGAAATCTGGTGCTTTTGCCGCGTTTTACCTGGCTGCTGCCTACATCATCGGGATTGTGCTTTTTCTGGTGGTTTTGGATTATCCGAGCATCACCGACCCGGCCCAAAAAGTAGCCCTGCTGGTCGAACAAAAGGCGGTGATTTTTTGGACCAACTTGCTGATATACGTTTTCTTTGGCCTGGTGCTGGTGGTGCTGGCCCTGGCGCTGTATGACCGGCTGAAAGCTGGTGCACCCGCCCTGGCCCAGGTGGCGACGGTGCTGGCTATCATTTGGGCGGGTTCGCTGGTCGCCAGCGGCATGGTCGCGAATGCGGGCATAGCTCCTGCTCTTGCGCTTTACGCCCAAGACCCGGCTCAGGCCGCGCTGACCTGGCAAGGCTTTGAAGCCGTTGCCAGTGGATTGGGCAACGGCAATGGAGAAATCTTGGGCGGTGCCTGGACCCTGCTG
>JAKLPV010000196.1 GCA_022013685.1 Anaerolineae bacterium
AGCAGGCCAATTGTCCGTTTGGGGTATTTTATCGTCGCCTGAAAGCACGGCTTGGCCCCTCCCAGGCAACGGTGGCAACAGCCCATGCGATTGCCCGCATGGTGTACCGGATGTTGAAGTATCAGATCGAGTATGACCCGTTGAGCGTGAACGAATACCAGAAGCAGTACGAAGAACAGCAGATCAAGTACATGAAGAAGCGAGCCGCCAAACTGGGCTATGAATTGCTGCCGGTCGCAGCCTGAACATGACCGGCGCAAACGAAACGGCGTCCTCCGGGTGGAGAACGCCTTGTTTTGGATTAAGAGTCAGACCGAAAACGGCCATTTTTTGCATTGCTTCTTTATTTTGCCCAGGCCCAGGCCCGTTTTTTACCCAGGCAGGGGTTCCTGAGGGGCGGGTTTCTGAGAACGCGGTGTTAGGCGGGTTTTGTTTTTCATTGTGAGGGTATCCCCTGTTGTGCATCGTTTAGGGCGGTAAGACACCAGGGATAATTGTTTTCTGTATCTAATTTCACTCCTTGTTCTAAAGATGCAATAGCTCGTTCAAAATCGCCCATATTTGTGTAGGTAAAGCCGAGAGCGCAATAAGCGGCAGCATCTGGCTCTAACTCAACCACTTTAGTGAATTCGGCAATTGCCAGATCATACTTTTTTTGTCTTCTGTAAGCCTCTCCACGGTTGAAGTAGGCTCCTACATAATTTGGGTCAAGCTCAGTTCTCTTATTAAAATCGGCAATTGCTAAATCATATTTTTCTTGTGTAAGATAAACAACCCCACGATTTAGGTAGGCAGTCATATGATTCGGGTTTATATCAATTGCTTTACTATACTCGGCAATAGCCAATTCGTATTTTTCTTCTGCGCCATAAACTAGTCCGCGGCCATAATAAGCATCGGCATATTTGGGGTCAATTTGGATTGCTTTGTTGTAATCAAGTAGCGCCAGCTCATTTTTTCCCTGTGCAAAATAGGCATTTCCACGATCTAGATATGCCTCCTTGTAGTTTGAATCAATTCTGATTGCTTCCGTATCTTCTTCAATCTGCAAATCCAACTCTCCCATGCGGCTAAAAGTTATAGCGCGGCTATAATGCGGTTCTTTATAGTTCGGATTAATCTTGATTGCTTCGGCGTATTCCAAGAGCGCTAATTTGTATTGTTGCTGCGCGCCATAAATATTGCCACGACCAAGGTATGCTTCAGCATATTGGGGGTCAGTCTCAATAGCGCTAGTGTAGTCTGAAAATGCCAAGTCATACTTACCCAAGAAAGAAAATACATTGGCGCGATTCAGATAACCTAATTTATAACTTGGGTCGATTTCAAGCGCTTTACTAAATTCAGCTACTGCGAGATCGTAATTTCCTTCTGATTGATAACTTAGACCGCGCCAGATATACGCGTCTAAATAATTCGTGTCTAAATCAATTGCTTTCTCGAAATCGGATTTTGCTAGGTCAATTTCTCCTAGCTCTTGGTAGGCAGTTCCTCTAAATAAATAAGCCATTTTGTTGGTCGGTTCAATCTCCATAGTTTTACTGTAGTCAACAATAGCCAATTGGGGTTTTCCTAGCCGCGCAAAGGATAAGCCGCGATTGAGGTAAGCCCCTGCGCATTTTGGATTAATCACTACGGCAATTGTGTAGTCGACAATTGCTAACTGATACTTTTGATTAGCGAAGTGGGCATTGCCGTTATTAAGATGCTTGCAATCTAGGGTAGGGAAAAGAACTGAAATAATAGCTACAGACCATAGAGTGGATATAAAACAAAGAAATATAAAACCAATAGTGATTTTTCTGTCGGACTTGGGCGATTCATGTATTGATTCTGTAGAGATGGACGTGAAGCCATCAGAGCCTCTGGATGCATCAACTTCTCCATTTTTTTTATGGAAAAAGGCTACGTACCAGAAAACCCAAATCAAAATAATTGTAGTGAGGATGCCAATCGTTTGAAAACTCAATGCCGATTGCTTGAGTATTAGTAAGGTAGTTATATCAATCGCTGTCACAATTATTGCTAAGATGACCATTATTTTGCCTGAATATCCTTTTGAAAAGTTCGCCATTTTGCCCTAGCTTCTTGTGCGCCTGTTAATATGATCATCTGCCCGCCTAACGGCAAGCGTTAGCGGCAAGGGCGGGAATTGGCAGATAAAACTCGAAAGTAGAAAATGTCGAAGGCGCTGAATCCGCCGAAGGGCGGCGAAAGCCCGCCCTTGTCCGCCTGCACGCAATGTTGGGCGCGAACTTCAAGGTTAATCATCTGCGCGGCGATGCTGACCTTGAATAACCTTTACATCAACTGCCCATTATGCTTACCAAAAACATCATGTAAAGTACAGGTAATACGAACGAGATAAACAATACCAGTAAATATTTTGGGAGTTGATTCATCTTTGAACGGAAAATTCGGATATTTGCCACAATTAATCCTATACCAATAAGAGCCGCTACTAAACCACCGATAGCCCAAATTACAGGGACACTGCTCAGTAAATATTGATACCAAGCAAGTGGCTCAAGTATGTGAATGGTTTTCCCTTCAATTTGTAGGCTTGGCGCGTCATAGAAAAATGATGGCTTTACTTTTGCAATTACATCTACACCATCGTTTCGTTTGAGTATAAACTCCCCATTTTTCTTTGTTGATGCAGGACTGCCATTGATAAAAATGTTTGCGCTCGTAAATAATCCTGGCGGGTCAACTTCAATCGCTTGATTTTCAAAACCTTCAAGTTGGACAGTGTATTTCATTTTCCTTTCTCCTTTCATTCCAAACTAATACGGCTTTGCTTTACAAGGCAAGCGCCCAACGGCTGGCTTCACCGGCAAAAGCGGGCATTGGCGGGGAAAAGTCAAAGGGCCAAAAAAGCCAGTGGTGTGAATCCCATCAAAAGCGGAGAACCACCCCGCTTTTGTCCGTGTGGAAGCGGTGTTGGGCTGCGTTTTTGCATATTGTATCTCATGGTGAAGAATAAACTGCCACGAGACGATAAACATCATCTTGATTTGTCAAAACGTAATTGCTCGAATCATCTAAATCTATCGAATAAATATTTGTCTGCTTGTAATCATTTCCAGCCACGTAGATAATTTGTGTTCCGTCTGGTGACCAGACAGGCTTGTTTAGAACAGCAGGATTTCCCAACTTCCCCAATTTTATTTCGTGAATTCCATTGCCATAAGAATCTACAATAAAAAGTCCTTTATGGTTTTTGTCTTTGTTACACACAAATGCAATTTGTTTTCCATCAGGAGACCACGACGGATCATTACAGGAAGTGAAAGCAATGCGCTCATACGGTTGTCCAGGATTTTCAACATCAAAAATGCGCACGGTGTTTGGTAAAGGTGCTGCACTTTCGTTCATATAAGGAAAATTAGGAAAGCAGGTTGCCACGATTTGCTTGTTGTCAGGCGACCACCCTCTTGGAAAGCAACCATCTGAATACTCTGTAATTTGAACTAAATTCCCACTTTCAAGATAATACACCAATATGGCGCTGCCAGGATTTTGTAGTTGTTGTTCAAGACCAATCACTCCACGTGTTAGCACGAACTTTTTTCCGTCTGGTGACCATTCGGCACTCTGGATAAGCGCTGGAATATCTTTAGGAGTTGGAATTGGAATCTGTCTCCTGTTTTCCCCGCTGAAATCTATCAATTCAAGAAAACTTTCAATTTCATAACCTGACCCGCCATAATCTACCGTAACAAACTGTTTTTCATCGGGTGACCAATCTGCGGTAAAGCCATGCGACACCATTGCAAACTTGGTAAAAACATTTGTTATATTGGTTATTTCCTTGCTGGATGTATTAAGGATATATACATTTTGCTGACGCTCTTCTGTATTTCCCGTAAGCCCAACTTCAAAAATAATTTTGTCGCCGTTTTTTGATACAAGAAATGGATACTCCCCAACTGTTGGTGTATAAGTGAGTTGTTCGACTTTGCTTTTAGTGTTATCTGGAATTCGATAGATGTCCACATAATCATTTGTAAAAACCACCCCGAATCGGTTTGATTTAGGTGTACAACTCATCAATGTTATTGTGCCTAAAAGACATAATAGGAAAAGCAATATTTTTTGGCGGGTTTGTTTAGCGAACATAAAACCTTTATTTCAACGAAGCAGCCGAACGGCAGGTGTTAGCGGCAAGTGCGGGAACTGGCAGATAAAACCAAAAAGGCGAACCCGCCCTCGGGACTGAATCCCCGAAAGTGTGGGCAACGCCCGCACTTGTCCGCTGCACACGGTGTTAGGCCTTGTTAGTCTGAACCATTGTAAAGTGTTAAGCCGCCTTCAGTAACAAACCACAATGCACCATTCGGAGTTGAGTATATTGCTGTTGCTGAGTTGCCAGACAGTCCATCTTGAATGGTATAGCGAGTCCATTCGTTATTGAAATACTTGTATACTCCATCATCAACACAAACCCACAAAACTCCATTAGAGGAAAAAACTATACTGTTTCTATAAACCCAGGATTTATCCGGTAAAGATGTAACCAAATCCCAGTTAGTTCCATTAAAACTTTGAAAACCAAGTCCAGTTTGGAGTGTTTGCTGCCCCTCAATTTTCTCACGCATGTCTGATGCTAACCAAATATTGCCGCTAGGGGATATAGTCATGCCTGTTGTCCAAGAATTATAAGGATAAGGCATATCCCACGTCTTCCCATTGAAGCGTAATACTTCGTAAGGTTGAAAGACCCATATTTGCGAATCAGGCGTGACAATTACTTTCTCTGGATTTGAAATGCTCGGATTAGGTGGATAGGTTTCCCGCTGTTGACCATTGTAAAAATTGAAAGTATTTTCTTCATAGTTCAAAGCCCAAAACCCCCCATCTTGAGAAAAATCTATAAACCAATCAATATCTCTATAATCATGTTTTTTCCATTTTTCCCCATCATAAGACAGGATGATATCATCCAGGTATTGAAGAACTCTAATCCAAATAATTCCATCTGAATCAACACTTATGTTTCGCACATCATTGACAGGTAAATCATCATCTTTAGAAAACACTTTCCATTCCTGGCCGTTAAACCGTACAACCCCTGAATTAGTTGCTAACCAAAGAACCCCATCTGAACCTTGTATTAAATCATTGATGTGCATAGATGGCAAGGAACTTTCCACATCGGTTGTACGGAAATTTAACCAATCAGCGCCATCTAAACACGAAATCCCCTGTTCTGTTCCAAAACATATAGTGCCATCAGCCCTGATTGCGATAGAACTTGCGTTATTGCTTAGTAAACCATTTTTTTCATCATACCTGTCCCAGTTTGTTCCGTCGAATTTTTTATCCCCCTGATTGTGAACAACAAACCACGTATTACCATTATCATCAGCAAAAATTTTTACAACAGGGTTGTTATTTGAGCCATCGAAAGGATAATCCTTCAGCGAATTACCATCATAAAAGAACACTTTATGGGATGATGATGAGTAAATCCAAAGATTATTACCGCTGCTTCCTAAACTATAGTAGGAGAAAGTAAAGTCATTTGGCGTCAGATATAGTTTATCAGTGTGAATTTCCCAATTTTTCCCATCGTACCTTGAAACGCCATATTTAATTCCATATTTTTCTCCAAAAGACGCATGAATATTCTTCGTATCTGTGCTCTCACAACAAGGCACACGAGTCTCAAACCAAAGATTACCATCGCCATCTTCAACAATGCCATTAACGACAACCGAAGCTATTCCATCTTCCAGCAGATAAGTTTTCCATTGTTTTCCATCATGCCGTATTGCTCCTGCTCCGTTGGTAGAGAACCAAATGTTCCCTGATTTATCTTGATGAATATCTGTAATTTCCATATAACGAGACAATTCTGGAATTTCATAGTTTTGCCATTTCTGCTCTTCTAAACGAGCGATTTGGCCGTATTGAGTGCCAATCCAAACGCTACCATCAACAGCAGGTTGAATGGCTGTTACGTTGTTGGATGGTAGCCCGTTAGCAACAGTATATCTTTCATAGATTCCAGTATCAAGATTCCAGCGAGTTACCCCACCAACGCTTGCAGCCCACAAATAGCCATTTTGATCGAAAGCTAAGTCTGTTATTTCGTTAGCGTTTGTATAACTACTCCACCCTCGTGAAAATTTTGCTGCTGATGATGATGAATATTCTGTATTGCAAGCAACCGTTCCAAAAACAATTATTGTGAATATCCAGAATTGCCTAATGAATGGGTTCACTGAGTTTTACTCTTTGGATTCAAAATAGGGGCCTAACGGTTTGCGTTACCTGCGTGTGGGCGGGCGTGGACAATGCTTGGGAGCAGAAAAAACTCGAAGCGAGGAAAATGCTTGAAAACGCCGCAGAATCCCACACGTCAGGTGCACCCTCGCAAGATGGGGGCCATCATTTTTGCAGGAAGAAACCGCCCAGCAGAGCAGCTTGATAGGTTGAATTATACTGCGAGGTAGGCAGGTCTGGAGGCCGTACAACGCATTGGAGACGCGAGTGTTCGTAGTCCCGTGGTGCACCGTGGTCGCCGGTCAAATTGATTTATGCAGTGGCGGCAAGGGGGGAAAGACCCCGATGAGAAAGCTAAAACCTTGATTGACCGGGGCCTGCCCTAGTCAAGAAAGGAGTAGCCATGAGAAAGAAAAGCAAGCGCACGAAAGGGATTGAGAAGGCTCATCCATTTGATGGCTTGAGCCGGGTCAATCCGAACGCCGCCGGGGTGGATATTGGCGCGGAAGAGAACGTGGTTTGTGTAGCGACCAACGAGACCACCCAACTGGTTCGCGGCTTTGGCAACTACACAATCGACTTGCACGCCATCGCGGACTGGCTGACCGAGCACAAAATCAAAACGGTGGCAATGGAGAGCACGGGGGTGTACTGGATTCCGCTGTTTGAAGTGCTCGAGCAAAAAGGGTTTGATTGCCTGCTCATCAGTTCCCGCTCCCTGCGGCGGGTGCCTGGCCGCAAGAGTGACGTGACCGACGCGCAATGGATTCAGACCCTGCACAACTACGGTCTGCTGGAGAGTTCCTTCCGTCCACAGGCAGACCTGATCGCCCTGCGCTCGCTGCTTCGGCATCGTCACAGCCTGGTAGATCATCGCTCGCCGCACGTTCTCCACATGCAGAAGGCATTGTTGCAAATGAACATCCAGCTCTCGCAGGCGGTCAGTGATATAACCGGCGTCACCGGGCAGGCAATACTCCGCGCAATTATCGCTGGGGTTCGTGAGCCGAAAATGCTGGCCTCGCTACGGGAACCGGGTTGCAGGCACAGTGAAGAAGAGATCGCAAAAGCATTGACCGGGACCTGGCGCGAGGAGCACCTGTTTGTTCTGAAGCAGGCCCTGGGGCTGTTTGATTTTTACAGCCAACAAATTCTGGAATGCGACCAGGAAATTGAACGCATGTACGCCCAAACGCGGACAGATTTGGAAGCGGAAGAACTACAGCCCCTATCGAAACGCAAGCGTAATTCCCATAGCAAAAACATGTTCCACGAAACGGAGAAGATTCGCGGTCACCTGAAACGAATCAGCGGGGTGGACATCAGCCTGGTGGATGGAATGGGTGTATCACTGGCGCAAACGGTGATTTTGGAATGCGGCACGGACATGGGCAAGTTCCCAACCGACAAGCATTTTTGTTCCTGGTTGGGACTGGCCCCCAAGCACGAAATCTCCGGCAATAAAGTGTTGCAAAACAAAACGCTCAAGACCAAAAGCCGGGCCGGGCAGGCATTCAGAATGGCGGCCCAATCGGTAAAGCAGGCCAATTGTCCGTTTGGGGTATTTTATCGTCGCCTGAAAGCACGGCTTGGCCCCTCCCAGGCAACGGTGGCAACAGCCCATGCGATTGCCCGTATGGTGTACCGGATGTTGAAGTATCAGATCGAGTATGACCCGTTGAGCGTGAACGAATACCAGAAGCAGTACGAAGAACAGCAGATCAAGTACATGAAGAAGCGGGCGGCCAAACTGGGCTACGAATTGCTGCCGGTCGCAGCCTGAACATGACCGGCGCAAACGAAACGGCGTCCTCCGGGTGGAGAACGCCTTGTTTTGGATTAAGAGTCAGACCGAAAACGGCCATTTTTTGCATTAATTCTTTGTTTTGCACAGGCCCAGGCCCGTTTTTTCATCCCGGCAGGGGTTCCTGAGGGGCGGGTTTCTGAGAACGCTTTGTTGGGCGTTTTTCATGCTTGAAGTGGCCATAGATTTTAGGTTGGAAGTTTTCCTTCTTTGCGCCCTTGTGTGAATACAAATGGAGCAAGTACGATTTCAATCAATGCGCCAACAAAAGGTTGAATACTGAAAGGCACATTTAACATTACCAGTGCAACGCTAGCCGCCGCAAGCAATAAACCGCATACCCAATATATCCGCATGCCAAACATGGTGGAAAATGTTAGATAACGTCCACCGATAACTAATAACATTGCGGGGAAGAACCAGAGAGAGTTCATCTGTGAAATTGCGTATGTTAATGGCAAACAAAAAATTAACCAAGCAGTACCTTCCATTGCCAACGACATAAGTGGATTTCCAGGAGTGGCATTGTCAGGACGCCCTAAAACCTTTGTGAATATTCCACTTATGGGCGAAATTAATGCGCCACCGATTAGCAATGCCCATATTGCCTGATTAGTTTCTCCATTCAAGGCAACGATTCCAGAAAGTAGCCAAGCTATACCTGAAACGAACATTCCAACGCCGCCACCAAAGAAACCGTAGCGCATATCTTTTTGTGCGTCTAAAATATTCAATTTATTCTCCTAAGAATGTAGTTATTGAATAACCAACAATGTAAAGAGCTGTTACTTATGCTTTGTAAGGGAACGCCCAACGGCTGGCGTTACCGGCAAGGGCGGGAGTTGGCGGAGAAAGCCACCAGACGCCGAATCCGCCGTTTGGGGCCGCTTCCTCGCAAGTGCGGGCCGCGCCCGCACTTGTCCGGTGCACCCTCGCAAGATGGGGGCCATCATTTTTGCAGGAAGAAACCGCCCAGCAGAGCAGCTTGATAGGTTGAATTATACTGCGAGGTAGGCAGGTCTGGAGGCCGTACAACGCATTGGAGACGCGAGTGTTCG
>JAKLPV010000197.1 GCA_022013685.1 Anaerolineae bacterium
TGTCAATAGTCGGGTCATGTTTACCACCCATAGCCGGGTGATGTTTACCAGGCATCGCCGGACGTATGTTTACCAGATGCAAAGTGTGGCGGGTGGTGGGTAAAGTCTCCCGGGGGAGGCCGCGTGGTGTGGTGTGAGCGCGCGTACGCGCGCTCACACCACACCACGCGGGCAAATTACAAACATGCTCAAGCTAATCGGGGATGGGCGGAGCCTCCTTTTTTCGATCGCGCTGGCGGAAACTATCGCCGCGAATGGTGAGCGTGTGGGTGTGATGGGTCAGACGATCGAGAGCGGCGCTGGCCAGCAAATCGTTGTTGAATACTTCGGCCCATTCTGTAAAAGCGCGGTTACTGGTAATAATGAGCGAGCCGCGTTCATAGCGCTCGGTGATGATTTCGTATAAATCCTGAACCGCTTGCGCCGAAAGTGGCTGTAACCCGAAATCGTCGAGGACGAGCAGGTCACAGGTTAAAATGCGGGTCATCAGGCGGGTATGTGCGCCAGTAGCCCTGGCCGCTTGCAGATCGCTGAGCAATCGGTGAGCAGGCCTGGAGAGAACACGATAATCGCGCTTAAGCGCTTCAATTGCCAGGGCGTTGGCAAGGTGACTTTTCCCGACCCCACTTGGGCCACAGAGCAAGATATTCTCGTGGCGCGGGATAAAAGCACAGGCAGCCAGGTCTTGGATCAGGGTGCGATTGATGCCCGGCGCAGCCAGGAAATCAAAGGTGGAGATGGTTTTTAGGCTGTCGCAGCCAGAGATTGCCAGGCTGTGAACCAGGTGTTGTTGCGCACGGCGCTCCAGTTCATCGTCGAGCAGCAAGGCGAGAAATTCGGTTGCGCTGAGCTGACGTTCAGCCGCTTGTGCCGCGCGTAAATCGAGGGTGAGCAGCATGCCAGACAGCTTGAGCAGGCGTAGTTTTGGCAGCAAGGGATGCGCTATCATGATTGGACCGGCGCAAAAAAGTCTGTTGTGGAGCGGGCGAAGGTATGCGCGATTTTGGGCTGAACGGCAGCGGTCTCGGGCAAGGGTTCACAATCCAGCGCGGCGTTCAGGATTTCTTTGATGCGCCGGTAACGGAAGTCACCATAATGCACGGCCCGCGCGCAGGCAGCTTCCAGTCGCTGTGGTCCCACGGTTTCTTCCAGTCGCAAGATCGCTTGCACGGAACGCAAACGATCGAGGGGGCGTTCTGCCAGCAGGCTGGTCACTACTTTGCTGGTAGCGGGACCCAGTCGTGCGGCGAGTTGGCGACAAAAACCAGGTGTGCGCTCTAAAAAGGCGGCTTTTTGCGCTGGATAATGTTCCAGCCGGGTTTGCCATTCTCCAGGATGTTCACAGCGTAGGTGCGTAGCGACCAGTTTTTGGCCCTGGTACAGTTCAACGGTTTTTTCGTGGACGTAAACATCGAGCTTTTGGCCCACGTAAGCATAGGGCGCTGAGTAGAAGCTGCCCGAAATGACCACGTGGCAATCTGGATGAACTTTTGCCACCCGGATTTCGCACAAGCTGAAGGCTGTTTCGGGCAAGGGCAGCAGGGCGGCTTGCTCAAATTCTTTGAACAGGCTCAGCGGAGCCTGATGAGTGGTGCCGTGCTCGCGCACCCCGGCCACATCCCGAATCCAGTTTTTTAGATGCTGGTTGGCGCAATGAATGTCGGCGAACGCCTGCCCAGCCATGAAATTGCGCTGAACATAATGGACGCCGTTTTCCACTTTGCCCTTGTGGCGCGGCGTATACGGGATGGTTGGACTGATCATAAACCCGTAATGCAGCGCCATCTTGCGGTAGGCTTCGCCCAAAACTGCATCGTGAATCAGGATTTTCTGCACCGCCGCTTTCAGGTTGTCCGGCACCACCCTGGCTGGCACACCTGCAAAATATTCAAACGCCCGCCGATGCAGACCAATCCAGGTCACCACCTTTTGATCGAATACCAGTTCGGCGTACTGATGGCGACTATGGCTCAAGGTCGCCACGAAAACATACCCGGTGCGCATCGCCCCGCTGGCTGGATCATAGAGCTGCCCAACTTCGCCAAAGTCTACTTGCATTTCCTGCCCCGGCGCTGTTTGCACGCGCGCATAGACTTCCGGCTCTTTCGGCTCAAGTTGATGCACATATCGCCGAATTGCTGAGTAGCTTCCTGAATACCCATAATTGTCTCTCAGCCGTTGCCAGATGGCGACCATCTCCACTCCCTGCTTGCGCAGTGTTTTCACGATCTCGCCAAATTGCTCCACGCTTGACGCGATTTTCGGCGGTTGCGGCCCCGGCCCAAGCACATCTCGAAGTTTCTCATCATCCGGTATCTCAACTTCCGCCGCCAGGTAGCCTTCTTTTTTTGCCAACTCGTGGTACTTATGCACTGTTTGCCGCGAAATTCGCATATCCCGCGCTATCCGGCGTTCGCTCTCTCCTGCCCTCAAGCGACGAATTAGGTCTCGTAAATAGTTCATGTGGATCCGCTCCATGATTTTCTCCTTCAAGGGCTTTTTTCCCTTGTAGGAATTGTGCCACAGCTTTACCGCTGCTCTGGTAAGCATACGGGCGATCATGGGTGGTAAACACTCGTCCGACTATGACTGGTAAACATACGTCCGACCATGACTGGTAAAGTCTACTCCGGTCAATGACA
>JAKLPV010000198.1 GCA_022013685.1 Anaerolineae bacterium
AGGGAACACCATGTCTCACAACAGCTTTTTTGCCAAATTTCTACGCTTCATCGGCATCGTCCTGATGGCGCTCACCGCCGGCTTCACCATTCTGGGTGGGGTTGGGACGGGCTGCGCCGCGTTCGCCCCACTCAACCCTGATTGGGCAGATTCGATGGGGCCGCTGGCGCAAATGCAATGGCTCTACATCTTTTATGTGGTAGCCGGGGTTGCGATTGGGATTGCCGGAGTCCGGGCGGTCATCCAACTCATTCGGGGTGATTCGAAAGCCTACCGTGACACGCTCATTACCCTGCTGGTGGGTGTGGTTATCGGTGTGATTCATATCCTGACCTCGCGTATGTTGCGCGGTAAATCGATGCCAGTAGATATGGTTGTCTATGCCACGGTCTTGACCCTGATCATCTTTCTACTCTTTCGTCTCCCTGGTATCTGGCAAGGCGTTGATTTTTCCCAGGGTAAGGGCAAAAGTAATCAGGCAGCAGGCGGCACAGCAGCCATCGTGCTGGGATTGCTGACCCTGACCATCCAATACACCATGAGCGCGACCCACACCTGGAGCGGGATTAATTACGCCGATGCGTTTAATCTTACGATGATGATTGTCGGTGTCAGTTGCATATTATTTGGAAGTGTCATTCTCATTGCAGTTCGCATGTCCAGCCCCAAAATTGACGATGCCATCTTGCAGGCAGGCAACGTTCCAACAGCTTAATTAAACGCAGAAAGGAAGAGGCCATATGCTCTTTCTTTCTGCATTTAATCTCATATTTTGAATTAGCTGCCAATCCCTTTGAGCAAAGCGCCCACAGCATAGGCAACGCCCGCAGCCAGACCACCTACCACCAGCATTTCCAACCCACTGCGGATGGGATTGAGTTTGGTGACCATTACTTTGGCCGCGCCTAAGCTAAAAAGAGCCAGCCCGGACAGAACGATCGCCAGAGGAAAATTGGCCTGCGGTGGAATGGAGATGACCAGCCCAAGCAGGTACACCAGCAACGGGATAGCGCCTGCCACAACAAAAGCAACAAGCGTCACGCCACCACTGACCAGCGGGTTACTTTCATCCTTCATCATGCCAAGTTCATCCACCATCATCGCATCCACCCAGCGCTTCGGGTCACGGCTTTGGATATCAACCAATTGGGTGGCTTCTTCATCCGTATAGCCACGTTGCAGGTAGACTTCGCGCAATTCGGCCCGCTCACCGTCCGGAAAATGCTCCACTTCCCAGGCTTCGCGTTCGCGCTCTTTCTGGTAATACTCATGCTCACTTTTGGCAGACAGGTAAGCGCCGACAGCCATTGAGAAACCATCCGCAAGTAAATTCGCCAATCCTAAAATCAGGATAATGGGGGTACCCAACTGTGCTCCGGCCACGCCGCTGACGACCGCAAAGGTGGTAATAATTCCATCCAGGCCGCCATAAACCATTTCACCGAGATATTGACTTCCGATCCCGCCATGCTGTTCAGCAGCTCGCGCAATTGCATCCCGCGAGTGTGCTCGGGATGCGGCCGGTTCATCGCCGTTTGCAAATGCTTTACGTGCTTCATCGATTCGTTTTATAACGCTCATTATTTTCCTTTTCTAGGGCATCAAACCCGCTGTACCTAACTTATCGTGAATCTCGCGGAAGGCATCTGCCTGCACCTGGGTGATGGCGTTGGCTTCTACCAGGGTGGCCAACACCGCTGTTTCACGCTCGGTGGCGTTGGAACTGCTGTTGCGGATTTCGGAATGCTCGATTTGGTATTTTTCGAGCGCATCGTGCACCAACTTGAAGGTGTCGGCTTCTTCCTGGGTGACAACGCCCTGCTCAACCGCATCGGCCAGCATTTCAGTCTGGCGCGCCGCCTGGAATTCGGGGTCATAAGCCGCGCCGCCCATGCCCTGGCTGGGGTTGACTGTTCCTGCTCCCAAAGCGCGCATGTAGTTAATCATATCCCAGCGGGATTGCTCATCGAGTGCTTTCCAGCCGGGCATGGTTGTGCCAAATTCCGTGCCACCTTCGCTGATGCGCCAGAACAGGTAATCATCGGCCATCATCTGGCTGGAGTGCGCAACCGGGGCCGGAGCCGGGTCCAGGGCTGCCCCTGCGGGACCATCTCCCATACCGCCATCGCCGTGACAACTGGCGCAATTCGTTGCATAAAGTATTTTTCCCCGTTCCAGCGAGGTTTCATCCGCAGTGATCGGATTGGTCAGCCCGGCATAGTTTTCGGGAATTTGGGCATGATGGCGGGCCATCATGCCATTGCCTCCCATGCCGATCCCCATGCCAGGAGCGGCTGAGTTTTCGACGGGCTGGGGGGCGCAGGCAGCAAGGAACAGGAACAGGGTGAACATACTTGCGAGTTTTTTCATATAGATATTCCTTTTCGTTATTTCCCGTATCCCATGCGGACCAAGAGATTATCTTTGAGCACAAGTTGGTGATAAAACGCCGCGCCCACATGCAAGAGTATCAGCAAGAACAAGGCTGGGGCAACAAATCCGTGCAACAGGCGAGCGCTGAAAGCGTAAAAATCGGCGGGCAGGGATGTGCCAGAACCGCCAAAAACAATCGGGGTCAAGCCGGCCTGCATCGAAAGCGACATTCCGCTGATGGACATTAGCAAAACCAGCAGGTACAGCGCATAATGTACCACTTCCCCAATTTTATCGAGCAAGGCATTGCCGGTGCTGGCGTGCGCGGGTTTGGGCAGACGCAGGCGCGCAATAAAACGCACAATGAGCACCAGTAGTGTTATCAGCCCGAGCGCCATATGCGCGGCCAGCAGGGGGATTTTTGCTATTTCGTTGGGTTGGCCGCTCATAAATTTACCAAGGCCGAATGCAGCAAAGACCAGGAGGACGGTCAGCCAGTGCAGACTGACCAGAAGAGGATGGTAACGGGTTGGGGTGGAGTTTGATGACATCTTGATATCCTTTCAGGTATTTTTACGCCAAGCAAAGAACATCAATCCCAGGATAACCAGCCATAGCCCGAGACGAAAGAGCATGGCAGAAACACTTTCTGCCGCCACTGTGCCGCGAAAGGCTGTGACCAAAACCAGGAAGACCAGCGCGTGCAGGCTGAATGTTCCAATGGCGACAGGCATTGCAAACCGGTGTTCGCGCCAGATAAGCACGGTGGGAATGAGTACCGTCAGAATGCCCATGATCAAGTTGTAAACCGGTAACCAGCCCAAGACTGAGTAACCAGGATCCCAGCCTTGCATGGCGCGCCAGCCGGCCACCACTGACATGGCTCCAATCGCAAAGGCCAGGAAAGCCGCGATTCTATTCAGATTCGTTTTCATGATTATTACACACCTATGCTTCAATTCGATGTAAACCAGTACGCGCAATCTCGGCCAGTTCCTTGAGGGGATGTACGAGAGCGAGAGCATAGAGCACAAAACCGATGCCATACAGCAGTCCGCTCATGGTTCCGGCAAAAATGCTGATCCAGACCAGGATGCTGCCTGCGGTAGCCGCCGCCAGACTGCCCCAACAGCCACCCAACTGCGGATTTTCATCCTTGAGAAAGAAACGCCGGGCGATGTAGGGAACGAGGGCAATCCCAAATTGCAATACCCAGCCATAAATCAGGGCTTGCGGAGCAGTCGCTTCGATCGGGCCGCCTGCGACAAAGCCGAGAATAATCAGCGGGGCAACCAAGATCGGGGCGAGTATCCACAAGTAGGATGAAACCAAATGCCAGGCACCCGCCCCAGCCAGTTTTCCACTGGAGTGTAAGGTGCGCACCATCAAGACCACCAGCCAGATGGTGGCCGCCACATGCAGCACCAGACCAACCACGGTGGGCGGCAGGCTGCCACCCAGCCAGGGGCCGAGCACCAGCCCAAATGCCCCGAGCGTCATCCCCCAGAAAATCAACGAAATATCCCTGTTTGAGCCAAACGGGCGGTCAGTAATCATCGGGATAAAATCTACTAACAGACCGGCAAAGACCAGCGACATGAACCCCCATGAGTTGGCATGGATGTGGGCTTCGAGCGGTACGCCAATCCGCAGCGCCTCGCTCCAGTTGAGCCATAAACCGGTGCCGATAATGATTCCTACCAGCAGGTAAACCAGGCCGGTGATGTAGAACTTCAGGCTGGCCGGGGCGTTTCCACGCACTTGCCAGAGTTGGATGGTAAAAAGGGTAGCGGATGTAAAAATGAGCGTGCCACCCGTTAGAATCATGGGTTGGTTCACCCCCGCAAACCCGGCCACCAGAGCAACCAGACCCGCATTGAGCGTCAACCAGATATCCCAGCGCATGGCGGGTCGGGCCTTTTTGGTCAGCGCCGCGATCAGCACAGGCAGCAGGCCAAAGATCACCTGCGAAATAATTCCCAGGGTGATGAAATGGACGCGCACCCAGCGCAAAGCCACAAACGGGCTGGCCAGCCCCAGGCTGACCAGGGCGGCATCCGCGGCGGCCAATAAGGCCACCAGAACATACATCAGGGTTGTGATGAGATAAGCGATTGGCATGGCTTATTCTCCCTTTGCGCCCAAAAAGATCACGCGGGTTTTGGCGTTCATACCACGCGGCGTTCCCGCTTGAACGAGCACCGTCACGCCAGGCTGAATGGCAAAGGTTTCCTCGCCCACTGTCATCAGCCCTTCGCCTTCGAGAATGTGATACATTGCAGCTTCGCCAGGATGCAGGGGAATTTGCTGACCGGCTTCCAGACCGACTACCAGCGCCTTGAACTGGGGTGTATCCAGTATGAATTGTGGTTTGGGGCCATCGGCTGCAAAAACCGCCCTGCCCTGGGTGTTGCTAACGTAGATTTCGGACACGATTTCAGACATATTGTGCTCCTTTGGAATATGTCTGACTTTATCCTTTTCCCCCACTTTCCGACCCGACTTTTGTCGGCTTTTTCGATGAACTTTACTCTGCCTGTGGTTTTGCCCGCGCTTCCAGCCCGGCCCGGTTCAAGATGCGGATTTGCTGCCTGTCCATCTCAATCAGGCCAGCCTTCGTCAATTCGCGGATGACGCGGCTTAAAACATCCGGCACAGTACCAAGTCGAGCGGCCAGTTCAGTCTGGTTCGACCAGCGGCGGCGCTCGATGATGTCGCCTTCGGCCTGCTCCAACAAGATCTTAGCAAAGCGCGCCTCCACCGTTTTTAGCGATAAATCTGCTGCCAGCGTGACCAGTTCGATAATTTTATCGGCCATGTTCTCGATAATTTGCATGGCAACTGTGGGATGTGCCAGCACAATCTCTTCCAGCGCAGATCGAGGGATCAGCCAGATGCCTGATTCTTCCAATGCGACGGCGGTAGCTGGGTTAGGTCGCCCGGCCAGCACTCCCACCTCATTGAAAATCTCGCCTGCTTCAATGAAGCGCAAGACTTGAGTGCGACCATCTGGGGCCGTTTTCAAAACCTTGAGCGAGCCATATTGCAGAAAATACAGGTTGGATTCGAGGTCTCCTTCCCAAAAAACAACTGCATCGGGATGAAACACTTTCCAGTTCGCGCTTTGCGCCAGGCGGTCCAATGAGGCAGCATCCAAGCCTTGCAGGAAGTCAAATGTTTGCAGGCGTTTGAGAAGGGGTTCAGACGGGATGGATTGGGCATTCATATGATTGTAGTTTACATGCTTTTGCTTGGAATACATGTTAATTGTGACAAATATTGCGATGAAATATCATTACTTTTTTACCATCTTTGTTCAATCGCAAAGACTAAGCCGATCTTTCCTGCTACAATAATTGCATGAAACTCCAATTGCATTTCATCTTTTGATCGCAACCCAAAGATACCCGTCCAGAAATGATCATGTTTATCAGGCAAGAACCAAGAGCCACGCACTGCCAAATCACTGCCTGCTTCTCGCCTGCCGCAGCAAAAGTTGCTCATCCGTTGCGACCCAATTGCCCCCTAAAACTAATGGATTAATTTTATTGACAGGCAACCCAGCCTGCTGAAAAACGCTCTTACAGGAAGAGTATGCCCACTCTCACTCGTTGGTTTATCAAAGCATCATTGATTTCCCTGATCCTAGGCCTGGCGACAGGTCTCTGGCAGCAAGTGCCCGGCGGGGCCATTGCCGGATTGTCCCCGGTTTACCTACACCTGCTGACTTTTGGCTGGTTGACGCAGTTGATTTTCGGAATTGCCATCTGGATGTTCCCAGTTTTTAGCAAAGAACAACCTCGCGGCCCAGAGTGGCTTGGCTGGGGTATTTTTGTCACGCTCAACGCCGGTCTGTTTTTACGGGTAGTTTTCGAGCCGCTGCAAGGCCTTTCTCCTTCCGCCTTGGGCGGTTGGCTGCTCGTCACCGCTGCAATTTTGCAATGGCTGGCTGGAGTGGGATTTGTCGTTAACGTTTGGACACGTATTCGAGGCAAGTAAATGCCCAAATTAAGCCGTTTTTTCATCCGCGCCGCACTGGTCTACCTGCTCTTGGGCTTCAGCTTCGGGGCACTGATTCTTGCTAACAAAGGCATACCTTTTGCGCCGCTGGTTTGGGCATTGTTCCCAAGCCATATCGAATTCCTCACTCTCGGGTGGCTGACCCAACTGGCGCTGGGCGTGGCTTTTTGGATTTTGCCCCGCCTGGGCAGGGATGCGCCACGCGGTGATGAACGCTGGAGTTGGGCAGCTTTTGTGCTGGTCAACCTGGGCATTCTCATTTCGGCTGCTTCTCCCTATGCTGGCCTACCATGGCTTGGAATGACCGCCCGCATTATCCAGTTCGGCGGCTTCGGCCTTTTTGTGATTGGAAACTGGCAGCGGATTTACCCACCAAAATGGCCTGCGAGAACAAAACAGGAATCTGCATCAGAATCTGATATTGAAGTATAGTTGAAAGTATGAATGACCAGGCCCTTTTTGAATCTGCCATTCGCCGCGTTATGGTCTTGAAAGCCGCCAGCGATGATGACGTTCGCGCAATTGCCCGCCTGGGCATAGCCCGCGCCGTGGAGGAAAGCGGCTTTTTCTTTTTTCAGGGCGATAACGCCGAGTATCTGTATATCATGCTGACTGGCCGCGCTAAGCTATGCCAGATCGCCCAAGATGGGCAGCAGGTTAACCTACGGACACTGGTTCCGGGTCAATTGTTTGGGGCCATCGGTGCTGTGCAACCAGACGCTGTTTATCCCGCCTGCGCCCAGGCCCTGGAAGATAGCGTGGCAATCGCAATCGAAAGCGCTGTTTTTGGTCACATTCTGGAAACCCGTCCGCATCTATCTTTCGGTATGATGAAATTGATGACGGGTTATATCCAGGAGATACAAGAACGCTACCGCGAGCTTGCCACAGAGCGTGCTGAGCAACGCATTGGCCATGTGTTATTAAGGCTGGCAGGTCAAACTGGCAAGCGAGTTGAACAGGGAGTGTTGATCGAATTGCAGTTTTCGCGGCAAGAACTGGCAGAAATGACTGGAACTACAATCTACACGATCAGCCGAACATTAAGTGCCTGGGAGAAAAAGGGATACCTGACGAGTAAGCGCGAATGCGTGATAATCACAAATCCACATGGACTGGTGAGACTGGCTGAAGGATTGGATGACGCATAAAATAAGCAGAAAATAAAGGTTAGAGAGCCGCCAAAATTTTGGCGGCTCTTCTTTTGTGCGCCCAGCATGGGCGTTGGCTAGAAGGTGAAAGACCTTTATGGAGGTTGATTGCACCAACCATTAGCCAAGAGCAAGGGCGTCACCGCGAGGTGGGGTCTGGAGGAAGCTGGAGGCAAACCTGTGACTTGAGGAATACGAAGCGCATACGAGGCTATCCAAGCCGGGCGAGTTGGCAAGAGACAACGAAGCCCAATGCAATCAAGGACTTGGGGAGTAAATGCGACAAGGGTGCAGGGAAAGTCAACGTTCTTACCTGGGGAGACCTGTTGTCCGGCTAACAAGTAATTCTGATAGTGATGTCAGATTGAGACGACAGGAGTCAGCCGAGGCCATAGTACCGAGTTTTTTTCGGGAAGGGCTGAACATCGAGAGGGTGAGTACAATGAGCAGTTCGCAGGACGAACACGGAAGACCGAAAGCTTCGGATAGAGGCACTACTGTACAAACGAAATGGGTGATGCCTGTGGGAGTTGTGCGGAGGGTCGAGCCGTCCTCGGCACGAGACAGAGGAAAATCCAGCGCAAGAATTTCTGTGCCATTCTCGGTGAACCGCCGGATGCGGACCCGCATGTCCGGTGGTGTGAGAGGGAGCGGCTAGCCGCCGCTCCCTACTCGATTTTATTGCTGGCCAGTACAAGCATAACGGTTAAAGTCACATACCGGTTAACTCAATGGCAAGAATGGAATATTCCTGATTGTTCTTTGCGCTTGCGCAATAAAGAATTTAGCTATTTTTGTTACAGTGTAGGCATGGAAAAAGCTATCGATGCAACCTGGACGGCAGAAGGTGTAATGAAAACCTACCCGCAAACAGTGGCTGTATTCCTGGCCTTAAAAACCGATTGTGTAGGTTGTCACCTGGAACGCTTCTGCACCCTCGCAGAAGTTGCATCATCCTATGAACTACCAATCAGCCTGTTACTTGAAAAACTTGGCCAAGCCATAATAATTTCAAACAAGGAGTAGTGCATGAAACTAATTAAATTGGGTATGTTATTCCTATTTTTTGCTGTTATTTTGGCTGCGTGCGGCGGTTCTCAGCCCCCCAGCACTCGCGAGTATATCCTGACAACGGGTATGGATGGTGACAAGTTCGTTTTTCTAGGCGTTGGGGATAACATCAACGGTCAAAGCAACCCAACCCTGGCTGCCAACCCTGGCGAGACAATCACGATTACTCTGATCAATGGCGGGTATGCACGCCAACAGCTTGCCATCAAAGATGTTCAGGCCAAGACGGATGTTGTCAGCGAAAAGGGCCAGATCGCTTCCGTGAGCTTTACCTTGCCAAGTCACCTGAACGAAATTGAATATTACGACCCGCTCGATAACAATGCTGAATTGGGCATGAAAGGCAAAATTGCGATTGATGGCCAAAGCAAACCTGCTACGTCGCAAGCGAGCGAACCATCTGCCCCGGCTGACCCTGGTTTGTATGATAAGGAACTGGCAATCGCTGCCTTTCAGAAGGGTGGCTGTACGGCCTGTCATACCATCCCCGGGGTCGCTGGCGCAGGCGCGATTGGCCCCAACCTAAGCGAAATCGGCGCAGTGGTGAAAACCCGCCTAGAAAGCGGGGAATATACCGGCATGGCCAAGACCACCGAAGATTTCCTGCTTGAATCGATCCAGACTCCTGATGCTTTTCTTGCCCCAGACTGCCCGACCGGCCCCTGTGGTGCAGGATTAATGCCAGCTTCGCTCGCCCAGGCCCTGGGCACGGAGGAACTCGAAGCTGTGGTCAAGTACCTGGCCGCGCTGCCAGGCGGAGCAACTACACCAGTAACGGAAGCCAGCACGGGCGAGTCCGCTTCTGTCGCACCCGTGGGTGATGGACCCAGCCTGACTGCCGAAGAATTTGAATGGGCCAAGCAAACCTTCTTCCAACGCTGCGCAGGTTGTCATGGAACTTTAAGAAAAGGTGCAACCGGCCCGGCCTTAACCCCTGATAAGACCCTACCCAAAGGCACGCTCGGTCTGGCCGCGATTATTTTCAACGGCACCACCCGCGGCATGCCTGAATGGGGCAAACAGGGTGTTTTGACCCAGGCTGAAACCGAAATTATGGCCAAATTCCTGCAAAATGAACCACCCACCCCGCCCGAACTCTCGCTGCAGGAGATGAAGGACTCATGGCAGTTGATTACGCCGGTGGCCGAACGCCCAACCAGCCCGCAGACCCAGCGCAATATCAACAACTACTTCATTGTCACCTTGCGCGACGCCGGGCAGGTGGCAATCATCGATGGCGATACCTATGAAATTGTCAGTACGGTCGACAGCGGTTATGCGGTCCATATCACGCGCATGTCGGCCAGCGGACGCTACGCCTACGTTACCGGGCGCGATGGCCGCCTGGCGCTGATCGACCTGTGGATGGAAAAGCCCGAAGTGGTGGCGCGTGTGCAGACCTGTTACGATGCCCGCTCGGTGGAAGTCAGCAAGTACGAAGGCCCCGAAGGCGATTTCCGCGATAAATATGCGATAACAGGTTGCTATTGGCCGCCGCACTTCGCCATTCTCGACGGGCAGACGCTTGAACCGATGAAAGTTGTCTCGAGCCGCAGTTACACCTTTGACACCGGCACCTATCACCCCGAGCCGCGTGTGGCTGCCATCCTGGCTTCGGAATATAAGCCCGAATGGATCGTAAACGTCAAGGAAACCGGACAGATCTGGATTGTGAACTACACCGATCCGATGAATCCGACCATCAAGATGATCAATGCCGCCCTGTTCCTGCACGATGGCGGCCTTGATTCAACCCATCGCTACTTCCTCGTGGCGGCCAACCAGTCCAACAAGATCGCAGTGGTGGATTTGAAGACCGGTGAACTGGCAGGCATTGCGGATGTGGGCGCGGTGCCACACCCCGGACGCGGAGCGAACTGGATTGACCCGGAATTTGGTCCCGTCTGGAGCACACCTCACCTGGGCGAAGCATCTGTTATCTCAGTCGGGACAGACCCTGTAGGGTTTGCTGCCAACGCCTGGAAAAACGTGCGCACAATTCCGCTGCCTGGCTCTGGCAGCTTGTTCATCAAAACCCACCCCAAGAGCCAGTGGATTTGGGTTGATATGACCCTCAACTCTGACCCGGTGCTGGCGCGCACCATCTGCGTCATCGCAAAAGCTAACCCAACCGAGGTTTACAAGTGCTGGGAAGTTGGCAGCTATGGGCGCGCCGTTCACTTTGAGTACAACCAGGATGGCACCGAAGTCTGGGTCAGCCTATGGGGCGACGCTGCCATACCCGGCGAAACAGGCGCACTCGTTATTTATGACGATGCCACGCTCGAAGAGAAGCACCGCATCGACAACATGGTTACACCGACCGGTAAATTTAACGTCAACAACACGGTGAACGATATCTATTAACCCTTAAACCGATTCATCCCCCAAATTCCACTCAGAGATTTGGGGGATGAATCCATCAATCAAGGTATGATTAAAGCATGTTCTATGACACCTTTAGTTCCGATTATGATCGCTTTGTAAGTTGGCCGGGCCGCCTGGCGCTCGAAATTCCCTTTTTAACAGATCAATTGCGCGCGATTGGCGCAAAAAGCGTACTGGATGCCGCCTGTGGTACCGGGATGCACACTCTTGCGCTGTCCCAGGCTGGATTCGATGCTGCTGGGGCAGATTTGAGCGCTGGAATGATTGCCCGCGCCATGGAAAATGCACAAGCTGTTGGGCTTCAAACCCCGTTCAAGACCGCTGGCTTTGGGGAACTGTCTGCCGCTTTTGGGCCAGAATCTTTCGACGCGCTGTTCTGTCTGGGGAATTCTCTGCCGCACCTTCTCACCCCGGAACTTTTATCCGCTGCCCTGGCCGATTTTGCCCTGGTGCTCAAACCCGGCGGGCTGGTCATCATTCAGAACCGCAATTTCGATGCGGTCATGGCGAAACGCCAGCGCTGGATGGAACCGCAATCTGCCCGCGATGGCCAGATCGAATGGCTTTTCCAGCGCTTCTACGACTTCGAGTCGGATGGCCTGTTGACCTTCAATGTCATAACCCTGCGCCGGGAGGAAACCGGGAATTGGGTGCAATCTGTTCAGAGTACTCAACTGCGCCCGCTCCTGAGCGCTGAGTTGCAGTCGGCTTTCCAGGAGGCGGGATTCGAGTCGATTAGTTGCTATGGCGACTTGACCGGTTCAGTGCTCAATCCAGAATCCAGTGGGAACTTGGTTATTGTGGCGCGCAGATGAGAATACAACGATCAAACGTATGAACAATGCGCGAGAAGTCAGATTTTGTTTTAGCGATTTGTTTTCAATTTTGCTTGACCCTGCGCCAAATCATAGTAAATTAAACGAAATCGCCCCTGCTGTAACAGGAACGATTTTATGCAACTCATTGCGCCTTATGGTAACTCTGTGGTCAGAGTGTTTTTTCAGCATCAGCATCTATGCCAAGAAAAATTACCTACTTTTTTACATTGGCGAGACGCAAGGAAAATATACAACAGTTTTTTACACGCCGGTATTTTTCGTGCTTAGCGGGTGAAATATGCTTTGTTATAGGATGCTTTTCGCGGTTTGTGTGCACACAATGCCTATTATCTTAAGTCAATTAACAACCAACAAGCCTTCGTTCCTGGTGAGCGAAGGCTTGTTGGTTATGCAGGTTTGGAGAGTGTGGCGATCAGCGTTTTCATCTGATCTTGTTCTGAAACACTCTCGGGGATTTTTCTCCAGAACTCCAGCGATTTTTGGGCGGCGGCCAGCGCCCCGGTATTTTCTCCGAGAGCTTGCTTGATGAAAGCCTGATACTTCGACAGCCGGGCAAAATGGTGGGTAAATCCCTGCCAGCCTTCATAATCAGCAAGCAGTACATCAATCTCATTCAGAATAACGATGGCTTGAGATAAGTTCAAAGTCTCTGCCAGGCATCCGCTAAGCTGCAAGCCCAATTCCGCCTTCAGCCCGGTGGGGTATTGTGTTTCTTCGTACAGGGTTTTGTAAATTTCGGTAGCCTTTTCCACCTGACCTGCCAGACGATAGGAGTCCGCGAGCAGAGCCAGGGCGGCATTGGCCTGGACGTGATTACCGGCCGCCAAGCGGGCTTCGAAGACCGCCTGGTGATATTCGAGAGCCTTGCCCGGGTTGCCCAGTTCGGCAAACAGTTCACCGAGCAATAAACCCCTGTCTGCCCTCAAAGAATCATTGTCCAGCCTTTCGAAAGCATCTCGGATGCTTCCATATTCAACAAGATTAAGCCCTATCTGTGCCTGGCCTGTAGCCATCAGGCTGCGCCCAAGGCCCAAAACAGCACGGCACATTTCGAGTAGGAATTGCTGATCATCCCCGTCCTGCTGAGCAAGCTCTTCGCCGATTTTATAGGCCAGTTCGAAGCGTGCGCGGGCCGTCGTAACCTCCAGCCTGGATAAGGCCAGATTCCCGGCATGATTGGCAATCGCCATTCCAAGTACCCTGGCTTCAAAAGTGTCATCCCGCACCTGCCCTTCCAGGGCGCGCAGCATCTCTTCCAGTTTATCTGAGTAACCTTCTTGCAAAAGCAAGTCAAAACTGTTGCTCAATAGTTGGGCAACGATTTGCCATTCGGCCCGCGCCATCAGTTCGGTCAGGACCACCATTACATCCTGTGCCAGCCACCTGACCATGAAGGGATATTTCCCAGACAGAAGAGATTCCCAGGCCGATTTCATTTGGGAAGTGAAAGCCTTTAAGTATTCTGTCTGGATTTGTGGGGAACCATCGAAAGAAGCCAGTTTTTCGCGCGCATAGGCATGCAAAAGTGGGTGTAATTGGATAAAGCGTTCACCGTGAATGTTCAATAAATCGAGAAAATTGTAACGCCGCAGGGTGGCGGCCAGCCTGTCGCCAGAGATGGGATCGGAAATAGCGGCGACCTGCTCCAGGATGGGCTTGTAGATTGTGCGGGTTTTGAAAATGCCTGTTGTCAAGAAATAGTGCGTTGCAGCAGGGGATTGTTCTTGCAAAGCCTGCCAGGTAATGTCGAAACAAGCTCGCAGGCTGGCGTCGCGTCTGTCCAGCCCGGGTGGATACTCCAGAACATCGAAGGCGTAGCGGTTCAAGCGGGTCAGAATCTCCCCAACCGACAATCCCAATTCTTGCATCAATACGTTCAAAATCCGTAAAGCCAGGGGCAGGCCCTCGGTCTGCTTGACAAGGCTATCTATCCCTGGATCTGTGTCAGCGAGAAACAGGCGAGCTTGGTCAGCAGAGAATCCGCCCAACTGAATTTGTTGAAGCAGTCCGTCACCGCGTAGTTCGTTTTCGGAGAGCCGGGTGCGGCTGGTGATAACCAGCTTTCCCAGGTATCCAGCCAATTGCCTCCATTGTCCCAAGCCTGATACATCATGCAGGGCATCCAGAATGAACAGGGTCTTGCTTTTGCGAGTCAGGTTGCGCAGCCTTTGTTCGATTGCGCCTACCGATTCTCCGCCCAGGTCGAGACTTTCGCCAATCTGGCGCAAGCCGTCCGCGTAGTCAGATTGCTCGACATCGACCCAAAATATCTTCTCGTAGTGCTGTTTGAGTCGTTCCCAATCGCAGCGCACCAGGCTGAGCGCCAGGGTGCTTTTTCCGCTGCCGGCCGGGCCGGTAATCCAAAGCACTTGCACCTGTTTGCTGTTGATCAAGAGATCAATGATTTCAGTTTTCTCATTGCGTTCGATGTAATCGGTCGGGAAAATGCCCACCTGGGGGATTTGATGGGCGAGGTCAATACTTTCGTATAGCTGTTCCAACGCATCTTTGCAAAGGTCAAGCAGTTTGATGGGCCAGTGACGGCTCATCCAGGTGCGCATCTGCTCGCTGTTGAAGAATCTTTGGGCCATGCCCTCTACCAGGGCTTGGTGGACATTGGCGGACAGTCCGCGACCTGGATCGTTGTTTGTTTGGGATGCATAGCTGGCTTTGGACAGCGTGCCATCTCTCAGCTTGAGGGTCTTCTCCAAGCCGGTGATGGTTTCAACGTTAAACAGCCTGAGCAAAGCCTGCCAGGGTAGCTTGTGGCTGATTTCTTTGGGGATACGTGGGAAAAGTCGGGACATTTTTGGCCTGTGACGGGACATTTTTGGAAAGTGTCCCGTGTCGCAACGCTGACAATAATGGACATACAGGACGGCGAGTATTTTACCGAAAGTAGGCCGCCCTGACAACCTGATGAAACTCTTGTCGCTCGCAGCGCGCAGCGAAAAGGACAGAGTTAAAAGGCAACTTATGCCCCAGACAGATGTAAGTCTCGACTTTTCGGAAAATTCGTTGGAGATGAATAAAATATCGAATCAACCTGTGCCTGACTCTCTGCCGCAGCCTCTGGCAGACTGGCTGGCCCGTATCCTGACGCGGATTCATGCCGCCCAGACTCAACCCGATTCTTAGAAAGGAATCACCATGAACCACACCACTCCCAATTCCCAGGCAGCCGCCTACTTGCGCGCGAAGGACCGCAAATCTTTGGCTGCCCAGTTGGAAGCCATCTGTGCGCGCGCCGCCCAGGACGGCTTCACGATCACCAATGCCTATTTCGACCTGGGTTCTTCGTCAGGCGTTGCCAGTGGCTGCAAAGGCCAGATTGATTTGCTGGATGACCTTGGCACTGGCCGCTTCAGCGTGGTTTATGTGTCCAGCCTTGACCGCCTGACTCGCAGCGTAAGCTTGTTGACGAAGATGATCCAGCGCCTGACGAGCTCCAACGTGACGCTCAAGGTGCTCGACTCTGGATTCGACTCGAGCAGGCCTGAAAGCTGTATGTTTCTGAACATCCTGACTGCGCTCGGCGCAGACGGCTCGAACAAAGCATATCGCCGTCATCGTTCTGGCTTTCTGAGCGAAACCAAGGCCTAACCCAACATGCTGTCAGGCACTCTACTCCCAGGTGGCGGGTTCAGACTTGCTCGAAACCGCTAACACGGAAAACCAAAACCATGCCCAACAACAAACCTCAAGACCAAAAACTACTCGGCGCCGCCTACATTCGCTACTCGTCCAGTATGCAAGATGATTCTTTTAGCCTGGAAGCCCAGCTCCGGCAGATCAAGGCCCGGGCCGCCGCGGATGGCGTTGAGATTGTCAAGGTTTATGCTGATCCGGCTACTTCTGCTTATCAAAACAAGTTCCGGCCAGGCATTGCTGAGATGTTGGAAGATTCGCGCAAGGGTGTTTTTAGCACACTCTATGTCCATAAGGTGGATCGCCTGGCGCGGCGTTTGGAGTGGTCGATCGAGATTGTCAAGAAGCTGCAAGCGGTGGATGTGACGCTCAAGGCTGTGGAGCAGAACTTCGACCTGGCAACGCCCGAGGGCAAACTGATGTTCCACTTGCTTGGTTCTTTGGGTGAGTTCTACTCTGATAATTTGAGCAAGGAAACTCACAAAGGCAAATATGAGCGCGCCAAACAGGGCTATCACAATGGTTGGGTATCCTGGGGATACAAGAGTGAAATGGTTGGCGATCACAAACTGGCCGTACCAGACCCTGAATTAGGGCCGGTTGTGGTGCAAGTTTATGAACGCTTTGCTACTGGCCTATACTACGATCAGGATATGGCTGACTGGATGAATGAACAGGGGTACAAAACGATGTTCAAGCATCCTTTCACCAAGGATGCCATGCGTGATATGTTGCAAAACCCATTCTACAAGGGCTATGTGCTCTATCGTGGAACCTACGCACACAATGGCAAGTCTCGCCGTAAAGCGGACGGTGAGCTGGTCAAAGGGTTACACACACCGCTCATTGATGAAGAACTTTTTGACAAGTGTCAAAAAATCCGCGCAGAAAGAAGGCGGCAGCAAAACTCCAAGCAAACCACCCGGCGGGTTTATATGCTTTCGGGGATTATCACCTGCCAGGAATGTGGCCGCCGGTTGCGCGCCCAGAGCGCTGTCAGTGGGCGTTACTACCGCGAGTCATCCCGCTTCATGGGGGCAGAGTGCCGATATAATGGAAAGAGCGTGCGGGCAGACTCTGTCGAAACGAAAATCTCAGAACTGATGGAAAGTCTTGTACTGCCCGAGAACTGGCAGGCGGCGTTACAGGAAATCCTGAGTACGAAAAAAGATGAAATTGACCCTACCAAAGAGAAAGCCCGGCTCAAAAGTGAAATCCGCCGGATGCGTGAAGCCTACAAACGCGGATTATATGAAGACGATGAGCACACTTTCTGGCGCGAGGTCGAGGGTTTGCAGGCCCAACTGGATGCGCTGGAACAACTAACTCCATACGAGATACGCCAGGCGGGGCTGGTGCTGGCCAGCCTGCAATCTGCCTGGCGCGCGGCGACGATGGAAGAGAAGGCGGAGTTGTGTCAGATCATCCTGAAGCAGGTGGTCTATGATTTTGAGCGCGGGGAGATTGTCGAGATTGTGCCCAGGCCAGAGTATGATGTGTTGTTTGGGATGGCCAACCTGAAATAAGGTATAGCAGCAATCGTGACCAGGTTTGCCTGCGAATGGTGCTTATGGCGCGTGGTCAATGAGTGCCGGAACGAATGCGGGTTGACCTTACTCCACCCCAGCCTCTTCCTTATTGTGCCGCTCCTGATAGGTGCGCCAGTTGGCATCTATCAGGAGTCATTACAGTATAATTTCCCCATTGTTCTCTTTTCATTCGATACATGTATGCATGTTCATAGGGACAGGATTTTATGGATTCTCGGCAATCTCAGGATAAAAAAATCACAGTATTGCTTGCGGATGATTATCCTGTAACCAGGGCTGGAATTCGGGCTATTTTAAATACTGCGCCCGATATTCAAGTAATAGGCGAGGCCGCCAGCGGTTTTGATGTTCAAGAAATGGTAGGGGAGTTACTGCCCCAGGTTCTACTGCTTGATCTGCAAATGCCGGGACCAAGACCAAGTGAGCTTGAGTGTTGGGTGCGAAAGCGATATCCAGAGATTGTCACGCTTATACTTACTGCTCACAATCGAGATGCGTATCTGGCGACCATGATGGATGCGGGCGTGGTTGGTTTTTTGAGCAAGGAAGAATCCGAACATAGCCTGATTGCTTCCATTCGACTGGCTGTGAAAGGCGAAATACTTTTTAGCCAGGAGCAGATCGAACGCGCAGCCCATTGGCGC
>JAKLPV010000199.1 GCA_022013685.1 Anaerolineae bacterium
CAACGCCCCACCGACATCGTTATTTCAGTTCGGAATGGAAGCGTCGATTTTGGTATCACCGGGCTGGATGTGCTGACAGAGCACGGCGGCCCCAACGGAGCGATTCTCACGATTCACACTGCCCTCGGCTTTGGCGCCTGCACCCTGAACGTTATCGTCCCCGAAGCGTGGACAGACGTGAACAAGATGGCCGATTTACGCCACAAACAAGTCGAACTCGCCCGTCCGCTGCGTGTGGCAACCAAATATCCCAACGCTACCGCCCCTTTTTTTAGCGGGCAAGGACTCACGGATGTGACCTTCATCGAAGCCGAAGGTACGCTTGAAATTGCGCCCACCATCGGTTACGCCGACCTGATTGCCGATCTCGTTTCCAGCGGCCAGACCCTGCGCGACAACCGCCTGAAACCGCTCGCCGATGGGCAAATTATCGCATCCCAGGCTGTCCTGATCGCCAACAGGGCCGCGCTCAAGGACAATCCTGCCGTACTCCCCATCGCCCGTCAGTTGCTGGAATTTATCGAAGCCTACCAGCGCGCCCAAAATAACGTCTCGATTTTTGCCAACATGCGCGGCGAAAGCCCCGAAGCCATTGCCGCGAGCGTATTCTCGCAAAAAACCATCGGCGGGCTGAACGGGCCAACCATCAGCAACATTATCCGCAAAGATGGCCAGGCCAACTGGTACGCCCTGCACATCGTTGTCCATCGCGACGAGTTATTTTCGGCCATCAACGAACTGCGCGCCGTCGGCGGCAGCGGCGTGGTCGTCGCACCAGTCACGTATATTTTCGAAGAAGAGCCGCCGAGGTATAAGGCGATGCTTGAAGCGTTGAAATAATCATGTTTGTAGGGGCGACCCTGCGGGTCGCCCCTACAAAAGGAAAATCCTATGCTAAAAATCTACGATGTAAGCGAAGCCCAAAAAACCATTTTAAAGCGCATTCCTCCCGATGAAACCGCCGTTACCCCCGTCGTGCTTGACCGCATCGCCGCCACCTTTGGCGAGCGGATTAACGCCGAAGAAGCGGTGCGCCGCATTTTGCGGGATGTCCGCACTCGCGGCGACGCCGCCCTGCGCGAGTGGAGCGCCAAACTGGACGTGTTCCCCGCCGATGCGCCGATCCGCGTCCCTGCCGAAGCGCTAGCCGCCGCGCTGGAAGCGCTCGACCCTGAAACCCGCGAGGCCCTCGAAGTCGCCGCCGAGCGTATCCGCGAGTTTTACCGCCGCCAACCGCTGAGCAGTTGGTTCACCAATGACCTGGGCGGTACGCTCGGACAGTTCATCCGCCCCATTCAGCGCGTCGGCCTGTACACCCCCGGCGGCACGGCCCCACTGCCCTCGACAGTGCTCATGTCGGCCATTCCGGCCCAGGTGGCAGGAGTGAAGGATATTGTGATTGTGACACCGCCGCAGAGACCAATGACGAATGACGAAAGACCAAGCGACTCATCCGTCCTTCGTCCTCCGTCATTGGTCAACGAAGTGATTCTTGCCGCCTGCGCCCTGTGCGGAGTCACCGAGGTTTACGCCATCGGCGGCGCACAGGCCATCGCTGCAATTGCCTATGGTACCGAATCCGTCCCAGCAGTCGACAAGATCTTCGGCCCCGGCAACCTATTCGTGACCCTCGCCAAGCGCCAGGTCTTTGGCGCGGTCGGCATCGACGGGCTGGCCGGACCGACCGAAACAGTGGTTATCGCAGACGAGAATGCCAAACCCGCCTGGGTCGCCGCCGACCTGCTCGCCCAGGCCGAACATGATGTGCTGGCCAGCGCCATCCTGCTGACCCCTTCCCGCAAACTGGCTGAAGCCGTGCAAGTGGAAGTTGGCCGCCAGATGGAAACCCTGCCGCGCGCCGACATCCTGGCCCAATCCCTGCCCGGCCAGAGCGGAATCGTCATCACCAAAGACCTCGACCAGGCCGCCGCGCTCAACAACGCCTATGCCCCCGAACATCTCTGCCTGGCAGTGGCTGACCCCTGGGCGCTGAGCGAAAAAATCAGCAACGCCGGCGGCATTTTCATGGGCGAGCACTCCTTTGAAGTGCTTGGAGACTACGTCGCCGGGCCGAGTCATGTCATGCCAACCGGCGGCAGCGCCCGCTTCGCCTCGCCGCTCAACGTCTGGGACTTTGTCCACATCATCAGCCTGATCGCCCTTAACCCGGCCACCACCACCCAGATCGCTCCGCTGGCAGCCAGAATCGCCCGCACCGAAGGTCTCGAAGGACACGCGCGCTCCGCTGACTATCGCGTAGAAAGTGAAAAGTAGAAAGTGCCACTTTCTACTTTCTATCCATACTATGCCACCAATCACTCTCCCCTCTCACATCGCCTCCTTGCCTCCCTACACGCCGATCGAGCCGTTCGAAGTGCTTTCCGAGCGTGTCGGCCGTTCGCCCGAGCAAATCATCAAGCTCGATGCCAACGAGAACCCCTACGGCATGTCGCCGCGCGCCCGCGAAGCCCTCGCCAACCTGGCCTACGGGCACATCTACCCTGACCCCGAATCCCGCGCCCTGCGCGCCGCCCTCAGTCAATTCACTGGCGCGCCCGCCGAGAATCTCGTGGTTGGCGCCGGCGCGGATGAGTTGATCGACCTGATCATGCGTGTTACGCTTAACCCATGCGACACCGTTCTCAACTGCCCGCCGACCTTTGGCATGTACGCCTTCGACGCCGACCTGAACAACGCCAAAGTGGTCAACGTGCCCCGCAAGGCTGATTTTTCTGTAGATGTGGATGGGATTGTGGATGCCGCCGAAAAGTTTTCCCCTAAATTGATTTTTCTCACATCCCCCAACAATCCAGACGGATCGCTCATCCCGCAGCCGGTCTTGCAAAAACTACTGGCCCTGCCCGCGCTGATTGTCCTCGACGAAGCCTACATCGAGTTCTCCGGTGTCACATCCCAAATTACCAATGTACCAAGTACCAATAACCTGATCGTCCTACGCACCTTTAGCAAACTGGCCGGGCTGGCAGGTCTGCGCGTCGGATACGGAGCCTTCCCGACCTGGCTGATGCCAACCCTGTGGAAAGCCAAACAGCCCTATAATGTCAATGTTGCCGCCAGCGTTGCCGCGGTCGCAGCCCTTAACGACCCGGATTATCTGGCCTGGACAGTAAAAACACTGGTGGCCGAACGCAACCGCCTCGCCGAAGCGCTTTCCACTTTCGACTTTCTAGCCGTTTATCCTTCACACGCCAACTTTCTCCTGTGCCGGGTTGCCCCCAAAATCGACGCCGCCCAAATCAAAGCGGATTTGGCCCAAAAACACGGCATCTTCATCCGTTACTTCAACAAACCCGGCCTGACAGACTGCATCCGTATCAGCGTGGGTAAACCCGAACAGACGGACGCGCTTCTAAGGGCGCTTGGTAATTGGTAAGCGGTAATTAATCGCCAATTACCATTTACCAATTACGAAAGGATTTTTATGCGCACAGCTTCCATTTCCCGCTCAACAAACGAGACGCAAATCAGCATCGAACTCAACCTCGACGGCTCCGGCAAGCACGATATCGCCACCGGCGTTGGCTTTCTCGACCACATGCTGACTCACATCGCCGTACACGGGCTGTTTGACCTGACCGTCAAAGCAACCGGCGACCTGCACATCGACGTTCACCACACCGTCGAGGATGTGGCTCTCGTGCTCGGTTCCGCCTTCGACCAGGCCCTGGGCGACCGCAAAGGCATCGTCCGCATGGCCAGCTTTTACGCCCCAATGGATGAAACCCTGGCCTTCGTCGCCCTCGATCTATCGGGGCGCCCTTATAGCGTGATCGACGCCGAATCGGGGCAGGCTCCGGTCGGGCAGATCCCCACCAGCCTGTTCCCGCACTTCTTCGAGAGCTTCGCCGTCACCAGCCGCTGCAACCTGCATGCAAGAATCCTTTATGGCCGCGACGATCACCACAAGGCCGAAGCGTTGTTCAAGGCCCTCGCCCGCTCTCTCGATGCGGCAACAGCAATTGATGAAAGACGAAAGAGCGTTCCCTCCACCAAGGGAACTTTGACAAAGTGAAGAATTGAGCTGAAAATGAAAAATTTCATCGTAAAACCATCCGGTGTGCAGGGAAAAGGTGTCTTTGCAGTGAGAAATTTTCGCCAAGGCGAAAAAATTCTAGAGATTGACGATTCACATATCGTCTATGACGAAGCGACATTGACAGATGACGACTGGAAATACAACGCAGACGTTGTAGATGGAAAAATTGTTATCATGCAAGAACCGGAGCGCTGTATCAATCATTCCTGCGCCCCCAATAGCTACACCAAAACTACCCAACAGATTAGAACATTGTTTGCCATGCGGGACATTGCTGCGGGAGAAGAAATCACTTACGACTATGCTATCAATGGTGACAATGATGGCGCTTTTCCCTGCCAATGTGGAACAACACGCTGCCGGAAAACCTATCTTGGTAACTATTTCAAACTTCCATTCGATTTTCAACGCGAATATTTGCCGTATCTTGAAGATTGGTTTGTTCAAGCGCACAAAGATGAGATAGAAGCCCTGAAAAATACTATCTCTCGTCAAACAATACCCCCCTTCACTATTTTTCCCGCAATCGATTTAAGAAATGGCAAAATCGTCCGCCTGGCGCAGGGCGACCCGACCCGCCAGACCACCTACGGCGACGACCCTCGCGCCCAGGCCGAGCAATTTAAGGCCGAAGGCGCAGACTGGATTCACGTCATTAACCTGAGTGGCGCGTTTGGCGAAGACGCCCAGGCCAATCTCAAGGCCCTCGAAGCAATTCTCTCTGTCGGGCTGAAAGTCGAATTCGGCGGCGGCATCCGCGACGAGGAGACTATCCGCATCCCGCTCGAAATGGGCGCGGAACGGGTTTTTCTGGGCACCGCTGCCATCCAGAACCCCGCGCTGGTAGACTGGGCCATCGCCCGCTACGGCCCAAGCCGCATTGCCGCTGACATCGGCGTCCGCGATGGGCAGGTAATGGTCAAAGGCTGGCAAGAGTCCACGCCACTGACCATGCTCGAAGCGGGGAATCGCTTCCGGGCGCAAGGGCTGGAATGGTGTGTGCTGACCGATGTCCGCCGCGACGGGGTCGGGACAGGCGTCAGCGTTGATTCCGCCGTCGAGCTGCAAACCGCTACCAGCTTGAAGGTTGTCGCCTCGGGCGGTGTCTCCAGCCTGGAAGATGTCATCCGCGTCAAAAAAGCCGGGCTGGCTGGAGTCATCATTGGCCGGGCGCTCTACGAAGGTAAACTCTCACTGGAAAAAGCATTGCTTGAGTCAGTGTAAAACAGGTTGAGCATGAAAACATCCCGAAAAATTCTAATTCTGGCAATAATTGTTCTGCTTGTCGGGCTGGGCTTGTTCTGTCTCGGCCTGGTACCTGACCCTTTCAGCCTGCCTTTTCAAGATTACGAACAAATGCCGCCAGCCACGCAGCAAACCTACGAAACTCGCGCTGCCTGGATGCAAATCGTTCGTTTGTCTGGCTGCGGCATGGCCGTCCTGGCACTTCTCACTATCCCTGCCGCCTGGTTGCTTGGGCGGCGATGGACGCAAGGATGATTTTTGCAGCTGTCTCTGCGCCATTCTCCGCCTGAATTTTTTCGCCCAACACTTTCGCCGTCTCGCGCACCTCGCTCTTTAACACCAACTCAATCGCCCCTGCTAGATTCTGCGCGGTCAATTTCTTGTGCGGCACGCTCGTCCCGACACCCAACTCATACACGCGCCGGCCCCAGGCGGGCTGATCCAGCCCGTGCGGGATGACAACGGACGGCACACCTGCCCGCAACCCGGCAGCCGTCGTGCCCGCCCCGCCGTGATGGACAACTGCCGCCATGCGCGGGAACAGCCAGGCGTGCGGGGCACTATCGAGCGTAAAGATGGTATCTGGCAGTGCCTGACCCGAGCCGCCCTGCCAGCCGGTGGCCAAAATGCCGCGTTGACCGGTCCGCCGCAGCGCCTCGGCCACCGTGCGCGCAGTCTGGGCAGCCTGCTTCGGGTCGCCGATGCTGCCAAAGCCAACGTAAACCGGCGCGGGGCCGCGTTCGAGAAAATCCGTCAGCGCGGCGGGCGGCTTCCAGCCGGGTTCTTCATCCAAAAACCAGAAACCGGTATGATGAACGTGCGACGGAAAATCAGCGGCCTGCGCAAAAACATGCGGGCTGCACGAAACCACCGTCGGGCGCGCCACGCTCGTCTGGCGTGGGAAGGGACTACCAAAATCGGTGGGCAGGCGGCCAAATTTCTGCTTCCAGAAATCGGCCACCCCGCCGCGAGAGACCATCCAGAAAAGCTGCTCGAAAATGCGGTGCGTCAGCAGGTTATAAGCCCCGCCCAGGCGTGGACCATCGTAAAAAATTAGCGATGGATGAGTGCGGGTCGGCGCAAGCGGAAAAGGCGCGGCCAGCACCGATGGGATTCCGCGCTCCTGCGCTGTGAAATAGCCAATCGCCAGACCGGGATGATATACAATCAGGTCGGCATCCTGGCAGGCCGCGAAAAAATGTCCTTGCATGGCAAACCCAAGTTTTTTCAACTCGTTGAAACTGAGTAAAAACTTGAGCGGGTTGTCGGCCTGGCGGGCATTGTCGGCGACAGCGCTATTCATCACCCCCGCCAGGTCGCCGGGGATGGGGTAACACTCCAGTCCCAGGCTGCGCACAAAATCCGCAAACGCCTCCAGCGTCACCAGGCGCACCTGCGCCCCGGTTTTTTTCAGCGCCAGCCCCAGCGCCAGGTACGGCTGAACATCGCCGCGCGAACCCATGGTAAAAATTGTGATCAGCATTGTTTATCCTTTGAAAACCTGCACCAATTTGGTCAAAATCGCTTCGAACTGGCGCGCCTCGTCCGCCGTCAGCGCCGCAGCGATAAAATCGCCGTATTCCTTGAGGGTCTGGAACTTGGCCTGAACCAACTGCCCACCCGCCTCGGTCAGGCCAACGTGAAAAACGCGCTTATCCATCTCCGATTGGGTTTTGGAGACAAAGCCCAGCGCCACCAGTTTGTCGATGGCCGTCGTTGCCGAAGCCTTAGAAAACCCCAACCGGGCAGCCACATCGCTCATGGTTGGGCTATCCAGCGCCGCAATCGCGTCGATATACTGAAACTGGCTAACCGTCAATTGCGAAAAGCCATCGCTTTGCTTTTTTTTGAGCGAATGATCGAGAGTCGCAATGAATTCAAGCAGGATTTTTTCCATAGCACACCTTTTGATTAGTTTGACTAACTAATTATAAACGATTTTGGAGATTTATATGATAACTTTGGTGGATTACAAAGCTGGGAATTTGACTTCGGTTCGACGGGCGCTCGACCATCTGGGGATTGCCTGCCAGATCACCGCCGACCCGGAGCTTGTTCGCCGCGCCGACAAGATTATCTTCCCCGGCGTTGGGGCCGCTGGCGCGGCTATGGGCGTTCTCCGCGAGCGCGGGTTGGACTCGGCCCTGAAGGATGCTTTCGCAGCCGGCACACCAATTTTAGGCATTTGCATTGGCTGTCAGATCATCCTGGATTCGTCGGAAGAAGACGATGCTGAATGCCTGGGGTTGCTGGCAGGGAAAACTGTTCGGTTCTGCCAACCAGTAAGGGCGGAGCAATGCTCCGTCCCTACCCTGAAAATCCCGCATATGGGCTGGAACGCCGTCAGCGTGCTCAAGCCGCATCCGCTGCTGAGTCATCTGCGCCCCGGCGACGAATTCTACTTCGTCCACTCCTTCTACCCCCAACCGGCCGACCCAACCCAAATCTACGCTGTCAGCGAGTATAGCAGCGAGTTCCCGGCGGCGATTGGCAAAGACAACCTGTTCGCCGTTCAGTTCCACACCGAGAAAAGCGGGGTGGTGGGGCTGAAGGTGTTGGAAAATTTTAGTAATTGGTAAATGTCATTGCGAGGAGGGCGTAGCCCGACGAAGCAATCTCCCGTTTAACGGAAATTACCCTGCATTGGGAGATTGCTTCGCTCGCTGGAAACCGCTCGCTCGCAATGACATGGAATGAGAGCATATTATGTTATCAAAACGCATTATCTCCTGCCTCGATGTACGCGATGGCAAATTGGCCAAATCGGTGAAGTTCGTAGATACCCAGGACATCGGCGACCCGGTGGCAAAGGCCAAAGAGTATTACGAGCAAGGCCTGGACGAATTGGTCTTTTATGATATCACTGCTTCCAGCGACAACCGCGGGATCATGCTGGATGTGGTCAACCGCGTGGCCGAACAGGTCTTTATCCCCTTTTCGGTGGGGGGCGGGATCCGGACCGTGGAGGATATGCGGCAGGTGATCTTGGCCGGTGCGGAGAAGGTCAGCGTCAATACGGAAGCCGTTCAGAACCCG
>JAKLPV010000200.1 GCA_022013685.1 Anaerolineae bacterium
ACTGCATGAGCGTGGTCTTGCCTGCGCCGTTGCGGCCGATAATGCCAAGCACTTCACCCTGTTGAACTGTGAAAGAAACATCGCGCAAAGCTATCAGTTCTTCACCTTCGCGGTTGCCATGGTCGGCTTCGCCAATTTTGAGCAAGGGGTTGGGCTTGCCACGGAGCTTGGCCCACCACAGCTTCATGTCATTTGTAAACGTCCCCGAGCCGACCTGGCCCAGGCGATAAGTTTTAGAGAGATGTTCAACGAAAATAACTGTGTTCATAAAAGATTCCCAACTTATTGTGCTTTTTACAACTTTAGCCAGCAGATTAGGCTATAACATCAACTTCACCTGCACCAATTTTACCTAACAACTCGTATACATTAGAACTGGAAATAAATAAACGGAGATGTATTCAATGGAGAATAGAAGAAAATAATCAATATCTCAAGAAATATAAATGCTGGCGCATAGCTTTTTTGGATCGGCAGTATGGGCCATTTCCACTCAAAGCGGCGTGCAAACCAGCCGCCAACAACAACCAGAGGCACTGAAATCAGCCCCCAAACGAAATACCACTCAATGTTATATTGCATTTCAACAAACAATAATTTTTTGAAAATTAAAATAGCGGTCTGCCAGTTAGGAGAACGGAACAAGACCCATGTGATTGTCAATAGAACAAATACAAAAAAAGAACGTAGATAAGACAACGGAGATGTCCAAGAATGCTGTGTTGGCTTGGAGTCAAATACCAACCGTTCTGTGGCAAGGTAAACACCGTGCAATCCGCCCCATAGCACAAAGTTCCAATTTGCTCCATGCCACAAACCTCCCAATAACATGGTTATTAGAGGTGGCAAAAATAGAGTAACCCATTCAGGAATACGTTCGCGGTGTTTAAGTAGATTACGCCGAATTGGAAAAAAAATGTAATCTCTTAACCACGAAGATAATGTAATATGCCAGCGATTCCAAAATTCGGTAATAGATTGTGATGTATAAGGCAGGTTAAAGTTTAGTGGTAATTCGATCCCCAACATTTTTCCGATGCCGAATGCCATATCGGTATAGCCCCAGAAATCGTATAGGATTTGAACCGAATACGCCGCTACGCCCAGCCAGATTGTTGTAGATGAGAATAAATTGGGGGATAAATATATCTGATCGACCATAATAGCAACATTATCCGCGATAACCATTTTCTTAAGCATGCCGCGTAAAAAGTACTGCAAACCCTCGAAAACATTATTAAGATTAAGCTGAATGCCCCTTTCCAGTTGAGGCAAAAACTGTGCAGCGCGCATTATCGGACCAGACACTAGACGCGGAAAAAAAGAGATAAATATGGCGTAATCCAACAGGGATTTGGCCGGTTGAGCCACTTTTCGATACACATCAACAACATAGCTGAGTGTTTCGAAAGTATAGAAGGAAATACCTATCGGAAGAATAATATCGAGAGTACCGATGCGCCATCCCAACATCTGAGTAAACAGATTTAAAGTATCAATAAAGAAATTAAAATACTTGAAAAAACCAAGAAACCCCAAGTTGACAAGAATACTAATCCATAGCAACAAATCGCGTTTCTTTTTTGAAGTGGTTGTAGTCAAGCAACGAGTAATGTAATAATCCAAAACAGTGACGGTCGCTAATATACCCAGAAAGCGCCAATCCCACCAGGCATAGAAGATACAACTGGCACACAGCAAAATAAGTTTACGAGCGAATGGTAACTTAATGAAAGCAAGAAGCGTGAGAACAACCGTTATAAGAATTGCAAATTCAATCGAGACAAAGCTCACGGCAACACCTGTTCAATGGCTTCCGCAAGTAGCTTACCTACTATTTTTTGACCATATGAATTCCAATGACCTTGACCAGGAACTGGACTGTTGAAAAACCCCTTGGGGAAATATCCTTCTAAGCTGATTTCTTGAAACTCTGGCAGAGGATCAACAATAGTTATCTGAGGATGGCGAGATAATATCAATTCGATCAAAAGTTTGTGAGCTGGATCATTTGTTATAACCTGATTCTCGGAAATCTGCGGGGCACCTGGATTTAATATCAAAATAAGCGGAACACCATTACAAACATCAAGAAGCCTTTGCAATTGCTGATCTATCAGCTCTGGATCGAAATCAGTTGGTGGTGAGGTCGCATCTGAAACAATGCCTTTCATTTTGTTCATTTTTTCCAACCGATCAGTTCCAATGAGCACTAATTGAGGAAAAATATTATTCTTTTCAACGGACAAAACTAAATCACTCGAAACATCATATTTATGTACCAATTCAATAGTTTTATCTTCTTGGACAATAAAATAGTTCAACTTATCCTGATGAAATGATTCTACAAAATCATCAAGAGCTAACTGAACTACGATCACTTGTGCGTGAAACAATGATTGATAATTGGGTATCCAACTCACATAGTCCGCGATGGACAAGCTTGATCGCCCTAGGTTTCGAATGTCAATCGCACGACCCCTTCCGCGTAAAACTGTCTCTGCAACAGAAGTGTATTTAAGATCATCTGAAACTTGCCACCCTTCAGTAAAAGAATCCCCTAGAACAATAATGTTTTCCGCAACGCCCTGAAAGGGGGTATGAATTTCTCCTAATTTACCATACCGCGTTACCGAATATCCTTCTTTTCCATAAAAGATAACCGAATTATCCGAGGGCAAACTACCAAACCAACTTGTCTCAACTATACTTACCGGGCCATTATATAAAGCGATCCTTAAACTGAATTCGATACTTATAAGAATTAAAAAGCACCAAATAAATGCACGGTTCAAATACCGCGCACCTGATTCAAAGATATCAACGCTGATAAAATTAGAGACTCTTGGCAAACTACTAGCAATTCCAGTCATCAACAGCAAGCCGCCAATCACCAAAGCTCCTATTCTACCAATACCCCAATTAACCCCATCATCAATACCAAGTGAAACTGCAAATAATGAAGTTCCACTCAAAAAAATACCAGCCAATAGTATTTCTACCCGTAAGACAATGGACCAAACGTGATGTTTCATATACTCTTTGGCATAATAAAAAATAGCGCAGACTTTTTCACACCGTATCCATAAAGGTCTGCTCGACGCGGTTGAAGATGACGGCCCCTACAAAGACGACCACGAGCATGAAGCCGAAACTATACAGCAAATGCCCGAGATCGACCGTGCCCGCTCCCAGGAAGGCATAGCGGAAGGCCTCCACGATCGGGGTCATCGGGTTGGCCTGGATGATCCACTGGAAGCGCTCGGGGATCGACGAGACCGGGTAGATGACCGGGGTGGCGTACATCAGCAGTTGCACCCCAAACTGCACCAGAAAGCGCAGGTCGCGATACTTGGTGGTCAGCGAAGAGATGATGATCCCGAAGCCCAGTCCCAGGCCGGCCATCATCGCCATCAACAGCGGCGAGAGCGCAATCCACAGCCAGTTGAGCACAATCGGCGTGCCGCTCAGGGCGAAAAAGGCCACGAAGGCCAGGAACATGCCAAACTGGATCAGGAAAGTGACCAGGTTCGAGAGCAAAATCGAAACCGGCACCGCCATGCGCGGAAAATAGACCTTCCCAAACAGGTTGGCGTTTTGCACAAAAGTATTGGAGGTCTTGTTCAGGCACTCGGCAAAATAGCCCCAGACGACCGTCCCCGACATATAGAATAGGAACTGCGGCAGACCATCAGTCGGCAGGCTAGCGATCTGGCCGAAAATGACCGTAAAAGTCAGCGTGGTCAGCAGCGGCTGGATCAGATACCAGAGCGGCCCCAGGATGGTCTGCTTGTAAACCGAGACGAAATCGCGGCGCACGAAGAGCAGCACCAGGTCGCGGTACTTCCACAGTTCACCCAGGCGCAGGTCGAACAGTCCGCGCTGGGCCTGGATGATCATGTCCCAGGATTCTTCAGATGTGGGTGAGATTTTTTCCATATTTGCCGTCATGATTAATTTTTGCAAGCATCCGCCCCGCCGACATTCTCTTTCAATGTCAGCAGGGGATTATTTTTATTTCGGCCTTGCGCCTGGCTGCCCTTGCCGGGGCCGCTAAACGCGCTGCTTTTTTTTCTGGATCAAACCGGTCGGCAACTCGACCGGCATCTGGCGTCCGCGCAGCAGTTTGAGCAAGACGCGCACGCGCTCGTTGCCGGAAAGGCTGGTATCGAAGATGGCTTCATGGCCTTCGAACGGTCCGCCTTCGATGATCACCACATCTCCAGCCTTGAGACTCTGCAACTGTTCGCCGCCGGCGCGGCTGATCTCCTCCACCCGGCGGCGGATGGCGGCAATCAGGCCTTCAGGCACGCTGGCGGGGATTGCGTCAAAACAGACCAGCCCGGCCGAACCGGGCATCCAGTGCAGGACGGCGGCGCTGACCTGCTCCAGATCCAGCCGCACAAAGATGTAGCCGGGGAAGTACGGGCGCACCTTGCGCGCGCGCGGGTTGACCGTCCGCACCGGGATGCGCGGATGAAAGACTTCCAGGCGATGGGCCAACAATTGATCGCAGAAGAAATCTTCCTTATTGGGTTTGCTGCGCATTACGTACCAAACCATAGCCATCGGTTTACTCTTCATCCAGCTAACAAGGCACAACAAAACACGTTTCTTCGTGGTTCGAAGATTTTTTACCTAAAATGCTTTCGAAAAATTAGCTGCAACTTCTGCTAACCCACACTAAGCAGTTGTAACCGGCTTGAAACAGGCCATGCCTTTGGTTATCTTTTCAACAACCTTTGCATGTTACCAAACTTTTGCTAAATTCAAGGCTCAAAGTCAACTCATCTATACCACCTAGCTACACTAAAATGGTATAATTGGGTGGTCAATACAGACCACTACACAAGCAAACCCTGTTGCAGTGCCCTTTTCGGGCCAGGGAGGAGATCTATGAACAGGAAAGAATTTGGTCATCTGCTGGCAACCTTGCGCAAAGAGCAGCGCAACGATTTCGACGAGGTCATGACCCAGTACGATCTGGCCGAGCTTTCGCGCATCCCGTTGGTCACCCTGCAAAAAATAGAGCAGGGCCGCCAGGCCAATATCAAGTCAGACATGCTGCTGAGCCTGGCCCAGACCCTGAAACTCTCCGCCCGCGGACGGGAAGCCTTTCTGTTGTGCGCCTCGGGACTCGAAGAAAGCGATATCGGCGCTTCGACCGTAACCCCCGACCAGGCTTTGTCGGAACTGCGCGATGGGCTGGCCCAAATCCAGACGCCGGCCTTCATCACCGACTGTTTTGGCGATGTCCTGTTTGCCAACCCGAGCCTGCTGGTCATTTACAACGCCACCCCCGAAAAACTGCTCGCCCCGCATCTCCTGACCCAGTTCAACATCATCCGCATCCTGATGGCCCCGGAGTTCGAAGAACAGCGCCGCATGATGGGTGAAACAGCCCATGCTTTTCTCCGCCGCACGGTGCTGCTCTACAAAGCCATGAGCATCAAAAATCGCACCCACTGGTACTTCCAGGTCATCCTGCCGGAACTCAACCGTATGCCGATCTTCCGCGAACACTGGCAATCGCCGGTCTTCCACGACGAAGATGTCTTCATCAACTACAATACCATCCACCTGCGCCACCCCAAATTCGGTGAATTAAAGTTTTTGTCCGGCCCGCTGCAGGGCATTACGCCCCACGGCGACCTGAACCTGTACAGCTTCCAGCCGCTCGACGCCCACACCGTTATGGCCTGCGCCCAGATCACCCAGCAGGCCGGGACAACCCCGATCTCCCTGGCAACCTGGCCCAAGGTCAGAACAGATAAATTTGGCTACGCGACAATGGATACAAACGGCAAATAGATCCGCCGCGAAGAATAAAATTGACCCACCCAAGCGATCCTCCCATACCTGTTCAGCAGTTCATCACCGGCAATGCCAACAGCGCCGAGTTATCATCCACGGCCTGGGCAGGTTTGCTCGCCCAGGCACAAAGCCAGGGCCTTGCGCCGCTGCTGTATTGGAAGCTCTCCCAGGCCGGAACCATCTCCTCCATCCCCGATTTTGCGCGCGCTGCATTGCGCGAGGCCTATGCCGCCACCTGGAGTACGAACCAGAAGATACTGCAAGAGTTGGAAGTATTAGCGCGCCTGTTCGACGAAGCCGGAATCCCGGTCGTGGTGCTGAAAGGCGCTTGTTTCGCGCTGACCATCTATCCGGATATTGGCCTGCGACCGATGGGCGACCTCGACATCCTGGTTCCCCGGGCAAAGCTCGACCAGGCGGTTCAGATCGCCCGCGCATTGGGTTATGTGGACGCAGCGCCAGACGCCGCATCCGGCCTGAACGACCTGATCGGCCACCACGCCTGCCTGCGCAAACTGGGGTCGCCCGCCCATCTGCTCGAAATTCACGACAGCCTGGTCGCCGAAAAATCTTTTACTTTTGCCGTACCCATGGATTGGTTCTGGCAGCAAACCCGGCCGCTGGAACATGCAAAATATCCCGGCCTGCGCATATTGAGCCCCACGGCCCAGCTATTATTCGCTGCAGCCCATGCCATGCTGCAACATGGTGGGCAAAACGCGCCCCTGCGCTGGTTTTATGACATTGATCAACTCATCCGTTTTTACGGGCAAGAGTTGGATTGGCAGGCCCTGATTGCGCAGGCCCGGCTTTTCGAATGGGGTTCCGCCTTGAGCGCCGCCCTCGCCCGCGCAGTAACCTGCTTCGATACACCCCTGCCAGACCCACTGCGCGCATCCCTGTCGGAACTTTCTGACCGGCACACAGGGTTGGTCGAAAACAAACAGGCCAGGCCAGAAACCCACACCCTGATCGAACTGCAAAAACTAAACACCCTTACAGGCTACGCCCGTTTGCGGCTGTTCATGGCCCTGCTCGCGCCCAGTCCGGCCTACATGCGCTGGCGCTATAAACTAAAAACCAATTGGACCCTGCCGGCCTGGTACCTGATCCGCTGGACAGGCATTCTGAAAGACGCCCTCCTGACCCTGGTTGCCATTCTCAAAAAACGGGCCAGGGATTCATGATTTATCCATTTCTGTCCATAACAAAAATGGTTGGTTTGATTTCGCGCCAAAATCAGGGGACGGCAACCGACTGCGACTTGAGCGCCTGGGCGCAAATCCGGTAGTAGCCGCGCTCGATCATGTCTTTTATCTGGCTGGCAATTTCATAAGCGGGGATATCAGGATGCGCCACCGGGTCGGGAATATCTTCAGAGCGGTCGTTCACCACTTCGGAGAGCAGCAAGATCCGCTTGCGAAAGATGGAAAACTCGGCCCGCAAAGCTTCCTTTTGGCCGGCTTCCATGACCAGGATCAAGTCCTGGATCGAAACCAGGCGGGCGCTGATCGGCACAGAGCGATGCTCCGCCAGCGAAAGGCCCAGGCGATAGGCCGCCTGGATGGCCGATGGCAGGGCCGGGTTGCCCGGCAGCGCCCACGTCCCCGCGCTGGAAACCAGCCAATTCGACTGCCAGCCCAGGGCTTCATATTTGCGCGCGAAACAGGCGGCCGCGATCGGCGAACGAAACTGGTTGGCGGTACAGACAAACAGGACGGCTGGCATGTCAGTTCACAAGTTCGGCGGCATGATGGCCGTTGGGACGTGTGGCCGGTTCAAAGGCTGCCGGCACAGGCGCCATGACCCGGATGGGGGGAATCGGCTTTTGCTGTTCGTAAGTGTTGTAGGTATCGGTCGAGTAATAGCGATACCCGCCATAATGCTGGCCGCCATTTTGGGGCACGCGGTTGAAAACCGTCCCTATCACCTTTGCGCCGCTGCGCTTCAGTTGCGCCAGGGTCGATTTGGCCTCATCCGCCGGGGATTTGCCCGGCTGTAAAACCAATAAAACGCCATCCATCAGGCTGGCAAGGATCTGGGCGTCCGAAACCATCATCGGCGGGCCATCAAAGATGATCACATCTGCCTTCTGGCGCAGTTCGGCCAGGATGTGCAGCATTTTTTCAGAACCCAGCAATTCAGACGGGTTGGACGGCAGGCTGCCGCTGGTGATGACCAGCATCCCGCGCGAGATACCGTTCGAGTGTTTCCAAACCGATTCGAGCTTGAGAGAGTCCCGAAAAAGGGTCGTCAGTCCAAGCCGGTTCGGGATGCCAAGCGCGCGATGGACCGATGGGCGGCGCAGGTCGGCATCCACCAAAACCACCCTTTTGCCGCTCTGGGCAAAAATAGCGGCCAGGTTCGAGGCGACGGTGGTCTTGCCTTCGCCGGGACGCGAGCTGGTCACCAGCAGGGTCTTGGGCGGTTGATCCTCGCCGGAAAACTCAATGCCTGAACGCAAGTTTCGGAACGCTTCCGCGGCAGGCGAACGCGGGAAGGCAGCCACATGCAACTGGCGAGGGCCTTCGGCTGGCTTCATATCCGCAATATAGCCCAGGACAGGCAAACCAAGCACCTGGTCGACATCCATCGGCGAACGCAGGCTTTCATCGAGATATTCGATCGCAAAAGCAATGCCAAAGGCCAGCATCAACCCGACCGCCGCGCCAAGCATGGCGGTTCGAACAGGTAAAGGCCGCACAGGAGACCCGGGGACTGCGGCCTCTTCGATCTGAACAATGCTGGGGGTGTTTTGCAGGCGCGCCAGGCGCACCTCTTCGAGGCTGCCCAGCAATTGCAGGTAGATTTGCTGGTACAGTTCGAGCGTCTTCTGTAAGTGAGTCAGGCGGTCCGAAGCGCCGCTGCTGGTCGGTTTGCCGAGCACGAGCAGGTTCGCATAAATCTGCTGGTAAAGCTCGAGCGTGGATTTTAGCTGCGCCAGGCGGGCCGTCCACTCGGTGGGGGCCAGGTCCGGGGTTCTGCCGCGATTGGTGGTGTAGTAAATATCGTTTTCCAGCGAGGCAATTTCGGATTGCAACTGGGCGATTTTTGCTTCAGCCTGGACGATCTGCTCCTCGACATTTTCCATGGTCAGGCGGTTGATCTGCTCTTGCAGTTGGTCGATCTGCCCGCCAACCTGCCCCACCTGCGCCTGCAAACCTTCCTCGCTGGTCAGGTAACGGCTGGACTGCAGGCTGTCGTTCTGGGCTACCAGAACACCCACCAGGGTATTGGCGATCGCCGCAGCGCGCCCGGCATCGTTGTCTTCAACGGTCAGGGTGATGACCTGGGTATCGCGCAATTGTTCGGCTTTGATCTGGTTGGAGCTGATCCGATAGCCCAGCTCAGCCGAGGCGCTGTCCAGTACCGGTTTGGTTTTTAGAAGTTGAATAAAGGTCTGGGCCAGTTGCTGGCTGGCAAGGTAGGCCAGGTCAGAATTTTGCCCTTGTGGGGCGCGAATCACCAGCAATTTGGTGCTGGATTGATAAACGGGCGATTGGTTAACGCTAAAAAGGTAACTGGCTGTTCCCCCAAGGATTAATCCCAGGGCCAGCAGCCAGGCCCAGCGTTGTAACATGCCCAGGTAATGTTTGATTTCCATCGGAAAACTTCTCCTCAACAGTAAATATACAGGTTGAACTTTCTAAATCTTACCCCCTATCCTGTTGAGAAAACGTAATATAAGTGTTGCAAACTACTCGCCGGAACCAATAGCGGGCTGGCAATAGAGCTGTGTCCAGCGGTCATAACGCACTGTACATGTTGGGCGGTCAGGGTTGGCAACCGCCAGGGTCTGCGCAAAAGGATATGGGCCGGGTATCTTCAATTCGGGGTAGGCATTTTGCAGGCTTTCAAGATACCAGGGGAAATGCAGCAGATCGGCTGCCACAATAGCCAGATCCGGGCGCTGCCCGAGTGAAAAATGAAAATACCAAAGCGCAAAAATCGCCTGGTCGCCCTCGGCAAAGAGCAGCGCATCCGCCGGAACCGTTGAAAGAACCTGCTCGCCGAATTTTTCAGCGCGCATATCAGCGGAGGCATCGACCTGCGGCCAGTTCATGCCCGCCTGGATAAACAGGATCACAAAAAAAGACAAGCCTGTCAACCGCGCAACGCGCATCCAGCGGGATGAGATGCCCGCCATCAGGCCATGCAAACCGGCCCCAATCCAGATCGAAAAACATAAAATCGCCGGGAGGAAATATAAGAAAGAGTCGCTGGTGGCATATCCAAGGGCCAGGGCTGTCGAAGCAAAAACGATCCAGGCCAAACTGCGCTGAAGCGAATCGGAAAGCCGCCCGTTAAAGGCCCCATACAGGCCAAACAGCAGCCCGATCAGGCCAAATTGTCCCCACAGCAAAGCCGCCAACGCCGAGACTCGTTCCAGCAAATCGCCCCCCGAAAGCGCAAAAAACTGCCCATGATAAAGCTGGCCCGAGATCAGCCACAAAAAGCCATCCAGTGTGGCCGCGTTGCCCCAATTCACCGGCGCAGCAGACAGGGCACGCACTGGCAAGACCAGGTAAATCATCAAGCCGGCAATCAAGCCCCACAAGCGCAGAGAAATCGAACGGGTTCGGGCCCGCCAATGTTGAAAACTAACGGCAAATACGATCGGGAACAGCAAAAAAAGCGTGCTGTGATTGCCAAGTCCCAGGCCAAAGGTCAAACCGATCAGCCAGTCAGGGTGCCGGGCTGCTGGCTCGGACCGATTCCCGCCAAAGCACAGATATAAAAGAATCGCCACAAATAAGTTGTGCAGGGCATAGACCTCGGTAATGACCGCCTGCGACCAGGCCAGGGGGGCCAGGCCAAAAGCAAAGCCCGCTGCCAGGCCGGACAAATGAATAAAAAACGGATTGTCCCCAGGCAGCCGCCTGCTCACAAGGGCGTAAATAAAAACCGAAGCCGCGGTCATTGCCAGCGCAGAAAGCAGGTTGGTGCGATAAGCCAGTACGCCAAACGGCAGGGACTGGAAGAGGCGCGCCAGGAGCAGGTAGGTCGGATAACCGCTGGGGTGCGCCACGCCTCCCGTAGCAGCCGCCGTGATCAAGTCGCCGCCATCCGCGCCGAAATGGGCCCAGGCCAGGCCGGGAGCCATACAGGCCAGATAAACACCCATCAGCGGGAAAGACAGTAACAGGATCGGCAGGAGAGTTTTATATCTTTGCATCGCAAAAGAAGGACAGGATGGAGGTTTGAGCCTCCATCCTGTCATAAAGTCACACGGCAAAACAGGCTTAACGTCCGGCAGGGGTGTAGACGGCTGTGAAATCAGCCACTTTTGCGCAGGCCAGGCCATCTTCAGTCGTAGTTTCGAGCGCGATCCAGGGCGGGGTGGCCTCATCAAGATCATCGCTGTAATAGTAGATGGTCATCTCTTTACCGGGGCGGGCCGCAAAACAGATTTCCCATTCGCCCTCTTCTTCATCCTTGTTCATTTGTTCTTTGAGGCTGGCGTCGCGGAAATGGACAACATGGCAGCCGGGGAAATAGAGCAGATCGCCTTCATCAACGCCAGGGAAGGGAACACTCGCCGTATCCTGCTCGGGGTAGGCCACAAAAACCTCGTTCGAAAGACCGGCGACCTTATATTCGGCCCGAATGATACAAACACCGCCCACGGCATAGGATCCCGAAGCCGCGAAGGAAATGCGGGAAGCGGGGGGCTGCACCGAACCGCCCACGCCGCCCGGGAAGAGCGGGTTGGCGCCGGGTTCTTCAGCGCCTGGCCGCGGCTGGAGTACGCCCGCCGGCATATAGACGCCGGTATATGGCCCGGTGGAACAAATCAAGCGGCCGTTGTCTTCAAGGGCGCTCGGGATCTCAGCCCAGGTGCGCGTTCCACCCGCCGGATTGTCTAGATAATAATAAATACTCATCTCAAAATCAGGATTGGCGCCAAAGCAAACCTTGGTGCTGGCGTCTTCGGCCAGCATGGGGTTGACCACCTGATCCTGCTTGTAATGAACAAAATGGCAGCCGGGGAAGAACAGGTCGCCTTCGCCGGAGAAAGGCACCCCGGTCGACTCTTCCAGCGGGATTTCGGCATCGGCATCGATTTTCAACTTTTTCGCGCCGTCAGGGTCGTTGAAATCGACTTCGAACAAGCAGACGCCACCCACGTTATACAGACCGTCTTCGGTGATAGTGTATTTCGAGGCAAGCGGCGCGTTGTCAATATTGGCCGGGATCAAAGGCGAATACAATACCGGATCGCTGGCGGCAGGCTGGAACATGCCAGCCCAAACCGGGCCGGTCCGCGCCAGGCCAATGATGGAAAGGGTAAGGGCCAGGATAAGAAAGATCTGGATATATTTTTCATGTTTTCCTCCTATATTTGAATAACATCAAGTTGGCTCTTTAGAAATTCCCGTGATAGGCCCCGCATTTTGGGGATGCGGGTTTCTTTAAGGCAAATATCAGAGAACCATCAGGTTAATTCTAACGTAGAAGCCGCATTCCCCACTTCGGATTTCTGCCGGATTTAAGGGGGATAGAAAAATATTTCAAATTCCAGGTCGGTTTGCAGGCCCGCCCGATAGGTTACCGTATCTCCCTCAATGATTGCGCCATCAGGCACACGATAAATCGCCGAGCCTGGCGCAAGCTGAACCCGAACCAGGAAAGGAATATCAAGTGTTCCAGGCTGCTTTTGCACCCGCAGGCGATAAGCGATCAACCCATCCTGAGCCTGCATTTGGAAAATATTCAACGGCAAGGCAAAGCGCATCATGGTGGTCTCAGACTGGCCGCCCGGTATGACCTTGAGCGTGCCGAAGGCCTGTATTCCGCCAATCTCTTCGTTGCCAAGATCGTCCACGCGCGCTGGAACGCTGCGATACGTCAACATCCAGTTGGCCGGGATGAATTGGGCCAGCGAGTCGATCAGCTGCGTCCCGGCCGGGCGATAAACGCGCGTGTAACTCCAATAGCAATCTGTGATCGGGTAAGATTTTTCGCCTTCGGCCCTGTTTTTTTGCGCCCACTGCGAGCAGGTAAACATCTCGGCGGCGTTGTTTTTATGGGTAATGCTCAAGACCGCCGTTGGGGAGAGCATGGCACGCAAGTCAAGATCATACTCCAGGCTGGTTTCAATCACTGCGCTGGTCTTATTGAAGCCAATATTGGAATCTGCCACCATCAGAAAATCGGCTTCCATGGGCTGCACAGCCCCGTCCCAGCCCTGGCGGGCAAGATAGTCGGCCAGAACCGGGTTATCGACCTGGATCAGCAGGCTGCGTTCTTCCAGCGCCGTCAAAAAGGTTTCAGCCAGGCGCTCCCAGCCCACCCGCCCGGAAATAACTTCCGCCATCAAAACCGGGGCGATGTCATTTAGAAACTGCTTATTGTCCCACTCCGGGTCAGCCAGGTCTTCAGCCGTAGGCTGTTTGGACTGACGGATTAATTCGATCACATTGCCTGCGCTGACCGCTGCGGGCTCCCCTGGTACTTTGAGAGGCCCGGTAGCTTGTAGCAGCTTAACCAGGAACTGCTGGTCGAAAGCGATCACGCCATCCACGGAGTGCGCGTTAACGTAAGAATATAACTGCTCGGCATACAGGGCGGTGGTCGGATAGTTCGTGAACCAGGTTGCATCCCGGAAAATCAAAACCGGGCTGTTCATGTAATGAGCCAACTGCCAGGGGGCGGTCGGATAAGGCTTGCTCCAGTCTTCAAGAAAACCCGAATTCACAAAAACTGGTTTGCTGACGCGGCCATCCTGCACCAATACCGTGCCCGCCGCAGTGATAAAGCCGCCCGTAGGACGCAGTTCGTCCTCGTTCTGGGCCAGGAGCAGGTACGTTTTGGGACCCTCATCGCTGGCGCCCAGCGCGCGCGGCAATTCAATCGCCAGGGAAAGGCTGTCCTGCATCAGGGCTGTCAGCGGGTCGAGATCGTCGCTAATCATATTCCCTATCTGTGGGGAAAAACTTTCCGGTTGCAACCGGGCGCGGGCGGCAAAAGCCTGCTCAAGGTGGGTTCGCGCTTCGCTCAGTTGCGGCCCGGCTTGAGCCAGCAGCCCCACCAGACGCTCAGGCGGCAGGGTTGCCGGGTCTTCTTGCTCCAAAATGGGGGCAGCAGCCTGAACAGCGCCATCCGCCGCCGCCAGCAGGGAATCGGCATAGGCCAACAAATCCTGGCTGGCTGCCAGTTCCCCGCCGTATTCCGGCACCCAACCGAGCATGGGCGTTAGCCACAAAAATGGCTCGACCTCGGCTTTCAAACCGAGAAAACTTGACCGAAAAGCCGAGAGCGCCGGACCAGCCTGGCGCGCACGCTCAAGCAATCCGTCAGGCGAGGAGAGCAATGATTGCAACGCGAGGGCCTCCTGGCGCAACTGTATAACCTGGGCGTACACCTGACGGGCTTTCAGTCCGCCGGCCAGGAGCAAAACAAGCAAAAGCAAACCAAAGACAGAGAGCAGCAACCGCGGCCACACTCCGAGGCCAGCTCTTCGGCGCTGATTTGGTAAGGCCGAGGCGCGCAACTCGCTTCCATCCGGCAAAATACTGGCTTTTTGTGATAAAGATTTGGCCAGGTAAGCCTCACGAACGATGATAGCCTGCAACAAACGTTGCAGCCCTTTGCGATGCCAGTCGCTCAGTGTGCTGTGCGGGGCAACCTCCAGTTCGTCGGCCACCAATTTATAGTTGTCTTTCTCCGCCTGCGAAAGCTCATCTTCAGGTTTTTGATAAACAAATAACAGGATGCTCTGGTCGATTCGTCCCCAGGCATCCCGCAAAGAGGCGGGCGCGGGCATGCCATGCAGGATTGGAGCAAAATACTGCGCCGCCAGTAGACCAAACTCGCCCCAATGCGTATCCAACCGTTTTCCCTGGCGCGGAGGAACTGCGGGCATGCTCTCGGCAAATAAGCGCGAGACGGCAGCGACAAGACGTTGACCGGGAGACTTACCCTGATTGTTTGCTTGGACAACCAGCAAGCTGCGCGCCCAGGGATGATCATCCAATTGCGCGGGTTGGAGGGCGTGTTCGAGGATAAATTTCAGGGCGTCAAGCTGCTGGTTGTCAGGTGTCATGCATTGCTCCGCAAACAAAACTATTCATAAACACAGTATTAAACCACGATTGTGAATGATTGACCATTCAGGCTTTTCAAGTTTGGCAAGTCCAAACCTGAGAATACAAACCCGGCCCCGCCCGGACATATACGCGTGCCACGCAGGGTAAAGTGCCACGGAGTGGTAAAGCGGACTAGCCAGTCGCCTTTAAACGTCTTTTTAAGTAGCCGAGGGTCTCAATCCCCGGCAGTCTGGCTTAAAAAAAGAACAGGCTGGCATTTCTGCCAGCCTGCGTTCTCGCCTTACGGGTCAAGCGAGAGAAGAATTTCTGTCGGGGCGAGAGGATTTGAACCTCCGACCTCACGGACCCGAACCGAGCGCTCTACCGGTCTGAGCCACGCCCCGAAAGCCGTTAGATTATACACATCCCATCCGCTTTTGACAAGCGTTTTTGGTATAATTGCCAAGTTGCGATAGATGAGTTCGCCACAGAGACACAGGCGGCGCGGGATGTTCTTCCGCTGCTTTCGGTGTCTCTGTGGCTTGAAAGAGGATATTTATGGAAATTGGACAGATTCAACAAGTAAACATTGACGACCAAATGCGCGACGCCTTCATCGATTACGCCATGAGCGTCATCGTTGCCCGCGCCCTGCCCGACGCCCGTGACGGCCTGAAACCCGTTCACCGCCGTATTTTGTACGCCATGCACGATATGGGCATACGCGGCAACAGTAGTTACAAGAAATCGGCGCGTATTGTTGGTGAAGTACTCGGTAAATATCACCCACACGGCGACTCGGCTGTGTACGAGGCCATGGCGCGCATGGCGCAGGATTTTTCCCTGCGCTATATGCTGGTCGATGGACAGGGTAACTTTGGTTCGGTCGACGGCGATGCCCCGGCGGCCATGCGTTACACCGAGGCCCGCCTGCATAAAATGGCCGATGAGATGCTGGCCGACATCGAGAAAAACACGGTTGACTTTGGCCCCAATTTCGACGACTCACTCCAGGAACCGCTGGTGCTGCCCGCGCGACTGCCAAACATGCTCCTGAACGGCTCAACCGGCATCGCTGTCGGTATGGCAACCAACATCCCGCCCCACAACCTGCGTGAAATTGCGAACGCGATCAATTTCATGATCGACAATTACGAAAATGTCGAAGATATCACCGCTGAACAATTAATGGCCCACGTCCCCGGGCCGGATTTTCCCACCGGCGGCACGATCGTTGGCAAAGAAGGCATTCATTATGCCTACACGACAGGCAAGGGGCGTATCGTCCTGCGCGGCGTGGCCCATATCGAAGAGACAAAAACCGGCCGCCATCGCATCGTTATCACCGAGATCCCCTACCAGGTCAATAAATCCACCCTGATCGAGCGGATTGCCGAACTTGTCCGCTCAGATAAAATTGACCAAATCTCTGATATGCGTGACGAGAGCGATCAACGCGGCATGAGCATTGTCATCGAACTCAAACGCAGCGCACAGCCCAAAAAAGTACTCAACCAACTGTATAAATATACGGCCCTGCAATCCACGTTTGGTGTGCAATTGCTGGCGCTGGTCAACGGCGAGCCGCGGACCCTGACGCTGAAACGCTCCCTGCACATCTTCATCGAACACCGCGTGGATGTCATCACCCGCCGCACCCAGTTCGAGCTGGACAAGGCCCGCGCCCGCGCCCACATCCTGGATGGTTACCTGATCGCCCTGGCCAATATTGACGAAGTTATCCAGACCATTCGCGAAGCGCCCGATGCCGAAACCGCCCGCGAAAGACTGATGACGCGCTTCAGCTTGAGCGAAATCCAGTCCCAGGCCATCCTCGATATGCAACTGCGCCGCCTGGCTGCGCTGGAACGCTGGAAAATCGAAGAAGAAGCCAAACAGATCAAGGAGCAAATCGCCTACCTGGAAGACTTGCTCGCCAACCCCTCAAAAATTTTAGTGCTGATCAAAGAAGACATATTGGAAATCGCCGAAAAATATGGCGATGAGCGCCGCACCAAAATTGCCCCAGACGCCCAGGAGCACTTGCGCGAAGAAGACCTGGTACAGGACGAGGCCGTACTGATCACCCTGACCCAGCGCGGGTATATCAAACGCACCACCGCTGCCGTTTACAAATCACAAGGCATCGGCGGACGCGGCGTCACCGGCCACACAACCAAAGAAGAGGATGAAGTTCTGTTCATGCTGCCAGGGCAAACCCTGCAAACAGTGCTTTTCTTCTCAGACAAGGGCAAAGTCTACAGCGAAAGAGTCTACCAAATCCCGGACGCTGACCGCACCGGCAAAGGCATCTCGATCTACAATGTGCTGGCGCTTGAACCTGGCGAGCGCATCACGGCCGCCATCGCCGTGGCCGATTTCGGCGGGAACAGTTACTGCACATTGATGACCGCCAAGGGAAGGATCAAGCGCGTCAACATGCAAGAATTTGCCGCGGTGCGTCCTTCCGGCTTGATCGCCATGAACCTCGAAAACGGAGATGAATTGGGTTGGGCGCGTCTGACCAGGGGCAAGGACGAGATTATGATCGTGACAGCCAAAGGCCAGGCCTTACGCTTCGCCGAAACCCAGGTGCGCCCAATGGGTCGCTCTGCAGCCGGGGTACTGGGCATCCGCTTGAAAGACGGTGACCGGGTGACCAGCATGGAAGTGGTCGAAGAAGGCGGCTCCCTGCTGATCATCACCAAGGCCGGTTACGGCAAACAAACCCCGCTCAATCAATACACAGCCAAAGGACGCGCAACCAGCGGCATCGCCACCATCGACCAGAAGGCCCTGCCGATCACAGGCAATATCGTCACCGCCCGCGTTGTTCAGGCTGAAGATGATGTCACGGTCATCTCGGCCAATGGCATCATTCTGCGCCTGAAAGTCAGGCAAATCAAAACCGCCGGGAGACCCACGCGCGGCGTACACATGATCCGCCTGCAAAGCAACGACTCGGTTGCAGCCCTGGCGCGCATCGCCGCCGCCGACTTACAAAAAGCGGGCGCTGAAATCGAAGACAACGGGGACAATGGGGACGTTCCACAAGAACAACCCGATCTACTCTAAAACGCACAACACAAAAGTCCCGGTTTCGTCGGGACTTTTGTGTTGCAGCAAGAATAAGAACGCACAGATTTACCTGACTTTTTCAACATCCTGCATGTCGACCCAGCCCGGTGTACTGTCTGCCGTAAGAATCGGGGCATAGATTTGTACGCCATCGATTAAATGCACGAGCCAGGGGGTATTCTTGTAATTGGTAACCGCAACATCGAGGGGCTTGGGATCTGAGAGGTAAGGGTCGCTGCCAATGCCAACCACCCGGCCCATAACACCTTCTCCAACCCTGCGAATCTCGGCAATGACCAATAATTGCTTTTCAAAGCCAAATTGTTTGTAAAAAAGGTTGTGGGTGCCGTTGTCAGACGAGAAAATATAACCGCTGGTCTCGAGGTATTGGATGCGCCCAGGCTTAAGCGCTTTAATGCAGGCATATTGACGATCTGTAAGCTGTACAGATGCCTCGACCGCTTATAGCTCTGAGTGAGAGCGAATCTTTATTCGCCCGGAAGCAGTACGAGGAACAACACGGTACAGCCCTAAAAATTGTCCTTTGTACGAAGGCGCTGTTGTGGCCTCAGGCTGCTGAGGCGGGAGAGCTTCAACGGTATCAACCGAAACGTCCACCCGATTCTCATACAAATCCTGATCTTCATCGTATTGCGTGATTTCGTTACCTTGCGAAACATGGACATTCAGGTTGATATTGAAGTTAATACCCTCTGGTAAACCGGTGGGATAAGCCTTAATCATCGAATCAACCAAATCTGTAATATGTTGCGGAATAGTTGTAGACATTATTTCCTCCTGATGATAATCACGCGAACGGGTAGAGAAAGTTATCCAACAGCTCGTTTGAGTTCAATTGGATTTGCGCCCGCTATGCGGACATTAATTAGCTTTTTGAGTATATCGAACCAGAATGGCGCTCCTTGAGCCGCAGCAATCCCGGTGATCAAGAGACCAAATATTTTTAGTACCCAACCTGTCAGGTTGTTGGAACCCGGCAAGTTAATGAGTGGGTAGCATTGACCCAAGAATCGCAGGTGATAGGCGCTGCCCAGTGAGCCTGCCACGCACCTGCCCTGAATACTACCCTCGGCCGCATCGGAAAATCCAATCCAACCTATTGGGAGAGCGTTGTACCAGGGCTCACTGCCCAGGCCGTTGAGAAATTCATCCAATTGCATCTCCGGGGCGCCATCGGGATATTTTTGCATAAAAACAGTCGCTGTATCTGCCACCATGTCTCGCGTATACGCATCCTGCCAGAGGATGTTCGCCAGGTAGAGCGAGTCGATATTGAAGAGAAAAGCCAGGAGGATCGAAAGTGTATATGCCAGCGTCTGGGCTCGGCGGCGATACCAGCCGGAAAGGCGATCCATGCTGTTATTGAACCAATCTTCAATATTTTGACGAGCGCGGAACTGGGAACTCTCCGTCTCAACAGCGGCACTGATCAGCTCGCTCAACAGGGCGCCAAGAATTTGCTTCAAGCGAGGATGGGTAATGCTCAACGCCATCAACCCCTCTTTATAACGGTTGCCAGCAACCGGGTAGCCATCGACGCCAGTATCTGTTGCAGATTTTATTCCTTCACGAATCTGGTTTTGCTGAATTGCAACGGTGGTCATCATGCTCTCGACAGTTGCTTTCAGGGGCGGGTAATCTTCGCCCAGGGTTGTCAATCCTGCGCGTATCTCGTCCAGAGCCGCCTCCTGGGCATTTTCATCGAGCTGTGAGACCAACACGCGCCTGGTCAGGACCAGCAGGATATTAATCCGTTTTTGCGCTTCCAGTCGTGTATTTTTATCGAGGCGCGGCAATTCCCAACGCAGTTTGTAAAGATAATGCTGAATCAGGGATGCTTCAGATGCGGCGCCGACAACGATATCCATCAAAGCCTGAGCGAACTGGCTTGCAGGGATGTAAGAGGGCTTTGAGGACCCGTCAACGCCGCTATACAGGCTGCGGATGAGAGGGTGGTTGTAAAGTTGATCTGCCAGCGCCGGATCGGACAGCATGTTGCGGATTGTAGTCTCGAGCATTTTTGCGCGCCAACGCAATCGAGACGAAAGCCATTCATGACAGAACATAACGACAAAACTTGTCGTCATCCAGACAAACAGTACGCTGATTAAAATACTGATGATCGGAGGTATGTACATTGTTTACCTGCCTTTTGGTCAAGAATTAACAATTGCCGAAGATGAGAACGCGCCGGGCGCGCTGTCTCAAAGAATTTTCATTTTTCTTCGATTCTGAAATTTTCTGATACGCCCGCATGGCATTGTCGCCATCATGCAAACGGCGATATGTGTCACCGATATAATTCCAGGCCAAAGACTTTTCATCGTCGTTGTTGGTCAACCCAAGACCTTTGTAAAACTGAACCAGGGCGCGATCATACTTGCTGCTCAAAAAGTAAGTAATGCCCATGTTTATGTAAGCGGCCCCCCATTCAGGTTCAGCATGGATCACGTTTGCAAAAGCATCCAGGGCATCATCATAAAAGCCGCGTTTCAAGAGGTGTTTTCCCTGGCGCATCCAGGCGCGCGCACCCTTATCGTTATGCCATGGCGGCTGAAAGTCAGCTATCTTTAGCGGAGACTCGCGCAAATTCCCAGAGATGGGTTTTTCTTGTCTTTGGAGGCGGCTGCGATTCTTGCGGTGAGATTGCCAGAAATCGGCCCGGGGCTGCTCCAGCATGGCGTCCATCAACAGTTTGATTTGCTCATGCTCTGAGCGCGGCAAACGCATCTGACGGGTATGATGTAGTTCCCGCGCCAGTTGTTTTTTATTTGAATACCAGGCCGGAACATTGACATCCGAGGTCAGCTCTGATGTATCCTGCCGGGCGGATTCCGAGTGAGCTTCAGATGAACCGGGGACTTCAACAATCTCGCTCGCTGATGAAAAACCACGGCCGGTGCTTCCAATACCCGAACCCGGGTTTTCGTTCGCAAGTTCGCCAGCATCAAGATTACCATTTGCACCTGCTGCGGCTTGAGAATCCGGGGAGATGAACCCAAACACACCTTCCGGTTGGCCATGCGGGCGTTCAAGCGGGAGCAGTTCGCCGGTTCGCCGGACAACATGGTCGTCGGCCTCTTTCCTGGCCAGGATGGACATCAAAGCATTCCAGGCCTGAGCGCGCTCCGCGTCGGTTTCGAGGAAGTTGATCCCAATCTCGTAGCAACTGATCGCATCGAGTAAATTCCCCTGCTCTTCGTGTGCTTGCGCAAGCATGCAATATGCCTGCCCGTGGCAAGGGTTGATTGCAAGGGCTTTGCGATAGGCGCTAACGGAAAGATTATTGTTATATCGCGCAGTGATATCGCCCAAAGTCATCCACAGTTCGAAGGAAGCAGGAGAGCACACCAGCGCATTTTGGATGGTGTTGATCGCCTTCTCGGGTTTATTCTGCTCATGGTAGATCTTTGCCAATCGCATCCAGGCCGGCAGGTATTTCGCAGACTGGCGTATTACTATCTCATAGGCCTTGATAGCATTCTCCGGCTGTTTGACTGCTTCCAAAATACCGCCTATCCGAAACCAGGCTAACGTAAAATCGGGCACAATGCGCAATGCGTGGCGATACGAATCCAGTGACTCTTGAAGCATGTTCATCTTTTCATAAACACCAGCCAGCCCCACCCAGCCGACAACATTGCCCGGATTTTGGGTGAGTCCATTCAAAAAGGCCTCTTCAGCCTTTTGCAAGTCATCCAGACTAAAGTAAAGGCTGCCCAGATTGTTCCAGGGCAAAGAAGAATCGGGGTCCAGTTCGAGAATCTTGTTATAGGCTTCAATGGCCTCAGCCGGACTTTTCATATCCATGAGCACCAAGGCCAGCCCCTTCTGGCAATTAACTTGCATTTCAGTGTCACCAAGAACATCTGCCAAATCGACCGCGTTACGCAGGAATTGATAAGCGCTATCCAGGTCACCACGACGCCAATCCAGAATACCCATTCTCAGGTTTTCCCGGGTTTCCCTAAGCAATGTTTCAGCCAGGTCAACCTTTTCTGAGTAGGCAGTTTCAGTTTCAGGCGTTAGTAGTTCAGAACCGTGAGCGCATCTCTCGGCTTGCGGCGCTAAAGCCCTCGTAAAATCCACCACCTGGTAACGATTTTCCCAGTAAGAAGCTGTATCCAGCGCAAGGGTTACAAGTTGTTCTTCGTCCACCCAAAAAACCACCTTGGCCAGCCGGCTGTCAATGCCATCACGCTGAAGATAAAAGGATCGCCAGGATTTCTGCTCCGCCCGCATGGTATCAAAGGCCAGATTCTCAACAAAATAAACCTTCTTATCCGCTTCACCATCCGCAAAAACCATGCGTAAAAATGTATCAAATTCAACCAATCTTGAATCAATAGAACTAACCGAGTAGCCTTCCCGCATCAGCTTCTCGACCAGGCCATCCATGGCACTGACATGCTCTTGAGGCTGCCGATAAACAGCCATCAAATAGGCTGGCTTCCTCCATAATGTTGCCAGAAGAATTTCATCAAATAATGCCTTGATGCCGTCATCCAAAGATTTCAGCGATTCACTTGGATAGGGTTTTGCCTGGGTCTTCATAGATCAACCTCCTCAATACGGGATGAATATCACACCAGTTCTCGCCATTTCGATACTCCAAAACAGCCAACAATTGCATAAGCGGCCTCAGGCGGTCGTTATATTCGAGGCGGTTATGCTCATGGACTTTACGCAAAAAAGCCAGGTCGTTTTTATCCAGAATACGCCGGTATTCATTGCGAATTTCTGTTGCTGCTGAATCTACATCAACGTACTCGATTTGGGCCGAGTCCCTGCGCCTGGCCCGTCCAAGCGCCGCCCGCATAATGCGGGCCATCTCGCGAAAGACGCCGCCGCTATAAGAAATTGCCAACTCCAGCGCCTGGGCTTCGATCAAATCGAGAGACATTCTGGATTTCACAAAGTTACGCATCGTAAAATATCCATCTTCATCGTGTCCGTCTGGGTCCAGTGGAGGGTGCAAGTTTATGTTTGGTAAAAAAATTGCCTGATCACGAATTGCATCAAATTCTTTGCTATAAAACAAGGCGCTTGAAACTGTGTAAACGATCGCACAGTTTGGCTGCATCATGATCTCGCGCCGATTATGAAAAATTGATCGGGCAGTTTCCAGCCCCGGCTTATCAAGATCATCGATCAAGATCAGCGGAATCCGCTTCTCGCGGGTGATGATTGCCGAAGAAATACTGTTGATAACCGAAATCAACCCCGTAATATCTTTCTCAATCACCTGCCGCAACTCAATTCGCGTTGCCGGTTCAAGCCTCATCTTCATGCCGGCATTGAGAAAGAAAGCGTCAATTGAAGCGCCCACCTCATAACCGTTCACTTTCCCAGTAAGGACAGTACGAATCTCCTTTTCAACCTTTCCTTTCCAACCATTCAATTCGTCAAGCAGTTTCTCAGGCAGGTCTCCACCGCGCCGGCGGTAAATCCGATACATTCGTCCGCCAATAGCCAGCAAAATATCCAAAAAATCCAGATCAATGATGTCGGCTTCTTCGCGAATGCTGAAATTAATCGGCCAATATTTCTCGCGGATCTGGCTCGAAGCCATGATATGCAACAACTCGGTAGATTTTCCGCATCCCCGATGGCCTGAAAAATAAAATTTTGGCGGGCGGTGAAACGGAGCCATAAGCGCATCCGTCAGGTCCGAAATGGGATTGCCCGGACGATTAACGTAAAAGGGATTGGGTACCCCATTCTTCCCGGCAGGAAGGGGAAGATCCAACTCAAAATTCAACCAGGCGCGATCAAAGTTAGTTGCGGTGATGTACTCCATGGCAGTAAATTTTCCTCTTCTATGCAGGGCTCAAGTATGTTTCCATGCTCCAACCTTTGGGAGCCTCGAGCTGGGCCCAACCATTGTTACGCTCAAGAACCTTTATTCGCTGTCCATTCTCCAGCCAGCCGACAACGGGAAACACTGATCCAGGGCCGGAGCGCACGTTCAAAGCCCGGGCACGACATACCATATATTCGCCCTCATCCTCAACATTGTCCACTACTGCCTCGAGCGGCATCTGCAAGGCCGAATTTTCCACCCAGCCGGGGGGAGATTTTATCTTCGACCAATCTGCCTGGCTCTCGACAATTTCAACCCGGTCATTGCGGGCCAACTGGCCCAACGATGGCAGGGCGGAGAAGGGCCCCGCGCGGACCAATGCCTGATCTTTAATCACGACGGCCTCTTGACCCGTTTCGGCCTCCTGCAAAAGCGAATCCTCGCTTGTCGAGGCTGAAACGAATGGCAATGACTGTTGCTCCAAAATTTTCTCAATGCTTGCCAGGCGTAATTCAATGGCAACAATCCGCTCACTTAGAATCTCCCTGGATTCATGCCTGGCCAACAAGTGCAGCTCTTCAAGGCTGCCATTGAATCGGTTTACGTCAATATCCAGCGCTTCACTTCCAAACAACTGGCCCGGGCCTTTTTTCGAGAACTGCCAGAACTCCCAGGAAAGCCACGGTGGCGGCACGATCGGAGCAGCGGAAAGTGTATAGTTTGCAATCCAGAGTGGGAATTGATACCAGTATGTAGAAGAATCCCCATACGTTTTCCAAAAAGCCGGAGATGTGTAGATGATCGGCATTTGCCCATTCGACTGCAAATGCTCAACGAATTGGCGCAAGAAGCTCTTTGGCATATTGATATTACTGTCGTCGCGGGCCTGCTCAAAATCGACAACAGCCGGCAATTCTCCGGGATCTTCCTTGAGCAGGTTACAGAAATACTTTGCCTGATCCAGAGCCGGCTTGGTGTAATCAAGATAATGGTAAGCGCCGCGTAATAAACCAGCTTCTCGCGCCTTTTGCCAATTTTCGCCAAAGCGCTGATCCGTAAAACATGCCTGGGATGACTTGACAAACACAAACTGCGCACCAGCAGCCTTGGCCTTGTGGGCATCCCAGTTGCCATTCCATTTCGAAACATCAATCCCTATAACCGTCATATTTGCTCCTATCGATTGAACCGACTCATTTTTGTTATGCGAAGTTGATGTTGTATAAATGAAAGCGATCTGAATTGGACGCAGTATCCATCAATCTGCTTTCCTGCTCTTGCCAAAAGGATGGCGACCACAACTCAAAATACCTGCCCTGCCCAACCAGGATAGCCTTTTCTGTTAGTTGAGCAAGCTCCGCCAAATAATCGGGAATATGAAGTTGAAGAGTATTGTCAATGTAAACCTGAACCGCCCTGCCTAACATCAGACGAGAAAGCAAACGCGCAAGCGGGTCCGTGATACTTAAATTCCCAAAATCACCTACGAGAAGTTCGAAATCCTGCTTGTTTACCAATAGCAAATTTTTCTCAAATCCCTGAGTCAAAAAGAACTGGCCAGAAAGCAGTCCTTCAGGCGTTGTAAAAACATTTTTTTTATGGGCTTTCAAAAAATAACGGCCAACTAACATTGTTGTCTTAACCCCTTCGTTAGGATATAAACGATTACGCCGCTATTATGGCACCGTTACCTTTTTCGCATAATGATATTTGTACAACATTTCACAGTTACATTCCTTGTGTTTTAGTAGCCATAGTTATACGAAGTCTTAGCTTTTCTGCCTGGGCAAAAAAACATCCAGACAGAGAAAAAACGGTAGCCAAGATGGAAGAAAAACCCACAAAAAAATAAACTTTGGTGCGAAAACCTGCCCATCTATAGGGCAAAAACAACATCAAAACAGACAGAAATCACACCCATAAAACGCCGCGTTCTTACCCCAGAATACTCTCAAAATACACAGAAACATGACATAATTTACCCCGCACAAAGAACCAATATCAGCAGAACAAAATACATAAAATGCCCGCCATGAGGCGACAAACCAATACCCACAAAACAAACCGCCTCTGCGTAATTATTCGCAAAAAAAAGAATAAAGTCATCAACATATAAGCACCTAGGAAATATCCAATAACGTCACAATAATCATCGCTACAATCCCAGAAAAACTACGCATACCTCTCGTTTTTATTTGCTCAAACTATGGCCTCATTTCAAGCAACACAAAACCCAAAAACACCCCGCCATTGCGCACATTCCTACACCAAGCAATCACCAAAAACTACCGCCACAGTAACCACAAAAACTCCCCCATACAACACCACTCACCACCAGGTCATCCATCAAAAACATGGTGCCATTTTGGTAAATTCAGTAATCAGAAATTCCCAATCCCGCCGCCATATTTACACCATGCCATAGCCTATTTTCTACCACCTCGCCAGGAAAACAAACCGTGGATAAAAAAATATCACCCGCAAGCAGGCGATATTTGGCAACCTTGTAAAAATTCCGAAGAAGACAAACGGTTAATTGTGCTTTGGGACAAGTACTTTTATCGTGGTTCCTTTCCCCGGTTCTGATCGCATCTGGAGTTTGGCGTGAATTTGCGCTGCCCAAGTTTGGATATTTTTCAAACCCATTCCTCCCGAATTCTTCGCGACAGATTTCTCAAACCCAACCCCATCATCGCTGACCTCAAGGCAAATATTGTTTCGGTTTTGCTTTAGGTGTACAACAACATTTTTTGCGTGCGAATGGCGCAAAACATTATTGAGGGCTTCGCGAGCGATATGATACAGATTGAGTTCCTGCTGCATAGAGATTTCAATCCCCTCTGACGAAATAAAACGAGGCTGGAGATTCGCGCGCCCTTCAACCGCAGTAAGCCGATGATGCAATGCCGATACCAATCCTTCATTTTTTAAATCAATGGGCCTCAACTCGTGCAAAAACAAACGCATTTCCCTGAGAGCCTGCCTGGCCGTGTCGCCGATCTTGGCCAGCGAACCAGGCAAGTGGTCAGATCCACCTAGTTCAGATTGCGCCTGGGCAATTTCCACCTGATAAAGCAACCCATACAACTGCTGGGTGACCGTATCATGTAAATCCTTCACCAGCTTTTTGCGCTCACTAAATGAAACAGCCTCACGGCGCTGATGATCCACATAAACCAACATCGACAGTTCATTGGTGATCATCTCCAACCCAATCAGTTCATCTTCGTCATAAGGGGAATTTTCTTCGCGGAAAAGGCAGACTGCGCCCTGCAAATGTTCGTCAATCACGATCGGGCACATTAACAGCTTGCCAGGTGTCTCCAGGCCGTCGCTACCGTCAAGAAATATGCCGGGCAGCGAATCGTATACCTTTATAGTACCAAAGTCCAACCCCAGGTCAGCAAAATATGTGCCAAAATTCTGCACGACCTGGTCGTTGTCCAACAGAACTGAATAACTATATGCGGCTTCAAGCCTGAAACCAGCCTTGTCATCGCCAATAAAGTCTGAGTCGCGCACAAAAATAAAGCCCGCCAGACACCCAAAGCTTGAGACTATCTGAAAAATCGCCGCTTCCAAAAACACATCAATATCGGTAATGTGATTGGCCGCGCTGGAAATCGAACGCATCAAATTTATCTTCGTTGCCAGAACACGATAGCGCGATTCCTCGAGTTTTCTTTGCTCTGTCACATCCTGCCACAAAAATAACCGCCCCGTAAAGTTATTACCGGAATCTTGCAACGACAGGCTGCGCACATCAAAAGCATAAGTGAACCCATTAAAGTTGACGCTTGCGCGAAAAGAACTCTGGGAAAAATCCTCACTCTTTAGTAGTATGTTTCCATTAACCATCCAATCATCCACAGCCCGCCCCCTGAGCTTATCAGCCGACAACCCGGTAATGATTTCAATAAAGGGATTTACATCCACGACCATATTATCCTGATCTAAAATCATCCAACCAAGGTGCATTGAGTTAATAATGCCATTCCGGTCAAAAAGGCTATGCGATACAGCCATATGACGGTAATGGGCATACATGCTAACGCAGACAGTTGCAATGATGCCTGCAACGGAAACACCCAGGAGCGAGGGAACGTAGTACAAACTCCACGCGGTCAAGTTAAGAAGGGCCGGGAGAAATACGGCAAGAACAAAAAAAGGTGAGTATTTGAAAAATTTATCGACTTGCTGAAAATAAATCAACCCCATAATTGCAATCAAAAATAGCAAGACCACGCTGACAACGCTGGAAAAAATCAAGTCAGCATTCGCGATGGTTTCTATTGCCAGGCTGTCGACTGGAGAGAGAATTGACGCTCCAAAAACCAATATGCCGATCACGATCTGCAACAGGATTGCAACAAGATTAAGCCAGTTAACTGGCTGATGTCGCCAATACAAATTGCAACCAACAACCATGCCGAGCGCAGACAGGCCAACTGCAAATGCGGCCAAATTCAAAACGAGAAAATTTCTACCGCCAAGATCAATATTCCATAAGAATTCGCGAAGAGCAATAATAGCAAATGAATATCCCAACATGCGCACAAAAAACAGAATTGACGGCCTGATAGCGCCAAACCTTGTTACAAAAAACAATATTAAGCTAACAACAGCAAAGGAAATGCCAACCACAAAATTCGCTTCCAGGCCCCACGCTAGAATCTTATCCATAAGCGCCAACCATCATCAAACCTCAAGACTCATATGCCTGAATGCCCAGAAATCAGGAGCCAGGAGGGCAAGCGCTTTTGCCTCAGCCCTGGTCAACCAGAAGACAACGCGGGTCGGATAATCCACAAACAATTCCCGGCGCATATTTAATGCCCGAAAAGCATTCCGATTGCCCACGCCACCGCCGCGGTTGAGGCGTGTCACATAAAATACGGTTTTTTTTCTTTCCGGATGCCGGGACAAAATCAACGGGATATCATAAGTAGCGGGAGAAACAGCGTATTCGGTTACCCCCTGGCCCTGGTCTTCGATGAGACCCGACAATAGATCTTGCATCTCTTTTCGAGACCTGGCGGACGTATAAACAACAATCAGAATGGAGGGACGATCCCAGCGCAGGGCCTGTTGAATTTCTGAAAACAAACCATCTACCGGCCCTTTATGCGCAAAAACACTCATTAAAGTCGCCTTTCAGAAAAATACAACCAGAATTCAATTAGGTACTCGGGGGTATGAGCGAAGAAGTGGTTGCAGAAGATGATGAAGACGCGCCATCTTCATCATCTTTCATCAAACCCTCGCGCACAGCATACAACGCAGCCTGGGTTCTATTCCCAAGATGCAGCTTCGACAAAATGCTGCTGACATATTTGGCAATAGTGCGTTCGTTAACCACAAGCGCGGCTGCGATTTCGTGGTTGCTATGCCCGCGTCCGATCAATCGCAGCGTCTCCAACTCACGCGGGGTTAATAAACCGGGAAGTGAAACCGACGCCGGAACCGGCTGCGGAGAGTTATTGATTTCGCGAATGACTCGTAATGCGATTGATGGATGCAGCGAGGCCAGGCCGTGTGATACATCACGAATTGCCTGGAACAATTGCTCGCGAGTGGCATCTTTGAGCATGTAACCGATCGCGCCCGCTTTGATGGCGCTAAAAATTAAATCCCCCTCGGCAAAGCCCGAGAGAACAAGGATTTGAACATCTGGCATTAGTTTCTTGAGTTGGGGGATGGTCGTCAGGCCATCTTGAATTGGCATTACCAGATCCAGCAAAACCACATCGGGTTTGGCTTGATTCAACATCTGTGCAGCCTGCAACCCATCGGATGCCTGACCTACCACTTCAATATCAGATTGAAATGAAAGAATCGCAACAAGGCCCTCACGGACAACGTTTTGGTCATCAACAACGAGAACGCGAATTTTATCCAAAGAAGTCCTTATTGATGGCAACCACAGATACTAAAAAAAAAGCCAAGTATTCTGGGCTAAATAGTCATCAATTTTTTCTAATAAATTAGAAAACTCTAAAATATTATAACAATTCGCCCGGCAAAAAGTAATAGAATGGCCCCACCCAGACAGCTAACAGACATGAGCAAAAAAGACAGGATAAATCGCTGGGCAGCCGTCATGCCAAAAATCTTACCCCGAGAACCGATCTTTAGCGATTTCTGCCCTTTTCTTGCTTTCGGCTCAAACAGATTTTCAATTTCATCATCTGAAAACTGCGAAGACTGACTTTCATTTCTTAAATCATCGAACATTTTGCACCTGTCAACAATTTTTCATCAGTATATCATAGCGGACGCAGATGAATTTCACCGTAGCGGATAAGACGCTGCGCGCCGTTCACCACAAGCCGCAAACTGCCATCCGCTTCGAGGCCATCCAACACGCCGATAACGGTTTCCGTTTCGCCCAACCAAACCTGAACTATTTCACCGCGAAAAGCCAAGGCCTCCTGCCACTCGCGCAGGAAATATCCCATCCCCAGGCGCGGACGCCACTTAATGAGTGCAACCATCAGCGAGCGCAAGAGGTCAAACCGCTCGACCGGATTCCGCACTTCGGATTGAATCCAGGTTGCGGGAAAGTTAAGTTCCGCTTCAGGCGGGATTGCCGCCGGGAATACGTTAACGCCCATCCCCAAAACCAGGCTTTCAACATCCGCCCCCATCCAGGCGGTTTCGACAAGAATGCCGGCGGTCTTTTTGCGGGCTACCAGCACGTCGTTTGGCCACTTGATCTGGGCGCTGATGCCGTAGTTTTTGAGCGCATCTACCAGGGCCAGGGCGCCAAGCCCTGAAAACAAGCCGATATTTTCACGCTCCTGCTCGGAAGGGCGCAAAATAACACTTAGCGCAAGCGCTGCGCCTGGTGAGGTAAACCACTTACGTCCCATGCGCCCGCGCCCGGAGGTCTGCTGATCGGCAACAACCAGCGAAAAATCTGGCGCGCCCTTAGCAGCCCAGGCCAGGGCGGCATCATTGGTGGAGCCAGTCGATTCAAGATAACAAATGCCGCCAAGCGGCAGCCCGGCAAGGGATTTTCGCAGGTCAGATTCCATGTCTTGCAAAAATTCCCACAATACTTAAATATTGTGGGAATTTCTCCTTTTATGGCAAAACAAACCAGGGATTGACAAAACCACCGTTCAGGCGCACCTCAAAGTGGAGATGCGCGCCAAAACTATTGCCAGTGTTACCAGATGCCGCAATCGTCTGACCTCGACCAACACTCTGACATACCGAGACATTGATGACACTTAAGTGGGCATACAAGGTGACATAGCCATTGCCATGATTGATCTGGACGACATTGCCATAGCCGCCATTCCAGCCGCCAGCCGCCATGGTGACCACGCCGCTATCGGCGGCATAGACAGGCGATCCTTCGCCAGAAGCAATATCAATAGCCAGGTGACCAGAATAGTAATCATTGCCAGACAAAAAGTTATTGCCTGACGGCCAGCCAAACGCACCCGACCCAACTGAACCGCCGCCGCAGGCAGAGCCACCCACTCCGGCCGTGCCAGAGCGACCGACAGCGATCGTCGGGACAATCCACTGCTGGTATTCACGTTCGCCATCGGGAACCATGACCCATGAGCCGGGCACAATCTGCGGGTCAGCCAGATCGAGTTTATTCCCCGGCCAATTGAGGATATCATCAGGGCTGGCTTTCAGATTGGCAGCCACTTCTTCAAGCGTATCGGCGTCCTGCCACTCATAATAGACCCCATCGGTTGGCGGAATGTTCAACTCCATACCGGGACGCAAAGAGTGCGGGTCGTCTTTCAGGGTTTCATAGTTGGCCCAAAGCAAGGAATCGGGCGTGATTTCAAACTCTTTCGAAATCCCGAAAATCGAATCGCCCCGCTGGACTGTGCGCTTGATGACTTCGTAGCGGGGTCGTTCCGGGATCAACGTTTTGAGCGTGAGTTTGCGCCCAATCGCAAAGTCGGTCATCATGTTGGGCGCAGAATTATCCGCAACAACCGGCCCGCCAGAGCCTTGGGGCACAGATTCTTCAGCTGGGGCGGCGGCTACAACCGTTGGCGATGATTGTAAGCGCCAAAAAGTGAACCCAAACAAACCAGCCACAATTAGCAAGGTTATTCCCCAACTAATCAGGTTATATCTATGGGAAGCAATGAGTTTTTTCATACCAGTAAAATTATACCAAACTACAACATATTGGTTCTCTAATATTTGCCGTAAAGAAGGCCGCATTTTGGGGTATGAGCGCGTCTACGCGCTCATACCCCAAAATGCGGGGACCTATCACAGAAATTCCTAAAGAGTCTACATATCAGTGAGGGTTTCCAAGAACTCCATATTGTTGCGAGTCTTTACCATGCGGTTGATAATCGCCTCGGTTGCCACAGCCTGATCCATGCCGGCGCCTCCGGGAGGCGAAGAAATCATCTGAATATACATGCGGCGCATCAGCCAGGCGCGCTGTAACAAGTCGGGGCCAAGCAGCAAATCGTCTCGGCGGGTCGATGAACGTTCAATATCCACTGCCGGGAAGATGCGGCGCTCTTGCAGCTTGCGCGAGAGATGCAATTCCATGTTGCCGGTGCCTTTGAATTCTTCGTAAACCACATCATCCAAACGTGAACCGGTATCGACCAGGCAGGTGGCAATAATGGTGAGTGAGCCGCCTTCTTCGATATTACGCGCTGCGCCAAAGAAATGCTTGGGCGGGTAAAGCGCGGAAGGATCCATGCCTCCCGACAGGGTGCGGCCAGATGGGTTAACCGTCAGGTTGTAGGCGCGCGCCAGGCGGGTAATTGAATCCATCAGGATGACAACGTGACGGCCTATCTCGACCAGGCGTTTGGCGCGGTCGAGGGCGATTTCGGCGGCGCGGACGTGCGATGTGACCGGTTCGTCGAAAGTGGATGCAATCACATCAGCATCGACCGAACGATCCATATCGGTGACTTCTTCGGGGCGTTCGCCGATCAGGGCAACGATCAGATGCACATCAGGGTATTGGGTCGAAATGGCATTGGCTATCTGCTTCAAGATGGTCGTTTTCCCCGTCTTGGGCGGCGAGACGATCAGGCCGCGTTGTCCGCGTCCGATGGGGGCGATCAGGTTGATCATGCGGGTCGAAAGCACATCGCCGCGAGTCTCCAGATCAAAACGTTGTTCGGGAAAGATGGGGGTCAGGTGTTCGAATTTGACGCGGCGGCGGGCTTCTTCCGGGTCGACGCCGTTGATCGATTCAACTTTGAGCAGGCCCCAGTGCCTCTCCGAATCGCGCGGCGGGCGCACATGACCGATAATCAAGTCGCCTGAACGAAGTTCATAGCGCCTCAATTGCGCCTGCGAAACATAGACATCATCCTCGCTGATGGTGTACCGCGCCGAACGCAGGAAACCGATGCCCTCGTCCATGATCTCGAGAATACCGCCGCGAATTTCAAGACCCTCGCGGGCAGCTTCTTCCTGCCGAAGGCGAATGACCAGGGCTTCTTTTTTGATGCGATTGGCGTTTTGAATGCCAAAATCCCTGACAGCCATAGTGCGCAGCTCCGCCAGGGGCTTGTTCTCAAGTTCTAGAATGTTCATGTGTTTGTCTCAATGTGATTTGGGAATGGAAAAATACGCCCCGCAAAGCAAGACGCTGGCAACAAGTTAATTTTTGAGTGTTTTATGAGAGTTCATCAAGTATTGGGCTTATCATCCAACTGGCCCCAGTACCGTGGGTGATAAAGCGATTTTTAAAACACTGTGGGGAATTTCCATGATTATAGCACAGTCTGTCAATATCGGAAAAAATTAAAGTGCGCCGGTTCCTCGATAGCTGCCGTAAAGAAGGCGGCATTTTGGATATGAGCGCACGTACGCGCGCTCATATCCAAAATGCCGGAACCTATCACGGGAATTTCTAAAGAGTCAGTGCGCCATCAAACACAAAAACACGGCGCACAAAATTTTTGCAACCCTTTGATGTTATTTCAACTTTTCCTTTTTGCCAAAATCACGATAAAGACTGAGCGGGGCCAGCACACGGCGGGCCTCGTCTGCGCCCTCACCGGTGATCCACTGGCGCAGGTAGAACGCCAGGCCGGGGCCGAGCATGTATCCCTGCCCGCACATGCCAACCGCATTGAGATAGCCCGCCAACCCCTCGACCTCGCCAACGATGGGTGCGCCATCGGGAGTCATCGGGTACAGCCCGCGCCAGGTACGGCGGACTTTGATGTTTTTCAGGCGCGGCATAATGCCGATCATGCGCTTGGCAACCTGCGGCAGAAAGACGGACGTTTCACGCCGGTCCATGCCGACAATGGGCGGGTTGGGCGTGATACAGAAAATGATCTGCCCGGTGTGGTGCTGGTAGAAATAATAATTGGCCGAATCCTCGGTCGGATGGATGTCGACCACCATCGGGCGCAGGAAATGGGCGACGGGTTCGGTGATGCCGCCCTCGTGCGAATCCGGATCGACAGGCACATCCACCCCGGCCAAGGCAGCCACTTGCCGCGCCCACGGCCCGGCAGCATTGACCACCATTGCGGCCTGGTACGCGCCCTTGTCGGTTTTGATGCCGGTCACGCGCCCGTTCTTGTGGCCGTCAGGGTATTCGCGCTCGATGGCAGTGACTGTCTCTTTGTAATGGAATTCTGCGCCCATCTCCCTGGCGCGGCGCTCACAAGCCAACACCGAGAGCATAGGCGAGGCGCTACCATCACCGGGCGAGAATGTGCCGCCAATCAGACTGTCCGGGTTTAGGGCGGGGATGATTTCGAGCAGGGCGGGGGCATCATACCAGTCAATTTCGAGGCCAAGCTGTTTCTGGATGACAAGCAATTCCTTGAGAATCGTCTCTTCGCGCGGATGGTAGGCCACAAAGGAGTAGCCGCCCTGCTCCCAGCCGATGTCATCGCCATAGGTTTCCTTCCAGGTCGAAAAAATCTCCAGGCTTTTCAGGCCAATCTGAATTTTGGCCGGGTCGGAATGCGTGGCGCGGATGCCGCCAATCGCTTCCTTGTTCGAGCCTTGCCCGGCGCTGGCGAACTGGTCGAGCACCAGGACTTTCTGCCCGGCTTCGGCCAACTGCCAGGCCAGCGGCGTTCCAACGCTGCCCGCGCCGATGATGATGGTATCGTAAAGGTTTCTCTGCATAATCAACTCGCTTCTTTGGTGGTAATTGGTGATTGGTAATTACCATTTACCAATTACCGCTCTTTCAACCCCGCCAGCACACCCAGCGGCACTTCGACGAACAGCGGGCGGACAACGTTCTCGGTAACTTCGGCCATCGGCACACCCAACTCTCGAAAGGCTCGTTTGATCAGGCTGCCGCAGGTTTTGCCGCCGCAAGCGCCCATCCCGGCGCGGGTAATGGCTTTGATTTCGTTCATGTCGCGCACGCCGCCCTGGATGATGGCCTTGATGTCGGCCAGGCTGACGCGCTCACAGCGGCAGACGATCAAATCATCGGTCAGGCGTTCGACCCAGGCCTCGAGCGGGGCGCTGATTTCACGATTCTGGATTTCGATCCCGGCAATTTTTTGGGCAATCGCCTGTGGGGCGCGGACCTTGACCAGCATGGTGCGGTCAGTCGTTTTTGCAATCCGCGTCCGTACCACTTCGACCCTGCCCAGGGCGTTGCCGCCGGTATCGGTCACGGTCACCATGTCTCCGGCGTGGAGCGCTTCGCGGCCAAATTCGTAGGGGATGGTCACCAGCGCGGTCTCATCCACTTGCTTGCGCGTGTCCACCAGCGTGATCGCAAGTCCGGGGCAGATGGTGACACATTTTTCGCAGGCGATGCACTCGACACCCAACTTTTTGGCGATGTAATCTGGCACGCCGCGAATGTCGGTCTCGTCGATGAAGATCGCGCCTTGCGAACAAACCGAGGTACAGGGGTTGCAGGGGATTTCCTGGCTGCAATGAATCACCGGGTAAACGGCTTCGTCATCGTCTGGAACGGTCTCGTGCGTGATTTGGCCGGGGCGCGATTTGAGAATCTCGGAGGTGCGGAACCAATCCTGCGGGATTTCGGGCACATCGCAACCCAGGGCGCGGGCGATTTCGAGACCGCGAATCTTACCGGAGAACATGGCCGCCGAGGCTTCGGCCACCTCGTCCGCGTCACCGGCGGCGAAGGCGTTCAGACCAAACTCGCGGGCTTTGCGGTAGAACTCATCAACCGGATCAAGCCCGACAGCAATCAGGAGCGTATCGCAGGCAAAGGTTTGTTCTGTGCCGGGGATGGGTTTCCAGTCTTTGTCGATAGCGGCGATGGTGACCGATTCGACCGAGTCTGCGCCATTGGCGCTCAGGACGGTGTGGGATGTGAAAATGGGCACGCCCATGCGCACCAGTTTATCTTTGTGAACTTTGTAGCCGCCGCATTCGGGCAGGGCCTCGACCAGCCCGGCGACTTCGATCCCGGCTTGCAAGGCATGATACCCGGCAATCAGCCCAACGTTGCCACCGCCAATAATGAACAAGCGCTCAGAACAGCGGATCAGGTCACGGTTAACCAGGGTTTGGAAGGCGCCCGCGCCGTAAACACCCGGCAAGGTGTTGCCCTTGAAGGTCAGCGATTTTTCACGCGCCCCGGCAGCGACCAGTAAGGCTTTTGGTTCGATCAGGACATACTGCCCGTCACGCACCACGCCGACTTTTTTGTCACTGTAAACAGCGACGGCGGTGCTATTGAGCCAGGTTTCGATGGATGGATATTGTTCCAGGTCGCTGGCCAGTTTGGTGGCGATGTCGATGCCGCGCGTCCCGGCGTAGCAGGCATTGATCGAACCGAAGAAACGGTGGGTTTGCAAAACGAGTTTGCCGCCCAGGCGATGCTTGTCATCGATCACCAAAACCTGGATTCCGCGCTGACCGAGTTCGATGGCTGCCGAAAGCCCGGCTGGCCCGCCGCCGATGACCAGACAATCGACCTGGATGGTCTCAACCGGCTGGAAGCTCTGCGCCGGTTTGGATTCAGGTAATTCCGGCAAGGCGGCGACGGGTGCAACCACCATGCCCGGCTCGACCAGCGCCATGCAGGACTTAACCGGCAGTCCGTCAGCGATGACTGTGCATTGGGCGCACTGGCCATTGGCGCAGAAAATACCCTGCGGCGAGCCGTCCTTGGGGTGATACCCAAAGGTACGGATGCCGTTGGCAAACAGGGCTGTGGCAATGGTTTCGCCCGCGCGGGCCTGTATGGTTCGGCCCTGCCAGGCGAAATCAAAAACTTCCCGCTCCTCGATTGGCAGGATGGGATGGGACTGAATGCGATAATCTGTCATCTGGGGGTTCCTTGTGAGTGAACAGGCGATCACCCATAGGATAGCAAAGCGCGCCGAAGCGCGCTAGTGACGATTATCACGAAGTTGGCTGCAAGTGCAACCATTCTTTATATGCTAATGTCAGGAGGGCCAGATGGGCAACGAACGCGCCTCAGCCTGGCTTGGGCAAAACCGAGGGTGAATACAAAGTGCACTTGTTTCTTTCTTTTTTTGCGATATACATGGCCCGGTCCGCGGCTTTTAACAAAGCATTGGCAGCGCTGCCATGTTCGGGGTACAGGCTCACACCAATCGAGGCGGATATTCTCAACTGACAACCAAGCGCATCGAAATTTTTTTGCAGGGTTTTCCGCACCTTTTCGGCAACCAGCATGGCGCTTTCGCTGTCTGCAACCGATTCCAGCACAATTACAAACTCATCCCCGCTCATACGGGCGACGGTGTCGGCGGAGCGCACAGATTCCCGCATTCGTTTGGCAGACCGCCTTAGTACTTCGTCTCCAACATCGTGTCCGCAATAGTCGTTGATTTCCTTGAAGCCATCCAGGTCAATATACAGGATCGCAAAACGTAAATCGTTGCGCAAAGACCGCGTAAGAACTTGTTCAATTCTGTCGATTAGCAGGTAGCGGTTGGGAAGTTTCGTCAGAACATCGTGGGTTGCCAGATATTGCAAGTTCAGTTCGGCGCGTTTCAACTCATTGATCTCGCGCGTGATTCCAAGCAAGCCAATGACATTGTCATTTTGGTCGCGGATGGGCAGCTTTGTTGTTGAGGTCCAATTCAGTTCGCCATTTGGCAGCGAGCGGCTTTCAACCAGGCCAATAATCGGTTCGCCCGTTTCCATCATCTGCAACTCATCCGCAATGGTTTGTTCGCCAAACTCACGGCCAAATAAATCTATGTCTGTTTTTCCCACCACTTCAGCAGGATCGTCAAACCCCAGATCCATCGACATTTTTCGGCTTACTCTCAACAACCTGCATTGACGGTCCTTGAAATAAATGCTGTCCGCCACGTTATCCATCAAAGCATTCAACAATTGATTATCTTTAAATGCTTGAAGCTCGTCTTTCATGGCTCCTCTAATCGTTATTCAACCTTGGCGCTCCCATTATTTTGGCTGGCGGATAGGCAAATTTGAGATTTTTTGAGTACGCCGAAAAAGTATTTCCCACACTGGATATTCATTTTACAACATAACGGCATTGTTTTCTGTCCAGACAAGCATTTACAGATGTGCAAGAAAACTCTAAGGAATATTTAAGCGGTTTTGTTGTATGATGGCTATAGAAGTTACTTCCGTTCACAAATGAAAGGAGGTTGAAATCGAAAAGATGGAGCCTTACAACTTAAAGGGAAAGGTCGGGTGGTAGTTTCTCACTGGTAAGACCTAAAGGTCAACACCCAGATGTCCACCTCGACACGAAGAAGGTTATCCCGCCCTTTCCTGAACAGAACATGTTTTTGCTGGTAAGCACGTTGCAAGTGAAACATCAAGTAAGAGAAAGTGCGTGCAACTGCAAGAGTAAAAACAACTGAAAATAACTCGTAACAAAGCCGATGGATGCCCTCCATCGGCTTCTTTTTTATCCTTGACTGTCATGCTATACTGGATTTTATACCCGTCCGGGTCAGAAATTGCGTTTTTACTAAGAGCAGGAACACACAATATCATGCTGCGCATCTGTGACCACGGGCACTATATAATTGGACTGTGTTCGTCTCGATTAAGGAGCGGTTATGAAAAAAGGAATGGCTGCTGGCTGCATCACCTGGGTAATTCTGTTCAGCTTGATGGGCGCTTGCCTGGTTCCAGTCGGGTTAATGACGGCAGGATTTACATCGCAAACTGACTTTGTAACCCAAACGATGGGAGGATTTCTCTGCCCAACAGGGACAACACCAGAATTATATACATACGCGACCACAGTCAGGAGCGAGCTTGGTACAGATATGCCAGCGACGGCCTCTGAATTGATTTGTTTGGACAACAACGGGCAAACGGTGGTCAATCTCGGCCCAGCCTATGCGTTCATTTGGACGGGGGTATTGGGGATAGCCGGATTGGTTGTTGCTGCGATTTTATCGATCTTTCTGGCTGGTCCCATCGGAATATTTATTGCCAAAAAGTTTGGGCGAAAGCAGGAGTCCGCTATCGGCTGAGCGCTGTAACAACAAAGAAATCATCGGGGCTTTCGGAAGATTCGCCCGTCAGCGCGTTGTAGAAGGAAATTTCGCCAAATCCGCATTCTTGCAGCAGGCGGGTAATGGCTTCTTCGCTGTAAGCCAGCGTGGTGGATGTGTAGCGAGTAAACCTGGAGGCATCTTCCAGGATGATGTAACGTTCGGTCGCCGCGGCCTGGTCTTCATCCCAGAAGGATTCCATCAGGCACAAGTGCGGGTCGGCGCTGAACAACCCACCAGAGGAAGAGTACCAGGAAGGCGGCTGGTTGCCCATTTGCTCAACGGCATCAAAAGTTTGGAGCTCCAGCAGAATGCGTCCACCGGGAGCCAGGGCGGCGCAGGCTTTTTGCAATATTTCTCGGGCATGGGCGGGCTTGAAGACGTTGAACTCGCCAAAGATGAACATGACCAGGTCGAAGCCGGGGGGAAATTCTGTAGTGCGCAGATCGCCAAGGGTGTAGGAAAAGTTGGCAGGGGAGTTTCTAACGGCATGCTCTATGGAGGCGGGCGAAAAGTCGATCCCGTGGCAGGTGTGCCCGAGCTTGGCAAGCTCCGCGCAGTACAGACCGGGGCCACATCCCAGATCGAGGATGCGGGAGGGTTTCTTCGCCAGAATAACGTTTTGAATCCATTTAATGTGCTTTTTTATTATCTTTGTGCGCCGACTGGCCGCATCATGTTCCTGCGTCAGATGCTCGCGCAACATGCGCTGGCTGAAACCCGGTTCATTCCAGGGAATTTTTTCGCCTTCGGCCCAGGGCTGGGCAGGCAAAGGACGTTTGTGCAGGTCGTGGATGTTCATTTTAGATATCCAGAGTGTGGCCTTGCTTTTTGAGCCAGGCAATGTGGGTTTTATAGTCGGGCAGGAGCAATGCAACGGCTGCCCAGAAGGATTTTGAGTGATTCTTGACCTTCAGGTGCGCCAGTTCGTGGACAATGACATAGTCAATGATTTCGGGCGGGGCCATGACCAGCCGCCAGGTGAGCGAGATGGTGCCGGTGCTGCTACACGACCCCCAACGGGTGCGGGCGGAAGTAATGCGAATCTTGGCAGGTTGAAGGTTGTGCTTTTTTGCCAGGATTTCGATACGCGCCGAAAGCAAAATGGCGGCTGTTTGCTTGTACCAACGTGTGAAGGCTTCACGAGCAAGTGAGCGGAATTTTTCGGCCAGAAGAAAAGTCCCCTGCTCGAAAGTCAGGCTGGCGCGCTGCCTTTTGACAATTTTAAGCGGGTAGCTTTTGCCCATCAGAAAAAAGGTTTCACCTTCGGCAAACTGGCGCACAGTGGCGGGACGATTTTTGCGCATCTCAGTTTGTTTTTTTGTAATCCAGCCCTTTTTTTGTTCGACCAGTTCGCGGATGGTTTTTTCAGGGGTGCGAAGCGGCGCGCGAATAACCAAAGCACCATCGCGCTGAATAATCAGCGCGATGGTTTTGCGTCGAGAGCGGATGATCTGGTCGATATCGAGCATTACTTGACTTCGTCAGATCCCTGCGGCAGGGCTTCGGTGATGCGCTTGTACTCAAGCGCCGGTAGAGGCTGAGACTTTGCCGCCTTGCGGAAAAATTCCTTGAGCGCAGCAACCTTGAGGGCCGGATATGGCGCATCTTGCACTTGCAGGTCGGCGCGATCATCGGTAAAAGCCAGGACAGCATTAATGGGCGGGATTTGTTCGCCAAATTCTTTTTGCAGGAATTTCTTCAAGTTTTCGCTATCCGTTTCGATTTCAATATCGGGGCGGCCCAGACCTTCCTGGGCAAAGATCTTCAGGTAATTGAGCAAAAACCCGCCGCCTTTTTGACGCCAGCGTCCCTTTTCGTAGGTGATGGTGCCACGCTGGTAGTAGGGTTCGATAATCCAGACCCCGGCGGGGCCGACCAACAGATGTGAGACAGGCGCCGTGTAATGATAAAGAGTGTAATCCTTTGTCATGCCCTTGAGGGCGGCAGTGAGGCGCTCGTCGACACGCGGACGGCGTCCCCAGCGATTGCCAAAGTAGATGCCAAATTGCGAGAGCAGGAAACCGGCCAGCAGCGCGCCAAAAGAGAGGGTGACCTGGTCAGGATAGGCAAACGTCACGTATATACCACCACCCAGAATGAGCAGGGCCACCAGGCTGGAGTAACGCCCAATGGCGGTGTTACGTTTGATGATCTTTTCGTCGAGTACGATTTTCATGAGGAGGTTCCTTGTGGATGTTTCATAAAGAAGAGAGACAAGTCCTTCGACTACGCCGCGCAACCCCACCAAAAAACGCAGGGCTAGCGAACGCACGGCTCCGCTCAGGACTAATCAATATAACGTTTCAGGACAACGCAGGCATTCTGGCCGCCCAGGCCAAACGAATTGGACAGGGCTACATTGACCCGCTGATTGCGGGCCACATTTGGCACATAGTCCAGATCGAGTTCGGGGTCGGGAGTTTCATAGTTGATGGTCGGGGTAATGATGCCTTCGCTGATAATCTTGGCGCAGGCGATCGTCTCCAGCGCACCGGAAGCGCCCATGGCGTGACCGATCATGGATTTGATCGAAGAAATCGCCAGTTTATAAGCATACTCACCAAAGACAGCCTTGATGGCGCGGGTTTCGGTTGGGTCATTGAGCGGCGTGGATGTGCCATGCGCATTGATATAGTCCACATCTTCAGGCTTTAGCCCTGCATCGGCAATCGCCCACTTCATGGCGCGGATTGGGCCAGCAGCTTCGGGGTCCGGCGCGGCCATGTGGAAACCATCGGACGAGGAGGCCTGCCCGGCCAGTTCGGCATAAATCCGCGCGCCGCGCGCCAGGGCGTGTTCGAGCGATTCGAGCACCAGGGCCGCCGCGCCTTCGGAAAAAATGAATCCTTCGCGATTTTTGTCGAAGGGACGCGATGCTTTTTCAGGGCAGTCGTTGTAATTGACCGGCAAGGCGCGCATGGCGCAAAAACCACCAATAGCAAAATCCTGAATGATTCCTTCCGTGCCGCCAACAATAACCACATCTGCAGAACCACGCCGAATCAGCTCCAAGCCTTCACCGACTGTCTGCGTGCCAGTGGCACAGGCCGTGCCAATGGTGCTACTGGGGCCGAGGCATTGAAATTCCTGTGAAATCAGGTAAGCGGATGTGTTCGGCAGGGAGGTGGGCACCGTGAAGGGATTCAAGCGGGTATAGCCCTGGTCGCGAATGGTACGCACTCCTTCATCGAAACGATCCATGCCGCCGATCGCGGTACCGAAAACAATCCCCGAACGCTCCGGTTCGGGCAGCGGGGTCGGCAAGCCGGCATCTTCGACAGCCAGCTTGGCCGCAGCAAAACCCATCTGGGCCGAACGCGGCACACGCCGGGCTTCTTTGCGGTCCATAAAATTTTCCGGGACAAAATCAGGCACTTCCCCGGCAATCTGACAGGGAAAGGCGCTGGCATCGAACTGGGTAATGCGACGAATGCCGGAGCGCCCATTTACCAAACCATCCCAAAAAACGGGCAGGCCGGTACCAAGGACGCTGACCACACCCATGCCGGTTATGACAACGCGCGTTTTTTCCATATAAAAAATCTCTCCTGATTATCCTATCCCAATCGCTCAGAAATGCCTTTACGCATGGCGGTCAATACATCCGCATCGGCAGCGTTCTTTGCCACACGGATGGCGTTCTTAATCGCAAAAGCATCCGAACGGCCATGCCCGATGAAAACCAACCCGTTCACACCCAGCAAGGGAGCTGCACCTTCTTCGGCAGGGTCGAGCAGCTTCTTGATCTTGCCCAGCGCCGGCTTGACGAGGATTCCGCCCAGCAGGGCCAGCGGTCCGCCAGTTTTGATGGCTTCCTTGATCTTGTCGACGATCAACTTAGCAACCGCTTCGGAGGATTTAAGCATGACGTTACCGGTGAAGCCATCTGTGACGGCCACATCAACGCTGCCGCCGATGACTTCCTTACCTTCAACATTGCCAAAAAAATTCAGGCCGGTGCCCTTAAGCAGCGGCGTTGCTTCACGCACCAGGCTGTTGCCTTTGCCTTCTTCTTCGCCATTCGAGAGCAAACCAACTTTGGGGTTTTTGATTCCGCGTACTTTTTCGGCATAGATGCTACCCATGATTGCAAACTGGCGCAGGTTATCAGGCTTGACATCAGGATTCGCGCCAATATCGAGTACCACGCAAGAGCCGGTTGCGGTCGGAAAAACCGGGGCAAGGGCGGGCAAATCGACGCCTTCGATCATCCCAAGGCGGAAATAAGCGGTCGCCAGGGCCGCGCCGGTATTACCAGCGGTCACAAAAGCCTGCGCCTGGCCATTCTTGACCAGGTCAATGCCGACCGCCATCGAGTTTTTGGCGTTCGGGCGGCGGGCCTTCAAAGCCAGGGCCACACCTTTGTCCTCCATTGTCAGCATTTCAGGGGCGTGGACAATGCGCACGGGCAGGCTGCCAATATTCAGTCCATCCAGCACCGACCTGATGCGGGCTTCATCTCCCACCAGGATAACTTCCACGCCGTATTCACGGGCGGCATCCACAGCACCGGTCACATCAGGGATCGGATATTCGTCACTTCCCATCGCATCGAGGGCAATAATGGTCATCATAAACTCCTGTGAATAGATTTCAAATAATATCGTGAAGTATACCCGCTCGCCGCCATTTGAATGTGCTTATGGAACAACTGGCGTGAGCGCATCGGCATACAAGGTACAGTTGGCATTGGTCAATACGTTGACTTCAAGCAACTGCTGGCTAAAACTGGCAAGCCAGGCATCCCAAAAGTCGGCGGGCATATTGCGGTATAAAACCACCAGCACGCGTGGATCGGCATCCAGCGGCTCAGCGTACCAGGCCGAGGTCAGCACGCCAGGCCAGGCGCCATTCTTGGCCGCCAGGATCCTGAACGTTTTTGTATTGTCGGGGTTGAGGCGCATCGGCCATTCCAGGTAATGGCGGGCCAGTTCGCGCGCACGCGGAGAAATCGCATCGCTATCGGTGTAAACAGCCGTCATGATCCGGGCAAGGTCATTCGCGCTGGCGCGCGCGCCAAAGTTGGCAGTCACATCCCTTTGCACATCCAACTGGGCCTGGTTGGTAAAATTGGCGACATATCTCAACTCGGTTTCGCGCCAGGAATCGTCAGTTACGAACAATTGCTCCAGCCGGATTTGCTCAGCCAGAGTCGCCTCAGCGCCGAGCGATTCGAGATCGTAGGCGCCAGTCTCATGGTTGGTGATGTAAAGATACAGCCCAAGGTACGAATGCGGCTTGCTGGTCTGTTCCAACCCCAGCCGCAGATAAAGCTCGTCCCAATCCGCCAGCCCGCGCAGGCGCGATTCGATGTAATCGGCAGCGGCATTGGAACTATAGGTCATCATTCCGTCCACAACTTCAGACAGGGTCATCGTCGCGCGGCCTGCGCCCAAAGATTTGAGGAACTCGGGATGTGCGCCGCCATCCGTGCCGGGGAGATAATACAGTTCCAGCGCTTCGAATGGAATGACTTCATCCGGGTCGAGTGAACCCGCCTCAACCTGTTCGGCGTACCCGAGCAGGAGCACAATTTTGAAAGTGGAAGCCAACGGGTAGGCCTGGTCTGCATTATGGTAAAAACCGGCCTGCGTATCGGATGGGTCAAAG
>JAKLPV010000018.1 GCA_022013685.1 Anaerolineae bacterium
CGGTCAGACCGGCCAGCAAGGTCGAGAAAAATCCGCGCCAGACCATTTTCCAGCCGCCGACGATCCACAACATGGCCAGGGCAATGCAGGTGCTGATGACCGGCATAAAACGCGCAAAAAAGCCGCCAACTTCGTTGACCGGCAGGCCGACAAAGTTCGAAAAGACCACGACCGGGATGCCGAGCAAAGCGTACGTGCAGAGCGCATCGTAGCCGAGGGCCGGCAGGGCAATTGCCACAAAGGAGGAGTAGCCGAGCGCCAGCATGATCGGCGGCAAGATCGAGACCGGGGTTGCGCCCATCGCTGCCAGCAGCGTGCCAATGCCGATATTGAGAATCAAGATCTGGGCAACCTGGTTGCCGGGCGCGATGGTTTTGATCAAGGCCACAACCCGATCGATCGCGCCGACTTCTTTCATGATCGTGATCTGCAACAGCGATGTTGCCACCATCAGCGTGATCGGGAAGGAGGCCACCACGCCCGCCAGGCTGATCAGCAAGGTGGTGATGAGCGGCGTCTGAAAGTACAGCCAGGCCACCAGCGCGGCGCTCAGCCAGCCGATCAGTCCGGCAACGTCTGCCGGCGCGCGCCGCCAGACCAGAAGAATCAGGATAACGAGGACAGGTAAAAGGGCAAGCAAGACGGAAAGCAGGTTCATCGGCGCTCCTTGGGTGGGGATTCTCACCCGCGAGTATACAAGAAAGCGCCCAAAAATGATACTTTTGCGCGTACAATACCTGCAATGAGCGAGTCTCCCGCACCCAAACGCCCCTGGCTGGGCCGCCTGTTCTGGCTGGCCCTGCTCCTGGCCCTGCTTTATTGGGCGCTCCAAAACGCGCCGCTTGTAGAAATCTGGAACTCGCTCAAACTGCTGCGGTTGTGGCAAATTGGGGCGCTGCTGGCGCTCAACGCGGGGATTTTTATGCTGATCAGCGCCCGCTGGTGGATCATCGTCCGCGCCGAGGCCCCGCACGTGCCTTTCCTGCCGCTGGTCGTCTACCGCTTGGCCGCGTTTGGGATGAGCTACTTCACGCCCGGCCCGCAGGTCGGTGGCGAACCGCTCCAAATTTTATATCTCAAAAACGCCTATGGTCTGACCACTGTCCGCGCGACGGCGGCAGTCATCATGGATAAACTGCTGGAGTTTCTTGCAAATTTCCTTTTCCTGGCGATCGGGTTGTTTGCCGTTGCCGCTTCGGGGATGCTGATCCGCTTCGCACCCCCGGCCTGGGTCGCCGCGCCGCTGGTTTTGATCCTGCTCTGGCCGCTGGCGCATATCAGCCTGCTTACCCAGCGCAGGCATCCGCTTTCGGTTTTGCTCAAACCCGTTTACAAAAAAATCTCGGCGCTGAGTGGCAAAAGTTGGGCGTCGGTTGCAAACTTTTTCCGGTTGGTCATTGTCAGTGAGCACCTGGCGGCGCTGTTTTGCCGCCGTCATTTCAGGGCGATGCTGGCGGCGATCGGCGTATCGCTGCTCTCCTGGACCGGGATGGTGCTCGAGTATCATTGGATGCTGACCTTTCTTTCTGCCGATTTAACAATGCAGGAAACCCTGGCCGCGCTGGCGGTGGTGCGACTGTCATTTCTTGCCCCGCTGCCCGCCGGGTTGGGCGCGCTCGAAGCCAGCCAGGTTTTCGCCGCGACCGCCTTTGGCCTGCCCGCCGCCCTGGGCATCAGCCTGTCCCTGCTGATGCGCGGGCGGGATATCCTGCTCGGCGGGCTGGGCCTGCTGATAGCCGCAGTCAAGAAGTAAGGCGATTTGGCAAATCGCCCCACATAAAAACTATGAAAACTCAATCCCTGATCTTCACATCCCCTCGCGCGGTTGAAATCCGCGAAAGCACACTTCCGCCGCTCGGCGCGGATGAGGTGCTGGTGCAAACGTTGGTTTCGGCCATCAGCCCCGGCACGGAAATGCTCATTTATCGCGGCCAGTTTCCCAAAGAGATGGGCGATTCAGCCGACAGCATCAGCGCCGGGCTGGCGTATCCATGCGCCTATGGCTATGCTTGTGTAGGGAAAATCATCGAAACGGGGAAGCAGGTTGGCAGGGAACTGCTAAACAAGCTTGTTTTTGCCTTCCAGCCGCACAAATCTCATTTCATCCTTCATCCTTCATCCATCATCCTTCTCCCCGAAGGGGTTTCTCCCGAAACTGCTGCCTTCCTGCCGAACATGGAAACAGCGGTCAATCTTGTTCACGATGTTGCGCCGCTTTTGGGCGAGCGCGGACTTGTCCTTGGGCAGGGCATTGTCGGCCTGCTGGCAACCTCGCTGCTGGCAGAGTTCCCGCTTGAGAGTCTGGTCAGCGCCGACAACTTTCCCCTGCGGCGGGCCGAGTCGCTCAAAGCCGGAGCGAGTGCCAGCCTCGACCCTTGCGCCGCTGATTTCAGGATGCAGGCCGAACAACTTTTGGGCGGCGAAAAAGCCGATTTCGTGCTTGAAATTTCCGGCGCGCCGGCTGCGCTCAACGATGCGATTGCCCTGACCCGCTTCAGCGGGCGAGTCATCGTCGGGTCGTGGTACGGTGAAAAGCAGGCTGCGCTTGAGCTGGGCGGCGACTTCCACCGCAGCCGGATCCAGATCGTTTCCAGCCAGGTCAGCTCCATTCGCCCCGAACTCAGCGGGCGGTGGAGTAAGAGTCGCCGTTTTGGGGTGGCGTGGAAAGCCCTCGCTAGAATCAGGCCCGAAAAGTGGGTCACGCAGCGGGTGGACATCCACAAAGCGTCTGAAATTTATAAAATGCTCGATGAAAATCCACAAGACAGTATTCAGGTGTTGTTTGAGTATGCATAACGGTCTTCCAGTCTGGGCGGGCTTTGGGGTGCGGCCATGGTGATCGAATGGGTTTTGCTCGGTGTCGCCGGGTTCCTGCTGGCAAGCGTGCTAGCCAGTAAGGTTTCAGACCGTTTTGGCGTGCCCTCGCTGCTCTTGTTCCTGGCGCTCGGTGTGGCGGCCGGTTCTGAAGGCCTGGGCGGCATCGAGTTCAACGATCCCGGGCTGACGCAGTGGGTCGGCATTGTGGCGCTCAACCTGATCCTGTTTGCGGGCGGGCTGGATACCAATTGGCGCGACATCCGGCCAGTGCTGATGCCGGGGATCGCGCTTTCCTCGCTGGGCGTCTTCCTGACGGCGCTTGGCGTTGGGGCGGCGGCTTCGTACCTGCTCGGTTTTTCGTTGTTGGAAGGGCTGCTGCTTGGCGCAATCGTCTCATCGACCGATGCGGCGGCGGTTTTCACGATTTTGCGCTCTAAAAGTTTGGGATTGAAGGGTAAGCTGCGCCCGCTGCTGGAACTTGAATCCGGTTCGAATGACCCGATGGCTGTTTTCTTGACGATTGGGCTGACCATGTGGCTGACACGACCGGGTTTTACACCCGAGTCGCTGGCTGTTTCACTGGTGGTTCAGGTGGTGCTCGGTGCGGTTTTAGGGCTGGCGTTTGGCTGGCTGCTGGCCTGGCTTGCCAATCACCTCCATCTCGGTTTTGATGGTCTCTACCCGGTGCTGACAATTTCAGCGGTTTTTGTGGCCTACGGGCTGACTTCACTCCTGGGCGGCAACGGCTTCCTGGCCGTCTATATTGCCGGAATTGCCGCCCGGCATCATGACTTTATCCATCGCCGCAGCCTGATCCGTTTTCACGATGGCCTGGCATGGCTGATGCAAATTGGGATGTTCATCACCCTGGGGCTGCTGGTCTTTCCCTCTGAGATTGTGCCGGTGATTGGGGCAGGCTTTCTCATCGCGGCTGTGCTGATGTTCATTGCCCGTCCGCTGGGGGTTTTTGCCAGCCTGATTTTTACCAAATTTAATTTACGCGAGAAAACCTTTATCTCCTGGGTTGGTTTGCGCGGCGCGGTGCCGATTATCCTGGCCACTTACCCGCTGATTGCCGGCGTCGAACAGGCTGATTTGATTTTCAATATCGTGTTTTTTGTGGTGCTGACCTCGGCCCTGATTCAGGGAGCGTCGATTCCGCTGGTGGCGCGCTGGCTGGGTGTGGACCAACTGATGACGAAAAAACCGATTTACCCGATTGAAGTCAACCCCGTGCACGGTTTTACCGATGAGTTGAAGGAAATTCACATCCCAGACAGTTCAACTTGTTCGGGTAAAACGATTGTAGAATTAACCCTGCCAGAGAACTTGCTCGTCATCCTGATTGCGCGTGATAAAGAGTTTTTGGTCCCCAATGGCGGCACAACCCTGCTGGCTGGTGACACGCTGATTGTGCTTTCTGACAAAGAGAGTTTCGACAAAGTTAAGGATCAAATGAATATATGCCACAACCCCTAAAATTCCGCTATGCCACGCTGGATGACTGCCATGAAGCCACCGGGCTGGTGGTGGTTATCGATGTCATCCGCGCTTTTTCAACGGCTGCTTATGCCTTCGGGCAGGGCGTTGAACGGATTCTTCCGGTCGGTGAGCCGCACGAAGCTCTGGCGCTGCGCGAGAAAATTCCGAACTCGTTGGCGGTCGGTGAGATGAACGGCATTCCGTTTCCCGGCTTCGATATGGGTAATTCACCCAAGCAAATGCTCGAAGCAGACAATTTAAGCGGCCGGACTCTCGTTCAGCGCACCAGCGCCGGGACTCAGGGGTTGATTCGCAGCACCGGTGCGGATACCCTGCTGGCGGCCAGCTTTGTCGTCGCCCGGGCGACGGCGGCTTATCTCAAGCAGATTGCCCCTGCAAGCGTTACTTTCGTCTCGACCGGCCTGAACCACAACGGGCGCGGAGACGAAGACCTGGCTTGCGCCGAATACATTCACCAACTGCTGATCGGGGCGCAGCCCGACCCAAAACCCTATCTGCTGCGTGTCCGCAGCAGCCGTGAAGCCGCCCTGTTTCTCGATTCGGCTTTGCCGCAGTTCCCGCCCGAAGATGTTGAGCACTGCACCGCCCTCGATCGCTTCAGCTTCGCCATGCCTGTTCGCCGCGAAAACGGTTCTCTTGTTATGCGCGCCCTGTTTCCTGGCACTCCCTGACCGCCCTTCGACTTCGTTACACGCCAGTCTCGATAAACTCGACCAGCGGCTCAGGGCTTGCCCTGACCTGACACCTGCCCTGAGCGTAGTCGAAGGGCCTGATACCTGACACCGGAGTACCTATGTATACCCTCGCCGTAAAACGTGATTTTATTGCCCGCCATTACCTGATCGGCGGCGATTGGGGACCTGAAAACTTCCCCAATTCTCACCACTACCTGCTCGAACTGCAACTCAGCGGCGAGCGCCTCGACCAACACGGCTACCTGGTGGATATCATCGATGTGGAGAAGCATCTCAATGAAACCGTAGCCTATTACAAAGAGCAAATGCTCAATGACCTGCCAGAGTTTGCCGGCCTGAATCCGTCGATCGAGCATTTTGCCCGTATCCTGGCGGGACAACTTAACGAAAAAATCCACGCGCCCAACATCTCGCGCCTGGCCGTGCGGCTGTGGGAGAATGAGATTGCGTGGGTTTCCTATCATCTTGAAAGGTTGAATGTTGAAGGTTGATTGCGCTTAAACCTAATCCGGACAAGCCGGAAAAGAAAACCTTTAACCACGAAGGTCACGACGGGACACAACCCTGTAAAAAAAAACAGGGCAGGCGGAAAAACCTTAAAAGCTCTTACTTCGTGCTACTTTGCCTACACCGACCGCAGGTACGCGTGTGCCCTTTGTGTTTAATTTTCTGTGCTTTTTTTTGCGCAAATTTCACTTGTAAGATACTACACCGACCGCAGGTACGCGTGTGCCCTTTGTGTTTAATTTTCTGTGCTTTTTTTTGCGCAAATTTCACTTGTAAGATATTAAACGTTCAACCTTAACACACCATGAAACTCGGCTTCATCATCTACGGCTCGCTCGACACCCTCAGCGGCGGCTACCTGTATGACCGCAAGCTGGTCGAGAATTTGCGCGCCCAGGGCGATACGGTGGAAATCATCAGCCTGCCCTGGCGTAATTACGCCGCGCACCTGACGGACAATTTCACTTTCCGCCTGCCGCCCGGTCTGGATTTGTTGATTCAGGACGAACTGAATCACCCTTCCCTGATCGCCGCCAACGGCAATAAACCCTGCCCGGTCGTCAGCCTCGTCCATCACCTGCGCGCATCCGAACAGCACCCTGCCTGGCAAAACTGGCTCTACCGGATTGTCGAAAAGCGTTATCTACAAAGCGTGGATGGTTTTATTTTCAATTCGCAGACGACGAGGGGAGTGGTGAATGAGTTAATAGAGAATAGCAAACCATCCGTGGTGGCCTACCCGCCAACGGACCGCTTTGGTCTTGGGGTAACAGAAAGCGAGATTCGGGAACGGGCCGGGGCGGAAAAGTTGCGCATCCTTTTCCTGGGCAATGTGATCGAGCGCAAAGGCCTGCATACCCTGTTGGAAGCCCTGCAAAACCTGCAAGCCGGGAATATCAGCCTGGATGTTGTCGGTTCGCTAAAGACTGATCCGCCGTATGCCACCATGGCGCAGCGTTATGCTGTTGAGCGCTGCCCGTCCGGCGCGGTCACCTTTCATGGCGCATTGGACGATGCTGCCCTGGCCGAAAAACTCAAAGCCGCCCATGTTCTGGTTGTGACCTCCAGTTACGAAGGTTTTGGCATCGTCTACCTTGAAGGCATGGGATTTGGCCTGCCAGCCATCGGCACGACCGCCGGAGCTGCGCCTGAACTTATCGAAGACGGGCGCACCGGCTATCTCATCGAACCCGACGATGCCCGCGCCCTGGCGGCAAAACTCTTGAGCCTGGCTTCCAATCGCAAGACCCTGATCGAACTCTCAATCAATGCCGTGCAGCGTTACAGGCAGCAGCCCGGGTGGGAACAAACCTGTCTCGAAATTCGTGCTTTCTTGCAAAAAATGCAAAACCTGAATACGTCAGATCGGGCCAGGCCATCCTGATTCCTTTCTGCCGCTGAGAACGCATAGCGGCTTTATCCAGAATTCACATTTTCGGCTGCACATTCGGCTCCCTTAAATCGGATATAATTAGTCTTATATATCCCGTACAGGAGGAGAAATATGAACTTTGCCATGTGGAAGAAGGCGCTTCAGGTCATTCCGGCGGTCTCGAAACAGGAATGGGATGCGCTCGATTTTGTCTCGAAATGGCTCATTTCCACGCGCGCGGCGGTGTTGGTAATGACCTTTATATCCTCGGCCCTGGCCGGGCTGTTTGCCGCCCGTGATGGAAAATTTGTCCTGTTGCCCTGGCTGGCGCTGACGCTTGGCCTGATTTTGGCGCACGCCACCAACAACTTGTTCAATGACTATACCGATTTTGTCAAAGGCGTCGATAAAGATAACTACTTTCGCACCCTGTATGGCCCACAGCCGGTGGCCAATGGATTGATAACCACCCGTCAACTGCTGGGTTATACCGCCGGGACAGGCCTGCTGGCTTTGGCTTGCGGCTTGTATTTAATTTTCTCGAACGGCAATGATCCGCTCATCTGGGTTTTGCTTGGCCTGGGTTCGTTTTTTGTCCTGTTTTATACCTGGCCGCTCAAGTACATTGCCCTGGGTGAAATCGCCGTCTTGCTGGTCTGGGGCCCGCTGATGATCGGCGGCGGTTACTATGTCATGGCTGGCGCCTGGGACTGGAATGTGATCTGGGCCAGCATTCCCTATTACTTTGGCGTGACCACCGTCATCTTCGGCAAGCACATCGACAAGATCCAGGTCGATACTGAAAAGAAAATTTACACCTTGCCGGTGATTTTGGGCGAAAAAGCCTCGCGCTATGCAGTTGTCGGGATGATGGTGCTGCCCTATCTGCTGGTGCTGGGGATGATCGCCCTGCGCTATTTCACCCCGATCCTGTTACTCGTTTTTCTGGCCCTGCCCACCCTGCGGCGGACTCTGCCCAACTTCCTCAAGCCTCGGCCAGAGACCCGTCCCGAAGGTTTCCCTGATGGGCAGGGAGGCTGGCCGCTTTTCTTTGCCCCGCTGGCCTTTGCCAACAACCGCGCTTTTGGCGGTCTGTTCATGCTGGCTTTCCTGCTGGATGTTGGCCTGCGCATCTGGCTGCCCACCTTCTGGCGCTAAACCTGCCTGCATGCACATCAATCATACGGCGGCCATCCAAATTTGGATGGCCGCCGTATGATTCTGCTGTCTGATGTTCACTACTGGTTTCAGGCCCTGAATTGGGTCTCGTACAACTGGCTGTATAAACCACCCAGCGCGAGCAGTTCGCCATGTGTGCCGCGTTCGACGATGCGGCCCTTGTCCATGACCAGGATCAAATCTGCCGCCAGGATGGTGCTCAGGCGGTGGGCGATGACAATACTCGTCCGCCCGGCCATGACCCGTTTAAGTGCTTCCTGAATCAGGGCCTCGGATTCGCTGTCGAGCGAACTGGTGGCTTCGTCCAACACCAAAATGCGCGGGTCTTTCAGGATGACGCGCGCCAGGGCAATGCGCTGTTTCTCGCCGCCCGAGAGCCGGTAGCCGCGCTCGCCGACAACCGTATCGTAGCCTTCGGGCAGCCCGGCGATGAAATTGTGGATATTGGCCGCGCGCGCCGCCGCTTCGATCTCGGCCTGGGTCGCGTTGGGCTTGGCGTAGATCAGGTTGGTGCGGATGGTATCGTGGAAAAGATAGTTTTCCTGAGTCACCATGCCGATCACAGTGGCAAGTGAGTCGAGGTTCAGATCGCGCAGGTTGTGGCCGTCGATGCGGATGACGCCCTCGGTCGGGTCGTACAGGCGCGGGATCAGGTAAGTGGTGGTGGTCTTGCCAGCGCCGGAGGGGCCGACCAGCGCAACCAATTGTCCGGGTGCAGCGCGGAACGAGATTCCGCTCAGGGCGGTTTCGCGCGCCTGTGAAACGGATTCAAGCTGCGGGTCAGCAAGCTGCTCGTTTTCCTTTTTCCCGTTTTCTGGCTCATCGATGTTTCCGCTCATCACGGCTTTGATATTGTCCATGCTGCCGTAACGTTTGACCTCGCTCAAGAGCAATGATTCGTCGATGCGGTAATTGAAAGAGACGTTGTCAAATTCGAGTTCGCTGCCGGTGCGTCCCTGTGCGGGTGTCAGTGTAATTGCGTTTGGTTTTTCCTGGATGTCGAGCGGCAGGTCGATGATCTCGAAGACGCGCTCAAAACTGACCATGCTGGTGCTGAAATCGACCGGGGCGCTGGCCAGTCCTTGCAAAGCGCCGTATAGGGTGCCAAGATAAGCGCCGAAAGCGACGATGGTGCCAACGGTGAACTCTTCCTGGATGACGAAGTAGCCGCCCAGGCCATAGACCAGGGCCGTGCCGACTGCGCTGACCAGGCCGATGATGGCAAAAAAGGTCGAACCGAACAGGGCGCGTTCGATGCCCAGGTCGCGGACCTGGCCCGCCCGCTGGCGGAAACGGCCTTCTTCTTCGCTGGTGCGCCCGAAGAGTTTAACCAGCAGCGCCCCGCCGATGCTGAGGGTCTCGTTCATGTGGGCGTTCATGGCCGCGTTGGCGTCCATGGCGCGCCGGGCAATTTCGCGCAGGCGTTCGCCCAGCAGGCGCGCCACCAGCAGGAAAAGCGGCAGGATGACCACGCTGACCAGGGTCAATTGCCATTGCAGGGCGAGCATTACGCTCAGGATGGCTACGGTTTGGATGATGTTGGTGATGATGCCGGTGATGGTGTTGCTGATGGCGTTCTGCGCGCCGACCACGTCGCTGTTCAGGCGGCTCATCAACTCACCGATCTTGGTGTTGGTGAAAAAGCGCAGGCTCATGTGCTGGAGCTTGCTAAAAAGGGAAACGCGCAGATCGTAGATGACGCCTTCACCGACCGCTGAGTTTAGCCGCCGCTGGACGATTCCCACCCCGCCGTTCAGGATCGGCAGCAGCAAAAGTGCCAGCGCAAACAGCCACAGGCCGTCCATATCTTTTTGGGGCAAAACCTGGTCGATCAGGTTGCGGAAGATGAGCGGCGAGACCAGCGAAAGCCCGCTGCTGACGAGAATCGTGACCAGCGTCCCGGCCAGATGACCCCAGTAGGGGCGGGCGTAGGCCAGCACGCGCAACAAGACTTGCCGGGTTATTTTTTGGGGTTTTGTATCCCCCGAACGAATAGAGTGAAAAAAACTGCCGCCACCGCGCATGAGCATTCATCTCCTTGGTGTTTATCTCCGCGTCAATTTGAACGTGAAGACCCCGTGACTATAAGTCCATCGGGCAAATTGCGCAACTGGACAAGCAGGCAGGTTAATGAAAGTCAAACAAGCAAAGCTGGATATAATGGAATTGCGCCAACGGATTTCGATTCGTGAAAGGAGTTGGTTATGAACACAAAATGGATTGCCCCAATTCTTCTGTTTGTCTTGTGCCTTTCCTTGCCCGGTTGTGCCAGCGCACCGCAAACTTTGACCGTTTCTGAAGTTATCGAGCAGGCCGAATCGCTAAACGGCGAAACGATCCGGGTGCGCGGTGTGGCCTATATTTGGACAGACCCATCCTCTTCAGAAATGTGGAATTATGGCGGCTGTATTCCAGATTCGGCTGGCCCCCCGAAATGGGATGTTGTCATTGGCTGGTTGACGCTTTATGAAGCCATCGATCGCAACAATTTGAATACCAACGGCACGCCGCGTGAGATGAAGGGCATTCGCATTGCGGATTCAAGTTTTCACTGTGACGGGGGCGTTTGCGGTCTGACCTGCCAACCCTTCACCGTCAGCTCACATCAGACCTATGAGTTCACCGGCACCCTGCACGTGGACGAAACCGGGGGGCCGACCCTCGAAGAGATCGACCTGGAGCAATCTGCCTGGCTGGTGGACGGGGAATTGCAGCCCATTCCGGCTGAAAATTTCCCGGTTGTGTTTCCGTAGTTTGACGATGGTGTGCCGGAGATTACCGTTTAAGGATGAAAAACTATGAATATCATCAACCTCTCCCAAAAATTTGACCTGTTTCACGAGCATTGGAGCCCGCGGATTGTGGGCGAACTGAACGATTCGTATGTCAAACTTGCCAAACTCAAAGGCGAATTTGTCTGGCATCAGCATGAGAACGAAGACGAACTTTTTTTGGTGGTCAAGGGCAAATTGCAGATCAAACTGCGCGACCGCGACCTTTGGATTGATGAAGGCGAGTTTGTCATCATCCCCAAAGGCGTGGAACACTGCCCTGTGGCCGAGGATGAAGTGCAGGTGCTGCTGCTCGAGCCGAAATCGACTCTCAATACCGGTGATGTCCAAAACGAGAGAACTGTCGAAGCAGAGTGGATTTGACAAAGGTTTTCTTATGCAACTCCAATTTGGCAGTTCCTGCAAATCTCGTATAATAGGGGAGAAGAATGAAAGAAAGCAGGTACACTAAAATGATCCTGATTAACGCCTAACTTCCCTGTATTTGCGTAGGATAATTTGGCAAATTGTCCCACCCACTGTTGTTGAACCTATTCAGATATCGCATCAAACCGCCCTTCGACTGCGCTCCGCTCTGCACCAACCGCCCTTCGACTGCGCTGCGCTCCGCTCAGGGCATGACACCTGACACCTGAAACCTGCACTGAGCGAAGACGAAGTGCCTGATACCTCAAACCGGAAAACCTAATGAATACCCAACGCCGAATTACAGACGACCTGGCTGCCTTGCTGAATGTCTTACCTGAAAACATCGTCGAGGCTGTCCATAAAGCCAACCATTACGACAAATTGCTCGAGATCATCCTCGATCTTGGGCGCGTCCCAACCGCTCGCTTCACCGATGGCGAAGTCACCCTGCGTGAAGCCGAAATTACCGCCGAAGAACTTGTCGAGACCGTCAAAGGCCTGGGCGACTTCGACGCCGATAACCGCGCGGGTATCGAACGCACCCTGCATCGCATCTCCGCCATCCGCAACCGGCGCGGCCTGATCGTCGGGCTGACCTTGCGGGTTGGGCGCGCCGTGTATGGCACGATCGACATCATCCAGGATGTCATCGAAAGCGGAAAATCCGTCCTGATCCTGGGCCGGCCTGGGGTGGGCAAGACCACCCTGCTGCGCGAAGCGGCCCGCATCCTGGCCGAGACCAAGCGCGTCGTCATCGTCGACACCTCCAACGAAATCGGCGGCGACGGCGATGTGCCGCACCCCGCCGTTGGCCGCGCGCGCCGCATGCAGGTCAAGGTCCCGACCCAGCAGCACGAAGTCATGATCGAAGCGGTCGAAAACCACAACCCGGAAGTAATCGTCATTGACGAGATCGGGCGCGAACTCGAAGCCCTGGCCGCCCGTACCATCGCCGAGCGCGGTGTGCAACTGATCGGCACCGCCCACGGCCAGACCCTCGACAACCTGCTCCAAAACCCGACCCTCTCGGACCTGGTCGGCGGCATCGAAGCCGTCACGCTCTCAGACGAGGAAGCCCGCCGGCGCGGCACGCAGAAGACCGTCCTCGAGCGGCGCGCCCCGCCGACCTTCGACGTGCTGATCGAGATCCAGAGCCGCGACCAGTTCGCCATCCACGAGGACGTCACCGAAGCGGTCGATGCCTTCCTGCGCGGGTATCCGCTGCCAGCCGAGAACCGCATCCGCGACGAGGACGGCAAGATCCGGGTCGAGAAAGCGCCCGCCGCGCCCCTGGGAGCGAACCAGCGGCCCCAGCGTGGAACCCGGCTCGAAAACGGTCCCATTCCGGCCAACGGGCGCGGAGTTTTCTCCCCGACGCCTGCCGCGCCGTTAAACCCGCCGAGCGTACCTGAAAGCACCCCGCGCACCCCGCTCCAGACGGTCAAGATTTACCCGTATGGGGTGGCGCGCAACCGCCTGATGCAGGCCGCCAAACGCCTGAGCGTCCCGGCCATCGTGGTGCGCGAACCCGCCGAAGCGGACGCGCTGATCACCCTGCGGGCCTACTATCGCAACCGCCAGCAGCCCATCATGGAAGCCGAAAGCCGCGGCATGCCGATCTACGTCCTGCGCGCCAACACGGTCAGCCAGATGGAGCAGTTCCTGAGCGACCTGTACAACCTGAACATCCCGGTTGAAAGCAGCGGCGAGAGCGACGAGGCCCGCAACGCCACCCAGCAGGCGATCGTGGCGGTGCTGAACGGCGAACGCTATGTCGATATGCCGCCCGCCACGCCGGTCATCCGCCGCATCCAGCACGAGATGGCCCGCGCCGCTGACTTGGTCAGCCACTCGTATGGCAAAGAGCCGAGAAGGTACGTAAGAATCTTCCGGGATTAATGCCCTGACAGAAATTAAAAAACCGCCATATCGGGAGAACCCGATATGGCGGTTTGATTTTCAAGGGGACTGTTATGTTTCCTGTCGGGAGCGTATCCAGACAAGCAGGAGCAGCCCGCCCAAGAAGGCCAGGCCGATGAGCACTAAAACCCAGGTGGTTGTTTTTGCGGGCGCCGGGGCGGGGGGCGCGGCCACAGTCGCTGAAACCGGCGGCAGCGTTGGCGTAAAGGCTGGTGCGATGGAAGCCGTTGGGGCGGCTGTGGCTTCTTCGACGACGCGCTGGTTCATCTCAAAGACGTAGACGGCGATGGCGTGATATTCCTTGTCTTCCAAAAGCCCTGGGTGCTGTGGCGGGTGGGTGCCGCGCAGATAGCTGTACAGGTCAGAAAAGGCCGCGAAATGGGATAATTTTTCGTCCCCGGCAATGGCAGGCACAACGGTCGGAATTGGGAAGCCCAGATCGCCGGGCCGCCCGACGTGACAGCCGCGCGCCCAGCAGTTCTGGTGGTCGTCGACCCAGACGGAGCGCCATTCGTCGGTCAGTCCCTGGCCCAGGTCGCCGTGACAGGTCATGCACCAGTGCCAGTACAGGTTTTGCCCCAGTTCGAGTTCGGTCGGGTTGGGCGGCAGCGTCGGCTCGACCAGCGGGTCATACGTCGGCGTGGCTTCTTGCGCCAGCACGGTGGAGATGCTCAGGGGCCAGAGAATGCCGATCACAACCAGGGCAGCAAGGATTGGGAAGAAGGACAAAGTTTTGCGCATGTGATTTCCGTCACAGGTAAGTATACCCGTCACTGGCATATTATGCTGCGCATATTATGCTGTGCACGGTGTTGCGCTTTTTATAAGCGCAGTACATGCAATATCATGCTGCGCATTTGTGACCACGGGCATTATATAATTCATCCATTGCATGGAAAACGCGATAAAATCTTATCGTCCGGCGCGTTCATTTTTCCAATCTTCAACCATCAATCGGAAATTACAAATCCCTTATGTTCATCACACTCGAAGGCCCCGAAGGTTCAGGCAAGACATCCCATATCCCCCATCTTGTGGCGTTTTTGCGCGAGAAGGGCTATACCGTATTCCCGACCCGCGAACCGGGCGGGACCTCCATCGGCGAGCAGATCCGCGAGGTGATCCATGATCTGAAAAACGCCGAGATGCATCCGCGCACCGAGACGCTGCTCTACCAGGCCGCCCGCGCCCAGATCGTCGAGGAAGTGCTGCGCCCGCGCTTGCAGGACGGTGAGATCGTGCTTTCTGATCGCTACGCCGACTCGACGATTGCCTACCAGGGTTACGGACACGGACAGCCGCTGGAGCAGATTCGGCAGCTGGTGTATTATGCCACCGGCGGCCTGGTCCCCGACCTGACCATTTTGCTCGATCTGGATGTGGAAACCGGCTTGCAGCGCAAATCCAAACAGGAAGAGTGGAACCGCATGGACGCCTACACGGTCGATTTTCACCGCCGCGTGCGGGCCGGCTACCTCGAAATGGCCGCCGCGGAACCCTCCCGCTGGCGGCTGGTCGATTCGGGCCAGAAGTGGGATGTGGTCCAGGAAGCGTTGAGAAGTGTTATTTTGGGGAGTATAAAAAACAATGACAATTGATCGAAAGTTTTGGCTTCGTTCTTTTAGTAACAATAGTTTTCCTGATTGGCCTTGCCCTAGATGTTATAAAGGCATTTTAAAACCTATCGAGAATGGTTTCCAATATGGTGAGACAGGGGATACTCAAAGAGAATTTATTAATTCAGGTGGAAGTTTAAAGAACTCTGATCGTACTTTTCATTATTCAGTTTTATTGCACTGTGGTCAATGCGGAGAATATGTTGCATCAGGTGGCCAAGGTTTTGTCTATGAGTACATGGAGCGCGAAAACGATGAAATAGTATTGGATGTTGCGGGTAATCCAGAAACTGATTTTACAGAATTGTTTTCTCCAGAGTTTTTTTACCCACCAATTCCTATATTTCATATTCCCCCTCAATGTCCGAAAGCTGTCGAAAAAGAAATTATTGCATCTTTTAAACTGTTTTTTTCTGACCCACCGGCTTCCGCTAATTATGTGCGAAAGGTTGTTGATGCAATTTTGACTGAAAAGGATGTTACTTTAGTTTCCGCTAACTGATCTAACTCGTGAGTTGTGTTTTGGAATAATGGCAGGTCAAGTGGTGGCATAGGCAAGTTGCTTGGCGAATAAAGAATCAAATACGGACTTAGCGCTTTCGCCATTTTGGAGCATTTTGTGAGCTTGGATGACA
>JAKLPV010000201.1 GCA_022013685.1 Anaerolineae bacterium
CCCAAGTTTCAAAGAGCAATTTCCGCTGTTGCGGTGTGGTCGGTGGAAAGTAGACACGCTTAGCTTTCATACCTATATAGTACTCTATTGTTTAAGCCTTTTCTGATGAATACATTTTGTGCCGTTTTTTATCGAATCGCTTCTGATTGCACAACCGTTACGCTAATCGATCGATCAGGAATGCATATTCAAAGGCCACTTCTTTCAGGTAATCATAGCGGCCTGAGGCCCCGGCGTGACCGGCCTCGAAGTTGGTTTTGAGGATGATTAATTTGTCGCTGGTGCTCAGTTCGCGCAGCTTGGCTGTAAATTTGGCCGGTTCCCAGTAGGCCACACGCGGATCGTTCAGGCCGGTGCTGATCAGAATATCAGGGTAGGTTGTTGCGCGCAGGTTGTCATAAGGGGAATAGCTCATCATATAGTCAAAATATTCACGGTCATCAGGGTTGCCCCACTGATCGTATTCCATTGTTGTCAGGGGAATGGTCGGGTCGCTCATTGTGTTGACTACATCCACAAATGGGACAGCAGCTACTACAACCCCGAACAAATCGGGACGCAAGGTCATGGCAGCGCCGACCAGCAATCCACCTGCGCTGCGACCCATGATGGCGAGTTTGGGCGTACAGGTATAGCCCTCTGCAATCAGGTGTTCGGCGCAGGCGATGAAATCGGTGAAGGTATTGCGTTTGTTGAGCATTTTGCCGTCTTCATACCAGGCGCGCCCCATCTCAGATCCTCCGCGGATGTGGGCAATTGCAAACACAAATCCGCGTTCGACCAGGCTTAGGCGGTTGGCATTGAAAGCTGGTTCCTGGCTGAACCCGTAGGAACCGTAGCCATATAGCAGGGTTGGGTTTTGGCCATTGCGCTGCACCTCGCGCCTGTAGAGCAGAGAGATGGGTACGCGCGTCCCGTCTTCAGCGGTGGCAAATTGTCTTTCGCAGGTGAAGAGCGTCGGGTCGTAGCCGCTTGGAATTTCATCTTGTTTGACCACGTTCCAAGTGTCGGTGCCCATATTGTAGTCGATGGCCGATTTGGGCGTCACCAGCGATGTGTAGTGGAAGCGTAGTGTGTCGGTCTTAAACTCATCGTTGGCGGCCTGGTAGTAGGTGTAAACCGGTTCAGGGAACTGGATGTTGCGGGTATTGCTGACCCCATTGGCTGCCGAGATGCGAATCTGGCGCAGCCCGTTGCGGCGCTCATACAGCACAAGGTGATTTTCGAAGGCTTGCATATCCTCCAGCAGGGTGTCGGCGCGGTGTGGAACGACTTCCTGCCAGTGTGACAGGTTCGTGGCATGGACGGGCGTTTTCATCAGGCGGAAATTTCGCGCATCCAGGTTGGTGCGCACAAAAAATTGTTCACCGTGATGCTCGATATAGTATTCCATCCCGCGTTGGCGTGGCTGGAAGAGCGTGAAATCAGCCTGTGGTTGGTCGGCTGGCAGGGTGCGCCATTCGCCGGATGCGTAGGCATACGAGAAGGCCATGATATAAGCCTGGCTGCGGCTTTTACTCACAAACAGGAAGAATTGCTCGTCGGCTTCGTGGTAGAGCAGTTGATCGTTGGCCGGGTTCTGGCCTAGATGGTGGCGATAGAGTTTATCTGGCCGCAGGGAAGGGTCGAGGGTGACGTAGAAAAGGGTCTGGTTGTCATTTGCCCAAGCCACGCCGGCATGGTCATATACGTCGCCGGATGTATTGGGGATTTTTTCGGCCAGCAGGCGGTTTTGGGTCAGGTCTTTGATGTATAAGACACACTTCTCCGAGCCGTCTTCATCGACCGAGTAGGCCAATTTGCTGTGATCGGAGCTGACCTGGAATGCGCCCACCCGGCAGAATGAGCGCCCCTCGGCCAGGGCGTTCTGGTCGAGCAGGATTTCCTCGGGCGCGTCCAGTGATCCGCTTTTGCGGCAAAAAAGTGGGTATTGTTTGCCCTGTTCGGTGCGGGTGTAATAGAAAAAGTCATCCACTTTTTCGGGCGCGGATGTGTCGTCTTCTTTAATCCGCGCCTTCATCTCATCGAAGAGCGTTGCCTGCAAGGGCAGGGTGTGTCCTGTCATTTCTTGCTGATAATCGTCTTCGGCGTGCAGGTATTCCATCGTCTGTGGGTTGTCGCGCTCGCGCAGCCAGAAGTAGTTATCTACGCGGGTTTGCCCGTGCTGGGCGATGATGTGAGCGTGTTTGGGGGCAATTGGGTGCGACGGCATAGCTCCTCCGTATTTCAGGTAACAAAAAACCGCCGGGTTACCGGCGGCTGTTTTTTCTTATTCTTCAGTTTCTTCGATTTCTTCGCCGGTGTCGGTCAGGTCAAGGTAGATGTCCAGTCCAACGTACAGCAGTTGGGAAACTCCCTGCAAGATGAAGAAGTAGAATGCCCCAAAGAGCGGCTTCGAGAGCAGGCTGGACCAGGCAATCACCTGTTGGAAGATGTCGGGCGGCATTTGCAGCGGCCAGTTTTGAACCACGGACTGGATATCGCCGGTGAAGTTGATCAGGTAAAAGGCCAGAATCAGCCAGGAGAGAATATTTGCGCCGAGCGCAATGCGAAAGACTGCGTTCTGGCTGTGCAGGGATTGGGTTTCTTGAGATTCCATTGGTTTTGTTTTACTCCATTCGATAATTTTTTGCTGCCGGTGTGCGATGATTGCCACCCAGAGACATTTCTGATTATTATCTCACCTTTTTTTATTTTCGGCGAAATTTTCAGGCTTTTTTGTACTTCAGCCGGCATTCGGGGCAGGGGCATAAAGCCCGCAGATAATGCCAGTTGTAAATGCCGTAATCGTGATAATCTTCCCATACCAGGGTGATCCCATACGAGCCGGTTGCGACCACATTCGTCAGGCGGTTGGCCGGGCTTTCTTCAAGCGAGACACTGAACACTTCGGGGTCTGGATCAGATTTCATGTTTTCATGTCCGCCGCGGCATTGGGCGCATGGGCAGGCTGCACGCAGGAGCGCAAAAGGATATATGCTGTTGTGCCCGTCGTTCCAGGTGATGGTCATTTCGCGCATTTCGCGGTTGGCAGTAATACCAGTAGGGCGTTCGTTCATTATTGGAAACCTCGTTTTAGGAATAATTACTCAGGCGGTGGGATGTATTCCAGGAAACTTGATGCTGCCCAACCCACGCGTTGTTCATCGTAGGGCGCGGTCAGCAGCCACCAGGTATAGCCATCCAGGTCTACCGGCCCTTCTTGGACGATGAACATCTCTGAATCAAGCGCCAGGAATAGGAACTCCCCCTGCAAGCCGGGGTTGGCGCGAATACGCAGGCCTTGTCCACCAGTTTGGGCAACCTGCACATAACTGCCAACCATCACCTGCCCGGGGATGGGCGTGGGAGTGATGTTTGGGTCTGGAGTGGCTGTAGGCTGGGTGGTGGGGGTACTGGTCGGGGCCGGGATGATGGTCAGCTCGGAGGAGAAAGTCCCTGGCTGCGGGCGCTCTGGTGTGTTGAGCAAAACCCACACAAAGGTGATGAATAGCAAAAAGACCGCCAGGCCGAGCGCGCCCAGCATGACCCCTGGTGAAAGCAAGCGCCGAAAATCAAAGTCCATACAGTGCGGAATGATACCAGATTTGCTCGAAACCCTGCGGGCGAAAAACGCAACTCAGGATGTTATAATCTAATCCAAGATGACCGATAATGCCCTGCTTAGTAACCGTTACCAATTGCTCGAACCGCTTGGCACAGGCGGCATGGCGCAAGTTTTTCGCGCCCGCGACCTGATGCTCGAGCGTTTCGTGGCGGTTAAGGTCCTGCGTACTGATTACTCTGCCGATACCGAATTCCAGGCTCGTTTCAGGCAGGAAGCCAGGGCGGCCGCCAACTTGTCGCACCCCAACATTGTCACCGTCCATGATTTTGGCTTTGACCAGGGTTATCTCTATCTCATCATGGAGCACGTGCCAGGCACAAACCTGAAAACCATGATCGAAAACCTGGGCAAACTCAACCCCGATGATGCCCTGCCGCTGATTGTGCAGGCTTGCGCAGGGCTGGGCTATGCCCACCGCGCTGGCTTGGTGCACTGTGATGTTAAACCGCACAACCTGCTGGTTGCCCCGGATCAGCGCCTGAAAGTGACCGATTTCGGTATTGCCCGCGCCATCGCCAGCATTCACCCTGATGAGCAAACCGATGTGGTCTGGGGTTCGCCGCTGTACTTCTCACCCGAACAGGCTGCCGGCCAGGCCCCCTCGCCAGCATCTGATGTCTACTCGTTGGGCGTGGTCATGTACGAATTGATGACGGGCCGCCCGCCCTTTGTTGCCAAAACCGCAGAAAAAATGGCCCAACTCCACCGTGAAGCCAACCCAGTCCCGCCCAGTCAGTACAACCCGGCCATCAATGCCGAACTGGAACAAATCATTCTCAAGGTGCTTTCCAAACAACCCTCGGCCCGTTACCGCACTGCCGACCAACTTGGGCGTGTCTTGATGAACTTTGGCGCGGCGCGCAAATCTCCTGCGGTGGCTTTGGTCGAGCCGGCTTCAGCGACGATTTCCCCGCCTCCGGTTGCCCGCACACCACAAATTGTGCGCCCTGCTCCGCGTCCGACCCCTTCTGCTGTAGCGCATTCTGTGCCGGTCAGTGTTTCACCTGCTGAAACACTTGGCGAGGACATACTTGATTTTGATTGGATTTCTGTCTTGCTTGGTTTATTGGCCCTGGCTACTGTCGGTGGTTTGATCCCGTTCTGGATGTTTATCTACTACCGTTGGGTTTCGCCGCTTCCCTGATGCCTGCAAAAACACCTGTCCTGGCCCCTTCTATTCTTTCTGCCGATTTTACCCGTCTGGGTGAACAGGTTTTTGCCTGCGAACAGGCCGGCGCAGACTGGATTCATGTGGATGTGATGGATAGCCACTTTGTGCCCAACCTGACCTTTGGCCCGCTCATCCTGCAAGCCTGTCGCCGTGCGACCACACTGCCCCTTGACGTGCACCTGATGATCGAAAAGCCTGAAGCAATGCTGGAAGCTTTTGCCGGGGCCGGGGCCTCGCGTCTGACCGTGCATGTTGAAACCTGCCCGCACCTGCACCGCACGCTGGAGCAGATCCGCGAACTGGGTGTTTTGCCCGGCGTGACACTGAACCCTTCCACCCCGGCGGTTGCGTTGAAAGAGATTTTGCCGCTGGTAGACCTGGTGCTGGTCATGACCGTCAACCCTGGCTTTGGCGGACAAAAATTTATCGAAGCCAGCCTGGGTAAGATTGCCGAGATCCGCCAGATGCTGGATTCTATTGGTTCAACGGCCTGGCTTGAAGTGGATGGCGGCGTTTCAGCCGAGACTTTGCCCCGTTTGCGGGAGGCAGGCGCAGATGCGTTCGTGGCCGGGAATTCGGTATTCACCCATCGAAACGGTATCCACGCCGGGGTGGCTGCGCTGCGAGAACTGCTGGTTTGACGGAATCAGGCCTCTGTTGGCTAAACTCCGTTTTGGTCGTCTGTCTTTTGTCCCTTAAAACAAAAATCACGGTCTAAACCGTGACTCTCGTTTTTGAGTAGGGGCCGACTAAGCGGTTTTGACCATAGTGCGGATGCACTTGGTGCAAAGGGACTTCTGGAGTTTGCGGCCATTTTCGTACACGGTCA
>JAKLPV010000202.1 GCA_022013685.1 Anaerolineae bacterium
ACCCGTACCTATAAAGCCCTGGTGGATAACTATTACAGCCAGGATGACACCCTGCTCAGCCTGCTGCCCTTGGCCATGCGCATGGCTGGCCCCAAGGAAGCCCTCTTGCACGCCATCATCCGCCGCAACCATGGCGCCAATCACTTCATCGTTGGACGCGACCATGCCGGCCCCGGCAACGACAGCGCGGGCAAGCCCTTCTACGGGCCTTACGATGCCCAGACCCTGATGACCGAGCACGAAACCGAGCTGGGCGTCAAGATGGTTCCGTTTGAAATGCTGGTTTACCTGCCAGACGAAGACCGCTATGTCGAACAAAAAGACATCCCTGCTGGCGCAAAGACCCTCAACATCTCCGGCACCCAGGTTCGTGATGACTATCTCGTCAAAGGCAAATTGCTGCCCGAGTGGTTCACCCGCCCCGAAACGGCCGAAATCCTGCGCCAGTCCTATCCGCCGCGCCATAAACAGGGATTCTGCCTGTGGTTCACCGGCCTGAGCGGCTCAGGCAAGAGTGCCACCACCCAGATTTTGACCGAGCTGATGCTCGAACATGGTCGCGAAGCCACCGTGCTGGATGGCGATGTTGTCCGCACTCACCTGAGCAAGGGCCTCGGCTTTAGCAAGGAAGATCGCGACACAAACATCCTGCGCATCGGCTTTGTTGCCAGCGAGATTGCCCGCCACGGCGGCGCAGTCATTTGCGCGGCTATCAGCCCCTATCGCTCGGCCCGTAACGAAGCCCGCAAGATGGTCGGCGAGAACTTCATCATGGTTTACATGGACACCCCTGTCGAAGTCTGTGAGCAGCGCGACGTCAAGGGTCTGTATGCCAAAGCTCGCCAGGCCATGCTGGATGGCAAGCCGATGGGTTTCACCGGTGTCGATGATCCCTACGAACCGCCGATCGACCCCGAAATCAGCCTGTTGGGCTCGGGCGTTACCCCCGAAGAAAATGCCCGCAAGGTAATTGGTTACTTGCTCGAACAAGGTTACTTGCTCAGCGAGTAAAAGTTAGGCTTAACGGCCCGTCCCCAACCCAGCGGGTTGGGGACGGGTGGGCCATTTAATGGTTTTTATCTACCCTGCCGCACGGCCGGGGGATTAATCCCCCGGCTATTCATACAAAGCCCGCTAAAGCGGACTGAAAATTCCTTGTCCCGAATCTCTTACTTTTTGTTGCTCATCATACTCTCCCTTGCCGCCGGATTTGCGCTCTGGTACGCTACCCCGGCCGGGCTTGGGCTGACCAATGACTCTGCCGCGTACATCGGCGGAGCGCGCTCACTGCTGGCCGGAACCGGCTACAGCGATGTTTGGCTGGATAGTGATTTGGAAGCGGTCACGCACTACCCGCCGCTTTTGTCGCTGACCCTGAGCGGGATCGGCCTTTTGGGCCTTGACCCCTATCGCGGCGCGCGCGTTCTGAACATTCTACTCTTTGCCGCCAATACGGGGCTGATCGGGCTGCTTGGCTTTCGCGCAACCAAATCACAGGCGGCCGGAATTTTCCTGGCCCTGCTCTTTGCCACAAACGCCCAACTGCTGCGCATCCATGCCCAGGTCTTGAGCGAACCTTTATTTATTTTCTTATCTCTGGCATCATTTTTGACTTTTTCATTTGCGCTCGAATACCAATCTACGCTAAAAACTAATAACGATAAAAATCGTCCTTCGACTTCGGGCTACGCCCTGCGCTCAGGAACTGGTACCTGGTTACTGCTCACTGGCCTCCTGACCGCCCTGGCCTTCCTGGCCCGTTACTCCGGTCTGGCCCTGATCGCCACCTTTCTGCTTGCTATTTTCTTACTCTCCCAACATTCCCGCCTGAAGCGGATTGCCCTCTTCCTGGCCGGGGTCATTCCGCCGATTGCGATCTGGTTCATTCGTAACAGCCTGGTCGCTGATTCGGCGACCAACCGGGTTATTCAATTCAACCCGATCCAAATTTCCAATATCCGCGTTGGTTTGTTCAATTTTGCCCAGTTCATCTCCCCGTTCCCAACTTGGCAGGATTGGCTGTTTAAATCCGGCGCATTAAGCGTTCTGTTGATCACGATCGGCCTGTTCCTGCTGGCCTGGCTGGTTTATCATGCTTGGAATTTGCTCTTTGCGCGCGAGATCGAGAAATCACCCAACCCGTTAACGTTTACTACCGCCATATACATCTTCGGCTACCTGTGCGCGGTTCTGTTCTCGATGAGTTTCTTCGATGCCAGCACCAAATTCCAGCACCGCATCCTGTCCCCGCTGTATGTTTCGTGGATGATTTTGCTGGTTTATTTCTTGCAAACCTTAAACACAAAGGACACGAAGGACACAAAGGTAGAACACAAAAAATCCGTGTCGATCCGTTTAATCCATCAAATCCGTGTCCCATTTTCTCTAACTTTAGTGGCTATTATCCTCGCACTTTCAACCTTCAACTTTCAACGCTCCCTGACCGAACTGCGCGAAATCGACGGTTTGGGCTACGCCTCCTGGCGCTGGCGTCAGATGAATGTGCTGGCGATTATCAAAGACCTGCCGCCCGAAGTGGCGATCTACTCCAATTCGCCCCCGGCGGTTTACCTGGTGACCGGGCGCGCCAGCCGCGTCATCCCGACCACGATCAACCCCGTCAGCGGCCTGCCGCGCACCGGCTATGAGCAGGCCCTGGCCGAAATGCGCGAAGAACTGCTGGCCGGACGGGCTGTGCTGGCCCTGTTTGACACATCCGACATTGAAGGCGCCTTTGGCGAAGAAATCGCGTTACAATTCGATGGCTTGACCTTGCTCGAAAAATCGCAGGGGAATGTATTGTACGGGAAACCATAATTTGCTGCATGGGCAGGCACAAGGCCTTGCCCCTACCGGAGAACAAAATGCCAAAAATTCAGGAAAAATTTGATTTAACCGGCCGCGTAGCGGTTGTCACCGGCGGGGTTGGCCTGCTCGGCGTGGAATTTTGCCGCACCCTGGCTGAGGCCGGAGCGGCGGTTGCCGTGGTGGATCTGAACGCTGAAAAGTGCGTCACCGTCGCTGCTGACCTGAGCGGGGCTGGCTACCAGGCCCTGGCTGTGGCAACCGACATCACCAATCCGGATTCGGTCAATGCTATGGTGGAGAAGGTTGTCTCAACCTTTGGCCGCCTGGATGTGCTGGTCAACAGCGCCGCCCTCGACCCCAAATTCGACCCGGACGCCGTCAACAAGGGCATTGCGCCCGGTAACTTCGAAGAATACCCGCTCGAACAGTGGAATGCCGCCCTGAACGTCAACCTGACCGGCACCTTCCTTGTCACCCAGGCCTGCGTCAAGCAGATGGTGGCGCAGGGCAAAAAGGGCAGCATCATCAACATTTGTTCAACCTACGGCTTGAACGGCCCCGACCAGCGCATCTACCGCAAAGCGGACGGCTCCCAGCCTGCCTTCAAACCGGTCTATTACACCGTAACCAAAGCCGGGATCGTCGGATTCACCAAGTACCTGGCGGCTTATTACATGGAGACCGAGATCCGCGTCAACATGTTGACCCCCGGCGGTGTCTATAATAACCACGATCAGCTTTTCGCAAAAAACTACGCCGCCAAGACGATTTTGGGCCGCATGGCCAAAAAAGACGAAATGAACGGCGCTTTATTATTCCTCGCATCCGACGCTTCATCTTACATGACCGGCAATAATGTGGTTGTGGATGGCGGTTGGACAGCATGGTAGAAGTTCTCGCCATCATCCCCGCGCGCGGCGGGTCGAAAGGTATTCCGCGTAAGAATATTCGTGATTTTAGCGGTTATCCGCTGATCGCCTGGAGCATTGCTGCCGGGCTGAAGTCGGAATTGGTGACCCGCATCATTGTCAGCACCGATGATGCGGAGATTGCTGCCGTGGCTCGCGAGTGGGGTGCTGAGACGCCTTTCCTGCGCCCGGCCGAGTTTGCCGAGGACAAAACCACCGACCTGCCCGTTTTCGTCCATGCGCTCGAATGGCTGGAGCAGAACGAGGGTTACAAGCCGGATGTCGTCGTGCAGTTGCGGCCCACCTCGCCGGTGCGCCCGCTTGGGTTGGTGGACGATGCGGTGCGCATCCTGCTCCAGCACGCTGACGCCGATTCGGTGCGGGGCATCGTCCCGGCCGGGCAAAACCCGCATAAAATGTGGCGCTTAACGGCTGGCGAAGCCGCTCCGATGGCGAATCTGCTCGCAGTGGATGGGATCGAAGAACCGTACAATGCTCCCCGGCAGATCCTGCCCGATATCTACTGGCAAACCGGGCACATCGACGCCATCCGCCCTGCTGTGATTCTAAATGGTTCGATGAGCGGCAAGACGATCTACCCGCTCTTGATCGACCCGAACTTTACGGTCGATCTGGACAACTTGCACGACTGGGTGCGGGCCGAGTGGCTGGTGGCCTTTGGCGGCCTCGAGATGGTTTCGCCGGGGCATGCCCGCCGCCCGATGCCGGGGCAGGTCGAGCTGCTGGTGCTCGACTTTGACGGTGTTGTCACCGATAACCGCGTCTGGGTCAGCGAGGATGGTCGTGAGATGATCGCCGCCAACCGAGGCGACAGCCTGATCATGACCAAACTGCGTCAGATGGGCACCGAAGTGGTTATTTTGTCGTCGGAGGTCAACCCGGTGGTGGCGGCGCGCGCCAAAAAGATGCGCGTCGAGGCCATTCAAGGCGTTGGTCTGGATGACAAGGCCAAAGTGCTGAAAAATTTACTAAAAGAGCGTAAAATTGACCCCTCACGCGTGGTCTATGTCGGCAACGATATCAACGACCTGCCCTGTTTCGAAGTGGCCGGTTGGGCGGTGGCGGTGGCTGATGCCCAACCCGAAGTATTGCGCGCTGCCGATTTTGTAACCCGCAAGACGGGTGGGCATGGCGCGGTGAGGGAAGTGTGTGATTTAATCCTACAGGAGAAAAAATGACTCGTGAAATAAAGTTTGGCAGCAAACTGGTCGGTGATGGGCACCCTGCTTATATCATCGCTGAGATCGGCATCAACCACAACGGCGATCTGGGAATTGCCAAAGAAATGATCAAGGCCGCCGCCCATGCCGGCGCGGACGCGGTCAAATTCCAGAAACGCACCCCGGAAGTCTGCACCCCGCTCGAACAGCAGAAGCAAATGCGCGAGACACCCTGGGGCTACATCAGCTATTTGGACTACCGTTACAAAGTCGAATTTGACAAAGAAGCCTATATTGAGATCGACCGTCACTGCCGCGACTTGGGCATCGACTGGATGGTTTCGGTTTGGGACGAGCCTTCGGTTGATTTTATGGGCCAGTTCGAAACCCCGGCCTACAAAGTGCCCTCCGCTTCGCTGACTGATCTGGCACTGTTGAAGTATGCCCGCAAGAGCGGCAAGCCGATCATCATCTCGACCGGAATGTCCACGATGGACGAGATCCATCGCGGCGTGGATGCGGCCGGGCTGGAAAACCTGATGATCATGCACTGCACCAGCGCTTATCCCTGCGACCCGGAAGAACTCAACCTGCGCATGGTTGAAACCCTGCGCCGCGAATTCCCGAACACACCGATCGGCTACTCCGGCCACGAAGTCGGCCTGGTGCCCTCGGCGGTGGCGGTGGCGTTGGGCGCTTGCGCCGTCGAACGCCACTTCACCCTCGACCGGGCGATGTGGGGCAGCGATCAGGCCGCGTCTGTTGAACCGGGCGGCTTTGAGAAGCTGGTCAAGTATATCCGCGTCACCGAAGCCGGTCTCGGCGACGGCGTGAAAAAGGTTTACGACAGCGAAATGTCTTCGCGCAAGAAATTGCGCCGCATTAAAGATAGTGAATAGAATCTAACCGTTTTGGCCGCCGATACTTTTGATGTATAATTACCTGTACATCTGTACAGGTAAGGATGCTGATATGGAAATTGTTGTTGATGCTTCTGTCTTGATTGCAGTCATTGCCAACGAGACTGAAAAAGATAAGTTAGTTGCCATAACCTCTAGCGCCGAGTTGGTTGCCCCGCTCTCTGTCCATTGGGAAATCGGCAACGCTTTTTCAGCCATGCTGCGTCGTAAACGCATTACATTGGAACAAGCCTTGCAGGCAGTTGATATTTATTTGGGCATCCCAATTCGATTTGTAGAAGTTGAACTTGCTGAATCCTTGAACCTGGCAGATGAACTCAACCTTTACGCTTATGATGCCTACCTGGTTCGCTGTGCAGAAAAATATCGTCTGCCCTTGTTGACACTGGATGCCCGGCTGGCTGAAATGGCGAAAAGCAAGAAAGTTCAAGTAATGGAGGTATAGCCATGAATACATATACCTACACCGAAGCGCGTCAAAAACTAGCAACTTTGTTGGAACAAGCCGCAAAACATGGTGAAGCCCGTATCAAACGGCGTGATGGGCAGGTTTTTGTAATTCGCCCTGAAAAGCAGGAAGGCTCACCACTGGCTATAACCGGGCTTGACCTGAAACTTAGCCGCGCTGAGATTTTACAAAGTATTCAAGAGGGCCGTCGGGAAGTTTAACTTTCCGCTATCTTTATGCCTGTTTCTGAAACTCTCTATCGCACCTTTCGTCCGACCGCGAAGTACGCCCAGGCTGTATTGCGCTGGAAGCGTCTTTCTTTTGGCGATGCCCCGCCGATTTTCGGCAACGCCAAGCCCAAGAGCGGCTCGCACCTGTTGACCCAGATCCTGAGCGGGTTCTGTCTGATTGCCCCGTATGCCTACGTCCAAACGGAACCGGTGCGCACGGTCAAAGCTGCCGGCGGACGTTTCGATGTTGGGGAGGTCCAGGAGCAGATTCGCCGCATTCCGCGGGGTGTGATTGGCTGGGGTTACGTTGACGCCACGCCTGAAAATGTCACTTTGTTGTGCACGCCCGAGCGGGTCAATTATTTTGTCTATCGCGACCCGCGCGACATGCTCGTCTCGCACGTTTTTTATGCCACCGATATGCACGAAGGCCACGGCCTGCATGACTATTACCAGAACCTTTCAGATTTTGACGAGCGCCTCAAGGTTGCCATCAGTGGCGTTGATAAAGACGGGTTTTACATGGTGGATGTCAAAAGGCGCTACCAGGGCGTCTTCGAATGGCTGGAACAGCCTTCCGTGCTCTGCCTGCGCTTCGAAGATTTGATCAATAAGCGCGATGAAATGCTGACTGCCATGCTCGACCAGGTTGAAAAGACTGGTTACAAAATCCCGACTCCGCGCGAAAAGGTGTTGGAAATCCTTGTCGAGACCATCCAGCCCAAAAAGTCAAAAACCTTCCGTTCAGGTAAAGCCGGCGAGTGGGCAAAGTATTTCAAGGACGAGCACAAGTTCCTGTTCAAGGAAGTCGCCGGGGATCTGCTGGTACGCCTGGGCTACGAGAAAAGCAATGACTGGTAGCAGCGAATTCAGAAAATAAAAAAGCGCGGCTTGCAGGCCGCGCTTTTTTGCTTGTTTGGGGATGATTAATCTTCCGGGCGGGCGAAGATCATACGACCTGCGGCGGTTTGTAGGACCTTGGTCACAGTCACGTTTTTATTTACACCCAAAAACTTGTTCCCGTTCTCAATCACTACCATTGTGCCATCTTCCATGTAACCGACGCCCTGGCTGGCTTCTTTGCCTTCCTGAATGATTTGAATATTGAAGGTTTCACCGGGCAGCACCACCGATTTGACGGCATTGGCAAGCTCGTTGATATTCAAGATGACCACGCCTTGCAACTCGGCTACCCGGTTCAGGTTGTAATCATTGGTCAGGATGGGACATTTCATTTGGCGCGCCAGGATGACCAGTTTATCATCCACTTCGCGCACGCCATCCACGTCAATATCGCTGATGCGCACGGTGACAGCCGACGTTTTTTGCAGTTCAGAGAGCACTTCCATGCCGCGCCGCCCGCGCTGGCGGCGCAACGAGTCAGCAGAATCGGCAATATATTGCAATTCGTTAAGCACAAAACGTGGGATGAGTAATGTCCCCGGCAGGAAACCGGTTTTCGCAATATCGGCTACGCGCCCGTCGATGATGACACTCGTATCGAGCAGAATGGTGCGTGTGGGTTGACTCCAGGTTGGGCTGCTGGCAGAATCGCCGCTCCTGCCGGAGAGTGAACCCAAAACACCCAGCATATCTGACTGTCTCATCACAAACAGGGCCACTCCAAAATAGCCGAATAATAGCACAGCCAGGAAGGGCAACACGTCCCGGAATGGTGAAGGCAGCATCGAGAGCGGAAAAGTCGTCAGGGCTGCAACAACCAGCCCGAAGACCAGCCCAACCATCCCTGAGAAAAGAGTCTCAGCTGAGACCTGGCTGAGCAAGCTCCGAATTCCGCGAATTGGACGCGTGGTTAGCCAGGGGGTCGCTACCAAACCAATCAAGGCGCCGACCATTGAATATCCGAGACCATAACCGATTGGATCAAGACTATTTTGATCCGCAAACCAGTACCCCCAATACCCACCCATCAGAAAAAAAATGAACATCCCAATAATGCGAACAAAAAATTCTGAACTCATAAAATAACTCCTTTAGAAAAAAACAAAAAATAAATCAAATTTGATAATAGCACGACCATTGAATAACGTCAATTATAGTGCGGTTGCATTATTCATAATTCTAATATAGACAGGCGCCCGCCAAACCCCGCTTCTGGCGGGTATAATTCCTCTATCTTAAAGGTATTGTGAGGTGACTATGGCTATCGACCGTTTTGGACGAAATATACACTACCTGCGCATTTCCCTGACCGACCATTGCAACCTGCGCTGCATCTATTGCATGCCTGAAGACCAGACGTTCAGGCCCAACGCAGATTTGATGCAGGACGAGGAAATCTTCCTGTTTGCGCGTTTGTTTGCCTCGCTCGGGTTTGACAAAATCCGCCTGACCGGTGGTGAGCCGACCGTGCGCGCCAATATAGTTGAAATCGTGCGCGGAATTGCCTCCACGCCCGGCATCCGCAACATCTCGATGACCACCAACGGTATCCTGTTGACCCGCCTGGCAAAGCCGCTGGCTGAGGCCGGACTGCAGCGTGTCAACGTCAGCATCGACACCCTCGATCCCGACAAATTCAAGCGCCTGACGCGCTGGGGCAAACTGGAGCAGGTTTGGGAAGGCATTCTGGCTGCCGAAGCTGCCGGGATGGCCCCGGTCAAACTTAACGCGGTAGTTGTCAAAGGTTACAACGAAGAAGACGTCATCGATCTGGCAGCCGTGACCCTTGATCGCCCCTGGCAGTTACGCTTCATCGAAATGATGCCCTTCGCCGGGGTGACCGATGTCCAGACCCAGCAAATTGTTACCGCCGCCCAAATCCAGGCCAAAATCGAGAGCGAATTTGGCCCACTCGAAGCCGACAACCGTTACGATGGCGAAGCGCGCATCTTCCGTATTCGCGGCGCACAGGGTGAACTTGGCTTTATCTCATCGGTCACTGTTCCGTTCTGCTCCGCCTGCACCCGCGCCCGCCTGACGGCCGATGGCGTTTTGCGCATGTGTTTGCTGCGTGAAAAAGAAATCAACCTGCTTACTCCCCTGCGCAACGGCGCCAGCCTCGAAGAGCTTCGCCAGATGATCCTGGATGCGGTTTGGAATAAACCCTGGGGACATGGCCTGGACGAAGGCTACATCCCGCTGAATCGGGCGATGAACGAGATCGGTGGCTGATCCTGTTGCGTTCTCCCCTTTGCCTGGAAACCGATAAACTGACCATGCCTACGCCCAAAGCTATTTTCTACGACCTGGATGGAACGCTGCGTAAAAGCCAACCTGCCGGACGCGACCTGTTTGCAGAGCACGCCATCAGCCTTGGGCTTGGTATCACATCTGCCGACCGCCTGCGCTCTGCTCGCTGGGAGCACGCCTATTGGGCCAGTTCGGACGATTTGCGCGCAGATATTGAGCGTTACAAAGCAGAAGATCAGGCCTTTTGGCGTAACTATGCGCTTCGCCAACTCTATGCACTGGGTTGCCCGGAAGACTGCGCCAGTCAGTATGCCTTGGCGCTTAGCGACTTCATGGAGACCAGCTACCAGCCGCAGGATCTGCTTTTCGATGGTGTAGCCGAAACCCTTTCAGGTTTGCGTGAAAGTGGTTATGTCCTGGCTGTTGTTTCCAACCGTGACAAACCTTTTCACGACTATTTGCGAGAGAAAGATATTTTGCGCTACTTGCATTTTGCCCTGGCTGCCGGTGAAGTAAGCTCGTGGAAACCCGACCCTGAAATATTTATTCGCGCTGCGCAGCAGGCGGATGTGTGCCCAGGCGATGCCGTTTACATTGGGGATAATTATTACGCGGACATTGTCGGCGCACGCCGGGCGGGCCTGATCCCGGTTTTGTTCGACCCCGCCGGAGTTTTTCCCGAAGCCGATTGTACTGTCATCCAAACCCACGCCCAAATTTTTGACCTGCTTGAAAGGATGTAAACCATGACCTGGGAACCCAAAGTGATGCGCACCGTTCGTTTTCGCAACGATCAAAGCGTAGGAGCCTTGGCTAGTTTGCTGACCCTGATTGCTGAAGCAGGTGGCAGTATTGGCGCAATCCAATTGCTAACGGAAACATCCTTGCATGTTGTACGGGACATTTCCGTTTATGCTGATTCACCTGAAAAAATGGAAAAGATCATTGAAGCCATGCGCAGCCATCCGACAGTCAAAGTGCTGGATGTGCGCGATGAAGTACTCGAAATGCACGTTAAGGGTAAGATCGCCATTCGCTCGCGCTATCCGATCACTTCCCAGGCAATCTTGCGGCGTGTTTATACCCCGGGCGTTGCCGAAGTCTGTATGAAGATTGCAAAGAACCCTGAGCTTGCGCGCTTGTATACGGCCACATCTCACATGGTCGCTATCGTTACCGATGGAACCGCCGTGCTGGGGTTGGGAGATATTGGCCCGTTGGCCGGAATGCCCGTCATGGAAGGCAAAGCCATGCTGATGGAAACTCTGGTCGGCCTGTCGGGAATCCCAATTTTGCTCAACACCAAAGACACTGAAGAGATTATCCGTACGGTAGCCAACATCGCCCCGACCTTTGCCGCCATCCAACTGGAAGATATTTCGGCCCCGCGTTGCTTCGAGATTGAAGAACGACTTCAGAAGATGCTTGATATCCCTGTCTTGCACGATGATCAGCATGGGACGGCAGTCGTTACCACCGCTGCGCTGATGGTCGCTTCGCGCCAGACCGGTGTTTATCTTTCGAGCGCCAAAATAGGTCAGATTGGCCTGGGGGCAGCCGGCTCTGCCACTGCTAAAATGCTGATGCGTATGACTGGTAACCAGGTCTGGGGAGCAGATTTGAGCCAGCAGGCCCTAGACCGCCTGGCTCAGGCAGGCGGAAGACCTTCAAATCTTCGCGAAATCATGGAAAACTGTGATATTGTCATCGCCACCACCGGCGTACAGGGCTTGATCAAGCCCGAAATGGTGCGCAAAGGTCAGATCATCCTGGCGCTTTCCAACCCCTACGCCGAAATCGAACCCGAAGTGGCCCTGGCGTGCGGGGCCGCTTTTGCTGCGGATGGCAAGTCGGTCAACAACGTGCTTGGTTTCCCCGGTATTTTCCGCGGCGCGGTGGATGCCAATGCCCGCGAGATCACCTACGAAATGCTGGCGGCCGCTGCTTATACGATTGCTGATAAAACAACCGGCACAGACCTGGTGCCCGACCCGCTTGATAAGGAAGTCCACAAAGCTGTGGCGCGCGCCGTGGCCCAAAAAGCCATCGAGCAGGGTGTAGCCCGGGCAGATTATGTCCCGTATGTGGAAGATTGAGATGAAGAAGTGCTGCAACGCACTCTCCATAGCGCAAAAAGACGCCAGGAATGAGAAATTCCGGCGTCTTTTTGCGCTATGGAGTTGAAAGTCAGGAGATTTTCAACCCCGCTGGTTTTAATGAAAAATAACGGTCTTTCAGGTTTAGCAGGGGCATTTCGATCCAGCGATAGGTCAGGGCTGCAAGCGGGACCGTCAGGGCAAATGTGACCAGCAAAACCAGCGGCTTACCCTCCCCAAACGGGATTTCCAACAGGTCGTTGACAATCCGGCTGGCGAACCAGGTCATGGCAAAGTGATAAACGTATAAACCATAAGAAATTTTGCCCAGGTAACGCAAAACAGGCCATTCCAGCCAGTTTACCCACATCTTCTCGCGCACCACGCAGTATATCACCAGCAAGAAGGTGTAATCGATCAGCGTGTAGCCCCAGATGTGGCGCAGTCCGTTCCCGAGCGGGTACTGGTAGCCGAGCGATGAGACGAATTCCACTTGCCCGCGCAGGAGATATTCCGCGCCCAGGCCGAGGGCGGGCAGGAGAATTGCCATGACAATCAGTTGCAGGCGGGCTTTGGGGATCTCGAAGCGGGTTATGTATGCGCCCATCGCAAAAGCGTCGATGTGAGAAAAAGGCAGAACATACACGCCGACAGCCGCGTTGGGGTATAGAAACGGAAAAATTCCGCTGTTGTAGATGAACCCGGTCAGAGTACGGAAGAGCGGCCCGGCCAGGATCGCCGCCAGGAAGACAGTCTTTAGCTTTTCGCGTGGGGTCAAGAAGATGACCAGCGGCCAAACGATGTAAAACTGCTCCTCGACAGAGAGAGACCAGAAATGGGTCAGGAAACGTGACTCGGCATACTGTGCCCCGGCGTGAAAAAAGTTGTAGATGTAGAGCAGTCCATAAGGCAGTTGTTCCTGGTAGAGCAGCATGTAGTTGTAGCGATATTCAAAAGCGATGAAAATCGCTGTCACCCCCAGCATCAGGAACAGGTAAAAATAGTATAGTGGGAAAATGCGCAGGATGCGCCGCCCGTAGAATTTGTAGAAAAAAGCCTGTGGTGCGAGCGTTTCCTTCATCCGCAGTAAGATATCGGTGATCAGGAAGCCGGAAAGCACAAAAAAAAGCAGGACGCCCGTCCAGCCAAACAGAAAGTAATCGGTATGAACGCCCAGGACAAACAAGAACGCAATGGCTCGCAGGCCATCCAGGCCAGGGATCAAAGCAGCCTCCGGGATGCAAATGTGATTGCGCTATTTTACGCGATTTTGTCAATAATTTGAGATCGGGGTTCATTTTGGCGCCCGGCGTTAGAATTTCCCGCGCCGATATAGTAAAATTCCCGCATGTCCCCATCTCTCGCTGACAAACTCAAATCGTTGGGCGTCAAAGTCGGCGCTGTCGACATCCGCCCGCAGGTTGAGATTCCGCGTACATCATCCAGTCTGCCGCTTGAGGACGTTCTGGATGGACGCTGGATTGCCACACGGCGCGGCGAGGCCTTTGTGGTTGAGAAGATCTATCCCGCCGACAGCTGCCAGGGCGACCTGCCCATCCGGTTGGCTGCGTCTTTGCAACGGATGGCGTTGTGGGCAAATGATCCGCGCCTGGCCGGGTTGGTTCCCGAACAACTGGCCTTTCTCGACACTGAAACCAGCGGGCTTTCAGGCGGGACTGGCACTTACGCTTTTATGGTCGGGTTAGCGCGTTACATTGATCAAAACTTCCATCTGGCGATGTTTTTCATGCCCGCCCCAGAACAGGAAGCCGCCTTACTTGAAGCCGTTGCCAATTTCCTGGCCCCGTGCGCGGCCCTCGTCACTTTCAACGGCAAATCTTTCGATGCGCCACTGCTCAAAACTCGTTATGCCTTACAAAACATCCCCTGCCCTTTTGATGATTTTGCTCACATTGACCTGCTGCCGCTTGCCCGCCGCCTGTGGCGTGACCGTTTGCCCTCGCGCGCCTTGAAAGCCCTCGAAGTGGACATTCTGAACGCCCCGCGTGGTGAAGAAGAAGTCCCAGGCTACGAAATTCCCTGGTTGTACTTCGATTATCTGCGCAGTGGCGACCCAGCCCCACTTAAGGGCGTTTTCTACCACAATGCGCTTGATGTTGTCTCGATGGCTGCCTTGCTCAATTACACCGCCGGCCTGCTCGAAAATCCGCACGAAGCCGAGCTGCATGGGCTGGACATCCTGGCGCTGGCCCGACTTTTTGAAGATTTGCGGATGTGGGACGAAGCCGTCCGCCTGTACGAACGGGCACTGGAGAGCGTCCTACCCGAAACCGGTTTCGCCGAAGCGACGCGGCGTTATGCCAGCCTCCAGCGCCGCCGCGGCGATCTGGCGACCGCCGTCAAACTGTGGGAACGCGCCGCCGGAGAGGGCCATATCTATGCTCATGTCGAACTCGCCAAACATGCCGAGCACCGTCAAAAAGATATTCTCCTGGCCCTGCGTTGGACCGCTATTGCCATCCAACTGTCCAATGCGCCCGGCCTGCCCGCTTATATCCGCGCTCACTGGCTGATCGAGTTGGAGCACCGCAAAGCGCGCCTGGAAGGAAAAAGAAATGAAAAGTAAACTGGCTTTGTTGATCTTTGCTCTGCTATTCCAGGTTGCCTGCATGGCCGTCCCCCTCCCCGCTCTTTTTGCGCCGACCGAGACAGTTGTCCCGACTTCGACCTCCATCCCGGCTACACCGACTCTGCCCCCACCGCCGGGAGTTACCCCTATCCCGAGCGAGACGCTGCTTTCACCTGCTCGCCTGTTTCAACAGGTAACCCTGACTGAGGAGCCCTACAGTGAAAGCGGAGATTCCCCCGTTTACACGCTCGAAACCAGTACCCCTGTTCTCGAAGGTAGTGACGACCCGCGCGCTCTTGAATTTAACCGTCAGGCTGTGGTGATTGTCGATGAACTGGTCGCTGAATTCAAATCCGGGTTTGAGTACCTGCCCGATCAGCCGATTTCGGCGGGTAGCTTCTTTCAGGTTACGTTTACCCAGTTGGCCCCGCCCGGCGATATCCTGAGCATCCAGTTTGGCGTGGATGCCTACTCTGACGGTGCGGCCCACCCCTATCACCTGACCCGAACCCTGAATTTCAATCTCGAAACTGGCCAGGTGCTGACTCTCGAAGCGCTGTTTCTGCCCGATGTGGATTATCTGGTCCTGATCGCTGACCATTGTCGCGCCGAACTTGCCACCCGCGATATCGGTTTTGAATATGGCTTTGAGTCTGGCGCTGCCCCTCTGCCCGAGAACTACCGCAACTGGAATCTGACCTACGAGGGCCTGCTGGTTACCTTCGATGAATACCAGGTTGCATCCTACGCCGCCGGGATGCAGCAGGTGCTGGTTCCTTACGGCCTGCTGCAAGAGTATTTCTCTGAAGATTTCGCGGGGCTGATCCCTTAGTTTTAGAGAGTATCTGTCATCCATCAGAACATCGTGGAAGAAAGTAGCACCTTAACAACCGAGATAACCATCAAGACATCGTGGACGGGTTCAAAGCAGGGCGTCTGAATAAGCCGGAAAGAAGTGCCCGCCACCAATTGGAGTCTGATTGCGCC
>JAKLPV010000203.1 GCA_022013685.1 Anaerolineae bacterium
AAGTTCCCCTTCCTCGCCAGCGGCAAGGCCCAGGCGCTCGGGCACACCGAAGGCTTCGTGCAGATCCTCTCCGACCCCAAGCACGGCGAAATCCTCGGCGTGCACATGGTGGGCGAGAACGTCACCGAGCTGATCGCCGAGCTTGGCCTGGCGAAGTCGATGGAGGCGACCACCGACGAGATCAGGGCGCGCCCGTCTTCAATGACGGCCGCCGCAGTTTCATCGCAGGATGTTTCAATGGCAAGTAAACGCATTTTTTTATCAATTCTTGAGAATTTCGATGACTTTTTGGGTGACTTGCCCCATAGCATCTGATTTTAGTGTACCAATTTTGTAGAGTACGATCCGACTGGCGGCGGTGAAAAGGCGATTCGGGCGGATAAAACTTTCCTGATTAAGTGCACCCGTGGCAAAATCATCGCTTGCAAGCGGCAAAGCATAAGCATCTGATTTTGCTTTGCTCGTGATTTGACAAAGAATGACATCGTCCCCGGAAAGAGAAGCCACAACAAGCGCGGGGCGTTTTTTGCTGGCGCTCAGGTCTGAAAATGGAAAAGGAATGACGAGAACATCCCCCTTTATAAATTGGCCCATGCTTTATCCTCTTCCGGGGTGTCCCAATCTTGTTGTAGCACCATTTCGGATGCAATCATGGTATCCAGCAGGTAGGATTCACCTTCTTCGCTGAGAACGTAGGATGGCTTCTTTCCGCGCTCTATCAAAAAATTGACGAAATCATAGACTTCGACCAATTTTTCTGCTGGTAATTGGCGCAGGCGCCGGGTAATGCTGGGAATGTTTACTGTTTCCATGAGTTTCCTTAAATCACTTGTCCGAGATACGATGTACGCTCGCTGACGAGGAAATATACTGCACGGACGGCCGTCCGCTGTGGCGCGGGGCAGCAGCAAAACGTTCCACATCCCGGCGGCGGATGGCCCAATCGCGGCCCATTTTCTGCGCAAGCAGTTTTCCATCCGAGCAGTAACGACGAACCATGGCCACGCTTAAGCCCAGCCGGTCAGCGGCTTCATTGACGGTAAGCAAGCGCCCCTGCGCAGGCGGAACCTCCCGGCCAAGTTCTTGGGCTGTCTCGATCCACTCCCGGATGATCTTCTCCGCATTGGAAAGCGCCTCCTGGCGGGTTTTTCCATCGGCCATGCAGCCGGGCAATTCTGTGACTTCGACAATAAAGGCTCGGTCTTCATCGCTCCAATAGATGAGCATTTGGTATTCTTGGAGTTCCATCACTTTTCCTCGCTCAATTGATACTTGCGCAACAAATTCCTGACTTGTTTGACCTGATAGGGCTTGGCAAGCGAACCGCCGGGTTGCAAATTGATGATTTCGATCATTCCCTCGCGTGTGAAAATGTAATGGTCGCCACGAACACGCAAGGCAAACCCCAAACGTTGCAGCAGGGAACATAGTTCATCAAAAGCGATTCCGGTGTCGGCTTGTCCGCTCATCAAACGCTTTAGGAATTTTTGATGTTTGGTCATAAATTATAGCGCAAGCGATACTATTCTGCAAAGATTATTTTTTCCAGTTCTTCATTTCCAAAACAAAATCATACGGATATTCGGCCAGCAGCTCAATTTTGCCTTCAGCGCTCATCCAGTAGCTGTCCTCGATGCGGAATCCCATGCCCTGTTCGGGGTAGTACAGGCCGGGTTCGATGGTGAAGACCACGCCGGGTTTGAGCAGGTTATCGTCTGCCGCGGTCAGGCCGCTCCACGGACGTTCGTGGATGTTCAGGCCCAGCCCGTGCCCCAGGCTGTGGACGTAGCCTTGCAGGGGCGCTTTCTCCGTCCGCACGGTGGGGTGGCCGTCTTTTTCGAAAATGTTGCAGGTCAGGGCCTGGTAATCCTTAAATTTGGCGTTCATATCCAGGTTTTCGATGACTCGCTCGTAGGCGTTCTTAACCTGATCGTAAAGTTTCTGTGTTTCGGGTGTCGCGTAGCCCAGGCTCCAGGTGCGGGTGAAATCGTAGAAGTAGCCGCCGCCGTTTTCCTGCGGATAAATGTCAAAGACGATTGTCTGGCCGAGCTTGACTTCATCCACCGGGTTGCCCTGCGAGTGCGGGACGCCGGCATCCTTGCCGATCGCCAGAATATAGCCCTCGCTCGGGGTCGCGCCGCGTTCGGCCAGCCACAGGTTGATCTTTTCTTTCAGGTCGCCGATCGTCAGCGGGGAGCCGTTTTCTTTTAAGACAACTTCATCGGCGCGGACTTCTCGTTCCTTGAGATAAGCGGCGGTCAGGCCAACGACTTCGGTGGTGATCCTGCCCATGCGGCGGATGCGCGCCACTTCATCGGCGTCCTTGGTCTCCATGGCGAGCATGAAGATCGAGTTTTCGCGGGTTTCGCCGACCAGTTCCACTTCAGGGGTCAGGCGTTCGAAATGGGAGAGCACCGCAAACAGGCTGCTGACGTCGCTGAATCCATACAGACCGACCCGGCCGCTGATCTCCATATCCTTGAACATCCGTCGCAGGCGCAGGGCGCTCATCAGGGCGGTATCGCCGTTGGCTTCTTTGAGCATTTCCTGCCAGGGATACTCGCCATACAGGCGGACGGTCAAGCCGCTCTTGCCGGCTTCATCGCGTTCCATGTCGTTGCAGAACAGGACGGCGGTTTCGCCGCGTTTTTTGATCAGTGTGGCCGCGCTAACGTGTCCGCCGCCGGTCAGGTAGGTCATGGGCGGGTTGTTTTCAGCGTTGCCAAAGACCAGCAAGGCATCGAAGTTCTTTTGCGCCATCAGGGCATCAAGATCAGATTTCATGGAGTCTCCGGGGGTGGGTTTTTATCCGCCTGTTATGCGGATTTTTGATGGTTTTACAGGGCAAAGACAATTTTATGTTAATTGGTCCCAAAGTGGCGATAATTTTGGGGCTTCCCAACCAGGATTTGCCTGCCAGTTTTGCCATTCTTGATAGAAGGCGCGCCGTTCGGATGTCAAAAGTCTGGCCGCTTTTTCGCCTTCAGCCCAAATTTCACGGGCATTCTCGTGAGAATAGAAGCCAATCTGCTCGGCTTCTGCAAACTCGTCGTCATCTTTCCATTTCCATTCGGACATATCCGGGCTGACAACAACATCCAGCATATTGTCCATGGTGTCAAAACCAATTTGGGTGCGCCGGATGGGTTCCTGCAAGTTGATGTACCAGCAGACCAGGTTTTTCGTGCCGGTTTCCCACATAACGTAAGTGCTGAACGCTTCACCGGGCACGATCAGCATCAAGACATCGGTTCTATCCCACAGGCAATCGGTGATTTTGATGTTTTCTGCGGCCAGTAATTCTTGTGGAGTGGGTTTGTGATCGGTGTCCTTGCCGAGAACACCGGCGGGCATGTACAGGGCAATCAAATCGGGCGTGTCTTGAACAACGATAGTTGGGTAAGCCCAAAAGACTTTGACTCCAACCCCGCGCAAGGTTGCATTGTCGCCTGATTGCCAGGGAGTTTTTTTGCTCAGGATGTTTTTCATGGTGGTTTGGGCTCAAGGTTCAACGTAAAGCAAAAGCATTTGAGCGCGGATTACGCGGAATCTCGCGGCGTTTCTCTTAAAGGGCCAACCCATTCAGCGCCGCGAACTCTTTGGCCATTTCTTCGTGTTCAAAAGTCAAGGTCAGGATTTTCTTGTCGCTGGTCAGTTGGGCGCGCAGGCCGACAATGTCGTGCAGATCGCGGCTCAATGCGATAATGGTCGGCGGGCGGCTGAGGATCAATTTTCCAAAATAGGGTGCGGCCAGCAGCTTCAGCGCGAACTCGATAATTGTCCCGCCAACGACGGCTGAAGCCAGGGCTCCCGCGCAAGAGAGCACAAAGAACACAACCCTGCCTTGACGGTCGTTGATGCCCAAAAAGTCCCAGAAGGGCAGGAGCGGCAGGATGATAAAAAACAGCAGTAAAAAGCCCAAAATCGCAGACAAAAGGGCGCTGATGGTGAACGGCAGTAGCGAGAACCACTCCAGCCTGTTCTCCAGTTCAATGCACTCCTTACAGAGTGGCGGTTCGAATTCGAGCATGACCGACTTTTTATCCGATTTGCTTACATCAAACTGGATGGCGCGCGTACCGGCTTTAGATTTTCCGCATTTCAGGCAGCGTTCGGGAAAAACCAGTTTAGGCAACTGGCGCGGTGATTTGATTGGCACGGTCAGGGTATACATGGGCAACCTCTAAAATAGAATTCGCTTGAGCGTTTCAATCAACAACGCATCCTGCTCGGGCAAAACGGTGCGCGGGTCGAAGAGCACCCGGTCGTTTTCGGTGCGGGCGATGATGGCCGGGCTTTGCTGGCGCAATTTTGCTAAAAATTTATCGGGTTTGGGGATATCGAGGCTTAATACGTAGGTGGGCAGGTTCTCACCCGGCAGCGATCCGCCGCCGACGGTTGACTCCGCCGGAACAACCTCACCGGAAGTTATCTCGCGTTGCCAGTGTTCGGCCCTGGCTTTGAGTGACTCCGGCGTCTGCGAGATCATCCGCCAGATCGGGACCTCACGCTCCGCTTCGTCTTTCAGGTAATGCTGCAGGGTGGCGCTGATGCCCGCCAGGCAGGTTTTATCGGCGCGGACGGCTCTTGCCAGGGGGTGTTTTTTTATTTTATCGAGCAGGGCTTTTTTGCCGATGATGATCCCGGCCTGCGGCCCGCCGAGCAGCTTGTCGCCTGAGAAGGTGACCACGTCTGCTCCGGCTGCGAGCGATTCAAGGATGGTCGGCTCGTGGGTCAGCCCGTACTTTTCGACGTTGAAGAAGGTTCCCGAGCCGAGATCGTCGATGACGATCGCTTCGTGGGCGTGGGCCAAGTCGCAAATTTCTTTCAGGGATGGTTCTTCGGTGAAACCGACGATCTTAAAGTTCGAGCGGTGAGCGCGCACGACCACGGATGCGCGAGCGGATTTTGAATCGGACAAACGGATGCCGGATGTTTCGGAAAGCGCTTCTTCGTAATCGGAGGGGTGGACTTTGTTGGTACTGCCGACTTCGACCAGTTTTGCGCCGCTTTGCTTCATCACATCCGGCACGCGGAAGGAGCCGCCGATCTCGATCATCTGGCTGCGGGCGATGATGGCGCGTTTGCCCCTGGCCAGCGCGGATAGCGCCAGCAGGATGGCGGCGGCGTTGTTGTTGACGACAACGGCCGCTTCGGCCCCGGTCAGGCGCTGCAGCACAGATTCGGCGTGGACGAGGCGTGAGCCGCGCTTGCCGGTTTTCATGTCAAATTCGAGGCTTGAATAGCCCGCTGAAACGGCCTGCATGGCCTCGATAGCGGATTTGCTTAGCGGCGCGCGGCCCAGGTTGGTGTGGATGATGACGCCCGTGGCGTTGATGACCGGCTCGAGCGTGGAACGCGTCCAGGCCGACAGGCGGGATTCGGCCAGGGCCAGGATGGCCTGGTTTGATGGGACATCCGCACCCGCGCGGACATCCGCCCGAATGGCTTCGAGGCTCTCGCGCATGGCCTGGGTCACCAGCGGGCGGCCGTAAGCGTGGATGAGTTCGCCTGCGGCCTGGAGCAGCCCTTCAACCGGGGGAATGTTACGGAGCGTCATCAGCGTTGGGGGTGGAGGCGGGGTGTGTTGCGGATTCGGGTGTGGGGTTGGGGTTGTCGCGCCAGCGCATCAGGTATTCGATGATGACGATGCCGACCGCCAGCCACAAACCGAGCGAAAAGTTAAGAATGCGCCCGAGTTGCAGCCAGATCATGGCTGCACCGTAAACCCCGACCCAGAGCGATTCGCGCAGAACGGTGGCCGGACGCAGGTTGGTCGAGAAGGTGTTGTTGATCAGGTAGGAAATCGGCAGGGCTGTGCCGGTCAGGGCGATCACGATCAGGGCGAAAAAGCCCCAGCGCGGCCAGACGGTGGGCAGGGTGTAGTTGGTGATTAAAGCCAAACCGCCCCAACCGCTGATGATCATCAGCAGGGTGGGGACGAGGAAACGTCGATAAGCGAATTGTGGTTTTGTTTCGGGCGTTGGTTCCATGCCCGTGATTATACCCGTGACCGTTATTTCTGGCGTTTAGAATTCAACAAAAATCAAAAAACTCTGATGCTTTATCCAGGGATCTATTTCCATTCCTGTGGAATTTTTTGGATGTCGTAAGGCACGTTTTGGTAAACGTAGTAGTTGAGCCAGTTGGTGTAGAACAGGTTGGCATGCGAGCGCCACAAGACGAAAGGCGGCTGGCCTGGGTCGTTGTTGGGGTAGTAGTTGTGCGGCAGGGCGATCGGCAGACCCTTCTTTACGTCGCGGTCATATTCGCCTTTTAAGGTCAGGGGGTCGTATTCCGAGTGGCCGGTAACGTAGAACTGACGGCGGTTCTTGGATGCGACGATGTAGACCCCGGCTTCGGGCGATTCGGAGATGATATCGACCTCGGCCACTTTTTCGATATCGCTGCGGCGGATCTCGGTGTGACGCGAGTGCGGGGCGTAGAAGATGTCGTCGAAGCCGCGCAGGATGGGCTCGTTGGCGAAGTTGGCCGTATGGGGGAAAACGCCGAACATTTTGGCGGGCAGTTCATATTTGGGAATGCCGTAGCGGTGATATAAGCCGGCCTGGGCCGCCCAGCAGATGTGAAACGTGGAGTGGACGTTCTCTTCGCTCCAGTCGAGCACTTCCTGGAGTTCATTCCAGTAGTCCACTTCTTCAAATTCGAGCAGTTCGACCGGCGCACCGGTGATGATCAGGCCGTCGAATTTCTGGTTGAATACATTGCGTGGGGCCATGTAGTGCTCGAGCAGGTGTTCGGGCGGGGTGTTCTTCGAGTCGTGGGTCAGGGTGTTGAGCAGGGTGATCTCGACCTGCAACGGTGAATTGCCCAACATGCGCAGCAATTGGGTTTCGGTGGCGATCTTGGTCGGCATCAGGTTGAGAATTGCCAGCCGCAATGGGCGGATGTCCTGGCGGCGGGCGCGCTCTTCGTCCATGACGAAGATGTTCTCACTTTCGAGCGTGGCTTTGGCGGGTAGGGTTGGGGGAATGATAACGGGCATGGGTCTCCTAAAGGATGAAGGATGAATTATAAAGGGTGAAAGGGAAAAAGGATGAAGGACGTGAGCGCTTTTGGCTTTTCATCCTTCATCCTTCTGAACTCAGCCTTTACGCGTTAAGCGCCTGGCCCAGATCCCACAAAATATCTTCGATGTCTTCGATGCCGACACTCAGGCGCACGAAGTCGGGGCTGACGCCAGCGCTGACCTGCTGTTCTTCGTTCAACTGGCTGTGGGTGGTGGTGGCGGGGTGGATGGCGAGGCTCTTGGCGTCGCCAACGTTGGCCAGGTGGCTGAAGAGTTGCAGGCTTTCGATGAATTTCTTGCCCGCTTCTGCGCCGCCTTTGATGCCGAATCCGAGGATTGCGCCGGCGCCCTTGGGCAGGTAGCGTTTGGCGCGTTCGTAGTCGGGGTGGCTCTTCAGGCCGGGATATTTAACCCAACTGACCTTGGGGTGTTTCTCGAGATATTCGGCAACCGCCTGGGTGTTTTGGACATGCCGGTCGAGGCGCAGGGAGAGCGTTTCGATGCCGAGCAGGGTTTGCCAGGCGTTGAAGGGGGATTGGCAGGCGCCGAAATCGCGCAGGACCTGGACACGGGCCTTGATCGCGAAGGGCGGCAGTCCCGCGCCGAGCAGGTCGGTGTAGACCAGGCCATGGTACGAGGGGTCGGGAGTGGTGAAATTGGCGAATCGCCCGCTGGTCCAATCGAAGTTGCCGCCGTCGACGATCACGCCGCCGATGCTGGTGCCGTTGCCGGTCAGGAATTTGGTGGTGCTGTGGGTGATGACGTGCGCACCCCACTCGAACGGGCGGAACAGGTAAGGCGTGGCAAAGGTATTATCGATCATCAGGACGAGATTGTGTTTTTTGGCGATTTCGGCCACTTCCTCGAACGGGAATACAGCAATATCAGGGTTGCCCAGGGTTTCACCGTAGAGAATCTTGGTGTTCGGGCGAATGGCCTTCTCGAACTCTTCGGGTTTGGTCGGGTCAACGAAGGTGACCTCGATGCCCAGCTTGGGCAGGCTGTACTTGAACTGGTTGTACGTCCCGCCATACAGGCGGCTGGATGAGACGATATGGTCCCCGGCTTCGGCCAGGGTGAAGATGGCCTGGGCCTGGGCGGCGTGCCCGCTGCTGGCGGCCAGGCCGGCGACGCCGCCTTCCAGGCTGGCGATGCGCTGTTCGAGCACATCGGTGGTCGGGTTCATCAGGCGGGTGTAGATGTTGCCGAGTTCTTTGAGTGCAAATAAATTGGCGGCATGTTCGGTGCTCTTGAACTGATAACTGGTGGTCTGGTAGAGCGGGACGGCGCGCGAACCGGTGGTCGGGTCGGGGCTGTAGCCAGCGTGCAGTTGGCGGGTGGAAAATCCTTGCTTGCGGGTGTTGTCAGACATGAGTTCTCTCCTTTGATGAGATAGGGTTGGGATAAATCAAACGGATTTGGCGGTCCGCTGACTGGCAAAATAAAAAGCGGCGGACAGCCTTTCGCAAACTGGAAGTTTGCGGGAAGACTGTCCGCCGCCTGGCGGTGCGCCCTGAGAGGGCGCGCTCGGATTAAGCGTTATGCTCAACCTCCGAGGCGGTGGGATCAGCTCCCGCCCGGGGCATGGACATGGGTAAACAGATGCAGAAGATATATTTCATCAGGTTTATCTCTTTCAAGATTTCGCGCAATTATACGGATTGTTAGGAAGTTGTCAAGACAAAAATAGAAATTGCTTGTAAAATGAGTTCAGCGCGGAAACTTTTCACCCTTTCCGGGCGTCTGTGAGTTATCTCATATTCTGACGGGGGTTGTATCTTCGCAAGGACAGGAGGTGAAACGTTCTGATACGGTTTCCTGTTTGTGCCTTGTTCCCTGCCCAACGCCGAGGGTCTGGAACGTACTAATGTCGCTTTTTTTGAACAATTGAAAGAAGGAGAAAGAAATGACCGCCAAGTTTTTGGTTCGTTTTGCGTTGCTTGTTTTGGTCGGTTTGTTTTCGGCCTGTGGCCCCGCGGCTAGCGCGCCAACCGCTGAACAATATGTTGAACCTGCTGCCCCGGTTTACGAGCAGCCTGCCGCCGAGTACCAGGCTGCACCCGCAGCGGCTGGCGAAGAGGGCTTATCGGCCCAGTCGCCGCGTTCAGCCCCGAACGATGACCCAGCCGACGATATGTTTTTCCAAAATTACGGGGTCAACCCGATGGTGGATGTCGAGGATGACAACCTTTCCACCTTTGCCCTGGATGTCGATACCGGTTCCTATACGCTGGCCCGGCGTTATGTCACAGACGGCAATATCCCACCCAAGGATGCGATCCGGGTCGAAGAATTTGTCAATTATTTTGAGCAGGGCTATCCCTACCCGCCCGAACGCCGCGCTTTTGGCATTCATATCGACGGGGCTCCGACCCCGTTTGGCGAAACCGAACGCTACGAGATGATGCGTGTTGGTATCCAGGGATATGCCGTCCCGGCTGATGAACGTAAGGATGTTTCACTGACCTTTGTCATCGATGTTTCCGGTTCGATGGACATGGAGAATCGCCTGGAACTGGTCAAACGCTCGCTTGAACTGCTGGTCGAGCAGCTTGGCCGGCGCGACCAGGTCAGTATTGTGGTCTACGGGTCGCAGGCTCGTGTCGTGCTGGAACCAACTCGCGGCGATGATCAGCGAACCATCCTGAGAGCCATTCGCAGCCTGCAACCCGAAGGTTCGACCAATGCCGAGGCTGGTTTACGCCTGGGCTATAAAATGGCCTCCCGGGCTTTTAATTCCGAAGTCATCAACCGTGTTGTCCTGTGTTCGGATGGGGTTGCCAACGTCGGCAAGACCGGCGCGGGTTCGATCTGGGATGAGATCGAGCGCCACGCCAGCAAAGGCATCACCCTGACCAGCATTGGTTTTGGCATGGGTAATTACAACGACGTGCTGATGGAGCAACTGGCCGATAATGGTGATGGTTTTTATGCCTACGTCGACGACATCAACGAAGCTGAACGCCTGTTTGTCGATAACCTGACCAGCACCTTGCAGGTAATCGCGATGGACGCCAAAGTGCAGGTCGAGTTCAATCCCGAGGTTGTGGCGCGCTACCGCCTGGTCGGATATGAGAATCGCGATGTCGCCGATGAAGACTTCCGCGACAATGATGTCGATGCGGGTGAGATCGGCGCCGGGCATAGCGTGACGGCCTTGTACGAGATCAAGCTCTACCCCGAAGCCGAAGGCCGCATTGCCACCGTCTTTCTGCGCTGGCAGGACCCGGATAACGGCGAGGTGGTCGAACTATCGCAAGATTTCAACACGGATGAAATGGAAAGGGATTTCGAATATGCCGATCCCTATTTCCAGTGGACGGTGATCGTGGCTGAATACGCCGAGGTTTTGCGCGAGAGTTACTGGGCGCAGGAGAGTGATATTGGCGATGTTCTCAGCCAAGCCCGCCGAGTGGCTGACGAACTGCCCCGCGACCCGGACGTGGATGAGTTTCTCGAACTGGTGCGCAAGGCTAACCGCTTTGCCGACTAATCTCTGATTTATGGCATCCCGCAGGTTTGTTTCAGAAAACCTGTGGGATGCTTCTATTTCCGCTCAGGTTATAATCACCAGCATTCCCATCCGCATGTTGGCAAAATGACAAACGAATCCCAAGCCCCTTCCTTCGAAACCCAGAAACAAAATTATCGCAATGTCCAACTCGATGCCATTGGCGTTGGGCTGGCTTCGGCGGCTGCGCCCTTCCTGCCGGTCTTCCTGGCCCGCCTGGGCGCAACCAACTTCCAGATCGGCCTGCTTTCCTCCATGCCGGGCGTGACCGGGCTGATCTTGGCCCTTTTTGTCGGACGCTTCCTGCAAACCCGCCGCAATATCGTGCCCTGGTTCAGCCTATCGCGCCTGCTGGTGCTTTCCAGCTATGCTTTTACCGGCCTGATCGCTATTTTTATTACTGAAGCGCTGGCGGTTAAATCCATCCTGGCGGTTTGGGCGCTGGCCACCCTGCCGCAGACGGCCCTGGCGGTGGCTTTCAGCGTGGTGATGAACGCCGTCGCTGGCTCTGACGGACGCTACACCCTGCTCAGCCGTCGCTGGGCCATCATCGGTCTGACCAATGCCGTGGTGACCTTCCTTGCCACCCAGATGCTCGACCGGGTTCTTTTCCCGCTCAATTACCAGATATTATTCATTGGCCTGTCTGTCGGCGGGCTGGTCAGTTTTTATTTCTCCAGCCGGATCGTTTTGCCGGATCAATCTGCGCCGCCGCTGGTGGGCGGGCAGACGTTTAAGGAGAGTCTGCGCAGCTATCGGGAATTGCTGCGCACCAACCCGGCATTTGTCTCTTTTGTCTCGAAACGTTTTGTCTACCTTTCGGCGATTGCCCTGGGCGCTCCGCTTTTCCCGCTTTACTTTGTGCGCCAGGTTGCGGCCAGCGATGCCCAGATCGGCGCAATTAACATGACCATGACCATGATGTTGATGGTCGGGTATTTCTCTTGGGCGCGGATCTCACGTAATCGTGGTGCGCGTTTTGTGCTGCTGGCAACCACCCTCGGACTGACGCTTTATCCGGCCCTGACAGCAGCCACTTTGCGGGTGGAGTGGATCATTGGCTTTGCCGCCCTGGCCGGTTTTTTTCAGGCCGGTATCGACCTGGTCTTTTTCGACGAGCTGATGAAAACAGTCCCGCCAGAATATAGCGCGACCTTTGTTTCTGTTGCCCAGAGCCTGCAATATCTATCTGCAATCCTGGCTCCCTTGATCGGGACTTTCCTGGCAGACTATATCGGCCTGGATGGCGCTTTACTGGTCAGCGCCGGGCTGCGCCTGCTCGGTTTCCTGCTCTTCCTGATACCGGATCGGCGTGCGGGTGGTAAATGAAATTGTCAGCGCAGGCCAATTTTGCTGTAAAATGAAAGCACAATGAAAGACTTTCTCGAATTTCTCAACAGCGCCAATGCCGCCAGCCTGCAAAAGACTCGCGGCGTCAGCCTGGCCCTGGCCGAACGGATTATCGCTGCGCGGCCTTTCAAGAACCCCGCAGATAGCCTGCGTGTCAGCGGGTTGGGGGAGAATCTGCTCCAGCGTTTGCAAAATAATTTCGACGAAATGGACAATCCCATGAGCGAAGAAACCAGCCTTGCCCCAGCTTCACTGATCTCGCCTGAACCCTCCGAAAGGCCTGAATCGCCGTCCCAATCAGCTTTATCGCTAAGGCTTGAGCCAGTCGAGGAGCCGCGGCCCGCAGCCAAACCAAAACCGAACTTTGGACAACGGCTTGGGCGTGCCTTCGTCGGGTTTCTTAAATTCCTGTTTACGCTGTTCATCATCGCCGTCATCCTGGGTGGGATCGGGGCCGGGCTTTATTTCGGCTTACCCTACCTGCACCAGATTTACGTTGTGCCGGTCAACCAGAATACGGCCCGCATTGCCGACGTTGCCCACCAGCAGGCGCGGGATGTGCTCACCCTGCAAGCCGAAATCGCAACCTTGCAGACCGAACTTGCAAATTTACAGGAACGCGATACGCAATTTGAGACCCAACTGGCTGCCATTGAGACATCCATTGAAGCCCATACCACCACGCTGTCCCAATTGGATGAGATGCAGTCCAAGCTGGATCTGGCCGCCGACCAGGAACGCGAAGGGTTAAGCGCTGAACTTTCACGCCAGATCGAATTGACCCGCGCCATTGAACTGCTCTCCCGCGCGCGCCTGTATCTCTCGCAGAGCAATTTCGGCCAGGCCCGCCAGGACATCTTGCTGGCCCGTGACCTGTTAGCCGTTGTGCGCGAAAATGTTCCCGAAACTGAACGCGCTGCGCTGGATGCCGCCCTTTTCCGGCTTGACCTGGCGCTCAGCAACCTGCCGGGTTTTCCGGTCATCGCCGTGGACGACCTGAATATTGCCTGGAACCTGCTGGTGCTGGGCGCATCCGAACCTGCTCCGACTGAAACCCCGTAGCAACCCAGTGCGGGATAACATCCCGCCTTTTTTGAACAAGACCTCTGTTCTGCAAACAGAAATTCATTTTTTAGGAGAATTACTATGACCTTCAAAATCAAGTTTGGCACCGACGGTTGGCGTGGCGTGATCGCTGAAGAGTACACCTTTGATAATGTCCGGCGCTGCGCCCAGGGCTACGCTTCTTACATGCTCGAACAGGGCAACGCTGGCAAATGGATCGTGGTCGGTTTTGATATGCGCTTTGGCAGCGAAAACTTTGCAGCTTCCGTCGCCGAAGTGCTGGCCGGCAATGGTTTTAAGGTTTACCTGACCGACAGCGCCACGCCCACCCCGGTCATCGCTTTCGCAGTGGTCAATACCAAGTCTTGTGGCGCGGTCAACATCACCGCCAGCCACAATCCGCCAGCGGATAACGGATTCAAAGTCCGCAACGAGACGGGCGGCGCGATCGACCCTGAGGGGCTGCTGCGCATCGAAGCGCTGATTCCTGACGATATCGGGAATGTGAAACGTTCGGCTTTCAAAACCG
>JAKLPV010000204.1 GCA_022013685.1 Anaerolineae bacterium
AAACATTATCCGAATAAGAATCCGGCCACAAAAGCAGCTGTCATCAACAGCAACAGCCCGGGCAGGATTTTAAAAATGGTTTCGCGTGAAAGAATAGGTTTGCCCGCTTTTAGGAAAGAGAGCAATAAACCACCCAGACCAATTAGTGCGCCGCCCAGCCCGACCAGGGCAAACCCAGGTCGGTTTGCTCCGCTGGCAGATAAGATAATGGGGAGTAGGAAGATCGTCAGGCCGGCGATGCCGTGAACGATGACCAGTGTGAAAACGGGCAATTTACCGGGGGCAGGGATTAAACGGGTTAAGCTCACAGCCAGGAAGCCGCCGATGGCCAAGACCAGGGCCACGGTGCGGTAGGCTTCGAGATACTGCCAGGCCAGGCCCAGCGCCAGGCTGAGTGGAATCAAGGTTGAGACGATGACCACGGCCGGGCTATCCAAAATCTCAAAACCCAGAATGATGAGCAGCAACCCTGCCACCAGCAGAACACCGAAACCGAGGGTATAGGCCATCACGGGCAAAGTATCGAAGGCGTCGATGCCAATCGCAACTTGCCAGGCGGCCAGCAAACCGGTTAAGAGCAGCAGGATTCTGTCAAGGATGGTCATTTTCATGGCGTTATGCCTCGACCCCCGCCTGGCGACGTTGAATCAAGTAAGTAAAGTAGTGCAGGCTGGCAGAAAAGAGCGCCATCCCAATCCCCAGGTAGCCGCTGGCCAAGACTGGCTTGGGGATTGGAGAATAAACCCGCAGATAAATACCCAGGGAAATCATCACGGCCACCAATGGGTAACTGCTCCAGGCCTGAAAGGCAAACAAGCAGGCCTTTTCACCAGCCAGATTGCGAATGCGCTGGATGTTTTTGTCGGCCAGCTTGGAGAAGCCAAAACGGTAAATACCCGCCGCAAGGAACAGCCCGCCAGTGGAAAATAGTGCTATCGTGGAAAAATCCGCCAGCCGTAGCCAGCGGAAGGCAAATCCATCCAACATCAAACCTACACCAAGCCACATGCTGCCAGCCAGTATCATTAGCCAGGTTTTGGGCGCAGCAGGCTTTAGTTTTGCCAGGGCTGAGAACATGCATTATCCTTTAGAGCATCATCAAGAACATTGATGAAAGCATATAGAGCGAGGCGTATTTGAATAAACCAAAGTTAACCCGCTCGGTGGGGCGAAAAACACTGACCAGGGCCAGGGTTAGCAAGCCACCGGAGAGCACGAACAAGACTCGTAAATACCCGATTTCCATTCCAATTCCCCAGGCCGCCCAGCCCATCGCCAGGGCAGCAAAGATGCTTGAAATGGCGATGGTGGCACGGGTGGCCGCGAACCCATAAGTAGATGGGAAAGTTGGCACCCCCGCAGCCTTGTAATCGTCGAAATAACGCATCGAGAAAGTCAGGATGTGGGTAGGGATCCAGAACAGAATGCCAAAGGAGAGCAGGATGCCAATCCAATCGAGGTTGCCAACACCGAGTGCGCGCCCAGCAAGGATGGGCATGCCACCTGAAACCCCACCCCAGATGATGCCCCAGCACGTGCGGCGCTTGAGCCACATCGAGTAGATGACCACATCAAAGAACACTCCGGCAAAGATGATCAAGCCGTAGAGCGCGTCCATAGCTACTGCCAATCCAACACCCAATACCGAAAGCACCAGGCCCACCCGCAGGGCTTCAGTTGGGTCGATTGCGCCAGAGGCCAGCGGACGTTTTTGGGTACGGCCCATTTTGGCATCGATGTCGCGGTCCCACCACATATTCAGGATAGTGCTACCGCTGATGGACGCCATCAGGCTGACAAACAGCCCGGCCATCGTTCCCAGATTGAAAATGGGACAGCGCGCACTCATGTAACCGGCCAGGCCAGTAGAAACCAGCAAACCGGTTTGCAGGGATTTAATCAAAGGCCAGTACGAGCGGATTTTGGAGTTGAGATTGGCGATTTTGGATTGGCTCATGTGATGTCTCCTGACATCAGAAAGTGTTATCTCACACAGCGGAAACCGACACCCGGGCTGAAATAGGTGGGTGTGGCGTTATTGCGCACCCAGGCGCGTAAATCCATATCGTAAGTATCTTTAGAGCCGCCGCGCAGGAAGCGATAATGCATCCCTTCGTAGACATTGCCTGTCCACTGCCAGACATTGCCGGCCATATCATAGATGCCATAAGGACTGGCATTGTTCAGGGTAACGTAATCGCCATAGGTCTGACCGTTATAAAAACCGACCGGCGAAGTGCGCGAACCAAAAGTGGACATTTTCTCGAAAGGATCGCGGCTGGCGTAGAAATTGGCCCGCTCTCGCGACATCTCCTCGCCCCAGGGGAAGGGACGCGCGTCAGTGCCGCGCGCGGCTTTTTCCCATTCGATTTCGGTCGGCAGGCGTCCGCCAGCCGCGCCGCAGTAGGCCCAGGCGCCGAACCAGGTCACATTCGTCATCGGGTGGTTTTCATAGCCGGGTTTGGGGCTAAAGGTCACGCCGTCAAAGGCGAAACGGGAGGCGGGGTCATCCAGCGGAATAAAAATCCAGTCACCGGCTTCGATTTTTTCCTCGTGTTTGACCTCGTGGAATTTGTCGCCGGGATAAAAACCAACGATTGCCCGTTTCCCATTAAATTCACCGACTTTGACTTCGCCCGCAGCCAGGGCTGCCGTCAAATAATCCGCGTACTGGCTGACAGTCACATCCGTGACCATCATCTCGAAGGCTTCGGTGGTCTCGACAGTTTCATGCTGGCCGAAGGGGAACTCCCCGGCGGGAACCTGTGCCCAAGCGTTGGGGTCGATACCGGTCTCGAAGCTCGGAATCGGCGCGTTCAAATCAGGAGCAGCACACCCAACCAGTAAAACGGCGAGCAAGGCGAGAGTGAAAATGAACTGCTTCATGATTTCACCTCCTGTGCGAGTTCATGTTCTTGTTCATCCGTCCAACGACCTTTCGGCTTAAACAAATCCATCAATCGCCAGACCATCACGATTGCCAGGATCACCAGCAGAGAGCCCAGCCCAAAATCAATGGCGTACATCAGCCCGTTTACCAGTGGCTGTTGTTCAGCTTCGCTGATGAACAGCCGCTTCATCTCGAAGACGGTCACGGCGGCAAAAGCAATATCCGATAGGATGATGATGGCCCAGCCATAGAGTTGGCGGATACGGCCTTTCAGTCCAATCATGTCGCCGTAGTACATCAGGATGATCGTGGCGACAATAGCCGAGAGCACATGCCAATGGCCAGTTAGTTCGATGCGCTCCTCGCGGGCGGGCCAAACACGGAAAATTTCATCCAGTTTGACTGCCATGAAAATGCCGATACCGCTGGTGGTGAAGTTCATGAAAAGCATTTGCCAGGTTGGACCAAATTGCAGCGGGTCACGGACGAGCGCCGACAGCTTGTGCCCGAGATTGGGCTTTTTGATGTGAGCTGTACCCTCGCGGATGAGTTTGGCCCAACTCCAGATCAATAGCAGCAGCGCGGCGAACATGGAGGGTGTCGCGCCAACGTAAATAATCATGTGTGCGATAGGTTCGAGTGGTGTGACAACGCCCCACACGCCCAGGTTTAGCACAATCGTGCCGAGAATCATGAGCGGCATGGCAAATTTATGCAGGATGCCCTTGAAGTTCAGCCAGCGCCCGATAATCAGTGTAATCATGACGCAAATCAACGCCAGCATGATATGCAGGTGACCGATGACCGAGTATTCCATTGTGGTTTTTTCGGGGATGCGGATGATATTCTCGGCCAGAAAAACTTCGAAGCCATTGCCAAAGTAAGAGCCAGGAACCGCGCCAAACAGGGCGGAAATAACCGTTGTCACAGCGGTCGCAAAAAAGGCAGTGCGTTCCAGGTCGAGTCCGCCTTTCGTGCGGGAGTAATCTTTATCTGTAACATAGTATTCCTTGTTC
>JAKLPV010000205.1 GCA_022013685.1 Anaerolineae bacterium
GGCGCAATCAGACTCCAATTGGTGGCGGGCACTTCTTTCCGGCTTATTCAGACGCCCTGCTTTGAACCCGTCCACGATGTCTTGATGGTTATCTCGGTTGTTAAGGTGCTACTTTCTTCCACGATGTTCTGATGGATGACACTTACCAAGTATCGCGCCAACCGCCAATACCTGCTCGACGTCAGTATAACCAGTTGGAAAATATTGATAGCCCTTTGCTGATTTACCAAGATGCTATCAAACAAAACCAGCCCTGGATTAATTACCCAGAACAGATTGCGCTGCGAGCCTTTTATCCACCGCCTGAAAGTGAAGGCTTTGTTCCTTCTTCTGTCAATATTTATTATTACAATGCAAATGTAGTGACAGTAACAATCGTCTTTGATGGCCCATATGGAGCGGGCGATACACGGTTTGATTTTGTAAAAACAAATGATGTATGGAAAATTGTTTGGGTTGGAGATCGCTCCATCCAACTAAAATAATCCAAACATTTTACCGATGATTTCAAGGAGAGAAAGCATGACCCCTCGCACCTACACCAACCGCCGCTACCTCGACGCCCTCGAAAAGAAAGTGCTCGTTTTCGATGGCGCGATGTGCACCAGCCTGCAAAAGCAAAACCTGACCGCCGAGCACTTTGGCGGCGAAAAATACAACGGATGCAACGATTTTCTCGTCATCACCTGTCCCGAAGCCGTTGAAAAAGTCCACCGCTCGTTCATGGAAGTCGGCGTGGATGTGCTCGAGACGGATACCTTCCGTTCCAACCGCCTGACCCTTGGCGAGTACGGACTGGGCGAACGCACCCTCGAGATCAACATCGCCGCTGCAACCCTGGCGCGGCGCGTTGCGGACGAGTTTGCCGCCAAGACCGGCCAGCCGCGCTTCGTGGCCGGTTCGATCGGCCCGAGCGGCAAACTGCCTTCGGCTGACGACCCCGAACTCTCGAACATGCAGTTCGACGAACTGGCCGAACTGTTCCGCGAGCAGGCCACCGGCTTGATCCAGGGCGGGGTGGATGTGATCCTGATCGAAACCTCGCAGGATATCCTTGAAGTCAAAGCCGCCATTAATGGCGTGGTCAAAGCCTTCACTGAGACCGGCGTCTGGCTGCCGATCCAGGCCCAGGTCACGCTCGATACCACCGGGCGCATGCTGCTCGGCACCGATGCCCAGGCCACGATCGCCATCCTCGAAGAACTGCCGATCGATGTGATCGGCCTGAACTGCTCGACCGGGCCGGAGCATATGCGCGAACCGATCCGCATTCTGGGCGAAGGCACGCGCCTGCCGGTTTCGTGCATCCCCAACGCCGGGCTGCCGCTCAATGTCGATGGTCAGGCGGTTTACCCGCTCGAGCCGGAACCGTTTTCAGACGCGCTGATGGAATTTGTCACCAAAAACAACATCTCGGTCGTCGGCGGCTGCTGCGGTACCACGCCCGAGCACCTGAAAATGCTCGTCGAAAAGCTCAACAACCTCCCGCACCCGGTCCGTCCCGAATCATCCGGTGCGCCCAAGCTGGCTTCGGGCATCAAGGCCATGAATATGCAGCAAGACCCGGCGCCCTTCCTGATCGGTGAGCGCTGCAACGCCCAGGGCAGCCGCGCCTTCAAGCGCCTGTTGCTGGCCGATGACTGGGATTCGGTCCTGACCGTTGCCCAGGATCAGGTTGATAACGGCGCGCACGGGCTGGATATCTCCGTGGCGGTCACCGAGCGCGGCGATGAGGCCTATCTGATGCGCCAGGTGGTCCGCAAACTGATCACGGCCGGCATCGATCTGCCGCTGGTGATCGATACCACCGAACTGGATGTGCTCGAAGTGGCGCTTAAGACCGCGCCGGGGCGCTGCCTGATCAACTCGACCCACTTTGAAGCCGGGCGCGAAAAAGCGGACAAGATCTTCGCGCTGGCCAAGGAACACAACGCCGCTGTCATCATCCTGACCATCGACGAAGCCGGCATGGCCAAGACCCGCGAACACAAACTGGCGGTTGCCAAACGCATCTACGATGTGGCGGTCAACGAGCACGGGCTTGCCCCCGGCGCACTGGTTTTCGACGATCTGACCTTCACCCTGGCCACTGGCGACCCGGAATTTGCCCCTTCGGCCATCGAGACGATTGAAGGCATCCGTCTGATCAAGGAAAACCTGCCGGGTGTCTTGACCTCGCTTGGCGTCAGCAATCTGTCCTTTGGTTTGTCGGCCAATTCCCGCCCGACCCTTAACTCGGTCATGCTCTACCACTGCGTCAAAGCCGGTCTGGATATGGCGATCGTCAACCCGGCCCACATCCGTCCCTATGGTGAAATCTCGGCGGAAGAACGCGAGCTGGCTGAAGACCTGATCTTTAACCGCCGCCCGGATGCCCTGCAGCGTTATATCCAGTATTTCGAAGGCTACCAGGGCAAGACCGAGAACGACAAAGTTGACCCAACCATTGGTATGACCGTCGCCCAGCGCCTGCACTGGCGCATTTTGGCGCGCCATAAAGAAAATATCGAAGCCGACGTGGATGAAATTGTGGCCCAGGGAACTTATCCGACCAAGCATGAAACGGCTGTCGATGTGCTCAACAACGTTCTTCTCCCGGCCATGAAAGAAGTCGGCGATAAATTTGGCTCGGGTGAGTTGATCCTGCCTTTCGTGCTGCAATCTGCTGAAGTCATGAAAAAAGCCGTTGCCCATCTCGAAAACTACCTCGAGAAAAAAGAAGGTGTGACCAAGGGCACGGTTGTGCTTGCCACCGTTTACGGCGACGTGCATGACATTGGCAAGAACCTGGTCAAAACCATTCTCTCCAACAACGGCTACACCGTTATCGACCTCGGCAAACAGACCCCGGCCGAGACCATCATCAGCAAAGCCGTTGAAGTCAACGCCACCGCCATCGGTCTTTCTGCGCTGCTGGTTTCAACCTCCAAGCAGATGCCGTTGATTGTCAATGAACTCCAGCGCCGCGGGTTGAACTTCCCGGTGTTGATCGGCGGCGCGGCCATCAACCGCCGTTTCGGCCGCCGCATCCTGCAAACCGAGGATAATAATTTTTACCAGCCCGGTGTTTTCTACTGCAAAGATGCCTTCGAGGGTCTGGAAACGATGGACAGCCTGATCGACGACCAGAAACGCCCGGCGATGTTGGACAAACTCCAGCAGGATGCCGATATGGAACTGGGCCGCGCCTCACAAAAACCGGAACACCGAGTCACCGGACAAAAGAGCGCGATCGACCCGCAGCCCGTCTCGCTGCCCAAGGGCATCGAACTCGGCTGGAAAGTTGTCCGCTCGATGCCGCTTGAGATGGTTTTCCAGCACCTGAACATCAACGAACTCTATCGTTTGTCCTGGGGCGCGAAGAACAGCCACGGTGCAGAATGGCAAAAACTGCAAAAAGAATTTAACGCCCGCCTCGACCAGATGAAGCGAGAAGCCCTCAAAACCGGCTGGCTCAAACCGCAGGCCGTCTACGGCTACTTCCCCTGCCAGGCAGATGGCGACGATCTGATCATCTACGATCCGGCCTCCGTTGCAGCCGGCGGCCAGCCTGTTGAGACGACCCGTCTCCACTTCCCACGCCAGCCCCATGATGACCATCTGGCGCTCTCCGACTACTATGCTCCGCTCGACTCCGGCAAAATGGATGTGGTCGCCTTCCAGGTTGTGACTGTTGGCCTGGAAGCCACCGAGAAATTTGACGCCTTGCAGGCCGCAGGCGAGTACTCCGATGGCTATTTCACCCACGGGCTGGCTGTCCAGACCGCTGAAGCGACCGCCAACTACCTGCACGAACACATCCGCCGCGAGCTGGGGCTGGCCGCCGATCAAGGCAAGCGCTACTCGTGGGGCTACCCCGCCATCCCCGAGTTGGAAGATCACCGCAAAGTCTTCGACCTGCTCCCGGCCGAGAAAGAGCTTGGAATGTCGCTCAGCCCTGCCTACCAACTCATCCCCGAACAATCCACCGCGGCGATCATCGTTTTTCATCCGCAGGCCAAATACTACAGCGTTGGCGAAAGCCGTGTCGAACAGTTGATGCGCTAATCTCGTAGGGCGGGATAACATCCCGCCCTACTCTTCGAAAAACGCGGGACAGCATCCCGCTCCACGGAGCGTTCATGAACAAATTTCTCTCTTTATTGGAATCCCCCACCCCTCTCCTCGCCGATGGCGCGATGGGAACTTTGCTCCACACCCATGGCGTGGAACATCCCCATTGTTTCGATGAACTCAACCTGACCGACCCGGCCCGCGTTGCGGATGTCCATCGTCAGTATATCGACGCGGGCGCACAGATCATCCTGACCAATACCTTCGGCGCGAACCGCTATAAACTGCACAAACACGGGCTGGACGATAAAACCGCCGAGATTAACCGGGCCGCTGTTGCCCTGGCCCGTCGCGTGGTGGACGCCTCCTTCAAACCGGTGCTCGTCGCCGGGGATGTTGGTCCGCTGGGGGTGCGGATCGCTCCTTACGGGCGCGTTCAACCCCACGAAGCGCGGGCGGCTTTTGCCGAGCAGATCCTGTCCTTCGAAGGTGTCGACCTGATCGTTATCGAGACCATGACCGACCTGTACGAAGCCCTCGAAGCCATCGCCGCTGCGAAGGAGGTTGCCCCGCAAACGCCCGTCGTTGCCACGATGACCTTCACCCGCGACAACCGCACCCTGCTCGGTGACGATCCCGCCAAAGTGGCGGTCGCCCTGCGCGATGCCGGGGCGGACGTGGTCGGCGTCAACTGCTCCGGCGGCCCGGCCCAACTCATCCGCATTTTGCGCGAGATGCGTCAGGCCGTTTGGACTCCAACGTCTCCTGACGTTGGTGCAACGTCAGAGACGTTGCACTCCCACCCTTACCTGTGGGTCAAACCCAACGCCGGATGGCCCGAACACGTTGGCGGGCGCGTCATGTACGCCGCTGCGCCAGAATATTTCCGTGATTACGCTCTGGAGTTTTGGAAGGCCGGTGCAAATGTGATCGGCGGCTGCTGCGGGACGACCCCTGAGCATATTGCCGCCATGCGCAAAACACTTGATGCCCACCCGGATATTCAAGTCGAAGCTGTCCAGCCTGTTGATGCGGTTAGCACCTCCGAAACAGCCGGTGTAGAGCCGCCCTCAGAACTGGCGCAAAAATTTGCCGCCGGGAAGTTTGTCTACGCTGTCGAAATGGACCCGCCGCGCGGTTTGGCCACCCAAAAACTGGTTGCCGCCGCTTCCCTGCTCAAGGAAGCTGGCGCGGATGTGATCGATGTGGCCGACAGTCCGATGGCGCGCATGAGAATGTCTGCCTGGGCGGTTTGCGATATCATCCAGCGTAAGATCGGCATCGAGACCACGCTCCACTTCCCGACCCGTGGGCGCAATCTGCTGCGGGTGCAGGGTGATCTGCTGGCCTCGCATGCGCTTGGGGTCCGGAATGTCTTTGTCGTCATGGGCGACCCGACCTCGATCGGCGATTACCCCGAAGCGGCCGATAACTACGACCTGGTCCCGTCCGGGCTCGCAAAACTGATCAAGCAGGGATTCAATGCCGGAGTCGATCATGCCGGGGCCTCCATTGGCCAGCCGACCAGTTTCTATGTTGGCGCGGCGCTCAACCTGTGTTCGCCCGAACCCGAAACGGAAATTAAAAACCTGAAGCGCAAACTCAAGGCCGGGGCGGATTTCTTCCTGACCCAGCCGATCTACGATCCGGAGAAGGCACGCGGTTTCTTGCAGCGATTTGCCGAAGAGACTGGTGCGCCGCTTGACAGACCGGTGCTGGTCGGGGTTTTACCCCTCGCCAGCGTGCGCCATGCCAATTTCCTGCAAAACGAAGTCCCGGGGATCGTGATCCCCGAATACACCATGCAACGGATGAACCAGGCCGGTGATATGGCATCCCGCGAGGGCGTGAAAATTGCTGTTGAATTAATCCAGCACATCAAACAATGGGCGCAAGGCGTCTATATCATGCCGCAGTTCCACCGGTATGATTTGGTGGCAGAAATTATTGAAGCATCAACGTTGTAAGGCCAGCGCAGCACCCCGCAGGAGGCATTATGTTACTGACAATCGACATCGGCAACACCAACCTGACCATCGGACTGTATGACGGCGATATGCTCGCCTGGCATTGGCGGCTTGCCACCGACCACGCCCGCATGCCCGACGAATATGGCCTGCAACTGCTCGGGCTGCTGACTCATGCCGGGCACAAACCCACTGATCTGACCGGGATCGCCCTGGCTTCGGTCGTCCCGAACCTGACCGGGCGGGTTACCCTGGCCTGTAATCAATATTTGAGAAACGATCCTTTGGTGGTGGATGCCGGTGTCAAAACGGGCATCCGTATTCGCTACGAAGATCCCAAAGCCGTTGGCGCAGACCGGGTCTGCGATGCCGCAGCGGTGATGAAGCTCTACGGCGGCCCGGCCTGTGTCGTTGATTTTGGCACGGCAACCACGTTTAATGCGATCACCGCCGAAGGGGATTACCTGGGCGGGGCCATCACCGCCGGGATCAACCTGGCAGCCGAAGCCCTGTTTGCGCGCGCTGCAAAACTACCGCGCATCGACCTGCAGCGTCCGCCGAGCGTTATTGGGCGCAACACCATCCACGCCATGCAGTCGGGATTGTTGTTCGGCTACGTCAGCATGGTCGAGGGCATGGTCTTCCGCTTTCGTGAAGAGCTCGGCCCGAAGATGAAGGTTATCGCCACGGGCGGGCTGGCAGAAATTGTCGCCAAAGAGACGGATGTCATCCAGCACATCGCTCCCTGGCTGACCCTCGATGGGTTGAGAATTATCTGGCAGCTAAACCAGGGTTGAGCGAAATGAAAGCCTTTTTTGCCCAATTGTTGCGCGTTCTGGCGGTTGGCTATCTGCTCCTGTACTTTTCAGAGCATGTGTTTTGGGCGCAGATTCGGCCTGATGACAGCCTGGCGAACTGGATCAGCACCTGGGTAGCCTATTCGTTGGCTGCTTTTGTTTTTCTGACCCTGATATCTGCTTTTAGGGTCACATCAAAATGGGGCTTGTTTTTGGCTGCGGCGGTTTTTGGCTGGCTGGTGGAAGGTGTCATCGTCCAGACAACCTACGAGCAGTTGCCGCTCTCGATCTCGTTTACGGGACTGGCTTGGCACGCGTTGATCAGCGTCATGTTGGGCTGGTATGCCATTCCCAAAGCTTTACTTCAAAACAGCCCTTTTGCGACCGCCCGCATCGCTGGCTTGACCGGCCTTGGCTACGGACTGTGGGCCATCTACTGGTGGGTCGAGGAAGGTCAGGCCAGTTCCATTGCTGAGTTTGCCACGTTTTCATTTTTATCTACTGGCGTATTGATTTTTGCCTACTGGCTCAACAACCTTGTTTCGAAGCACCCTTTCGCGCCATCCAGGCTGGCAATTGGTTTGAATTTTCTGGCTTTTCTGCTCTTCTTTTTGTTTGTAACGGTTCCTGCTGCGCCGGTGGCTTTGCTTCTTTTGCCGGTATTGCTGAGTTTGGCGATCTGGGGGCTGTGGAAAACCCGCCAGGCCCCCGGTCAGCCCTTCTTGGAATCTCTGACCGGAACGATCCGCTGGTGGAACTATTTGCTTTTGCTGCTGCTTCCACTATCTGCCGTGGCTGTCTACTCTCTGGCATGGACATTGAATTTGCGCCTGAACACCAACTGGGTCTTGTATATCATCACAACCCCCCTGGGTTTTGGGTTGTTTGGATATAGCCTGTACAAAGCCTGGCGCGCGAAAACCACCCCATTATGAAACAACGAACCGAATTCATCATCTTCTTGCTCATCCTGGCTGGGGGGCTGATTCTGCGCCTGGCGGCGCTGAATGACCCGGTCAGCTACGATGAAGCCTATACCTACATCGCTTTTGCCCGCCAAAGTTGGTTTGGCATTCTTTCAGATTACAGCCTGCCCAATAATCACATTCTGCACAGCCTGCTCGTCAAGGCCAGCACCGGCCTGTTGGGCAACCATCCCTGGAGCCTACGCCTGCCAGCTTTTTTTGCCGGGTTGGCCGCAATCCCGCTGGTATATGTGCTTGGCAAACGTTTGTTCAATCCGACAACGGCCCTGGCTGCCTCCGTGTTTGTGGCATGGCTGCCAGCCATCGTCCGCTACGACACTGTCGCGCGCGGTTACAGCCTGATCAGCTTTTTCACCCTTTTGGTCTGGCTTTTGGCTTTGCTTGCACTTGAGACAGGCCGTTTGCGCTACTGGCTGGGGCTTTCTGTCAGCATCGCGCTGGGGTTTTTCACCATCCCGACCATGGCTCTGCCCGCGGGCGGCATTTACCTGTGGATTTTTGGCGAAGCCTTGTTGCGCCGCGAAAAGCGTCTGGCTGTTTACCTGCGCTGGTTTGTTTCAGGACTTGGCTCCGGGCTTCTGATTTTTCTTTTGTATCTTCCCGTTTTGCTGGTCAGCGGCTGGCGCAAACTGCTCGCCAATGGCTTTGTCGTGCCGGTCGAGCGCGAAGCTTACTTCTCGAAAGTACTCTGGCGGCAACTTTCGGCCACCTGGGATTTGTGGAATCTGGATATGCCGCTGGCCCTCAGCCTGCTTCTCGTCCTGGGAATTGTACTGTCCCTGGCTTTTTCATGGCGGAACGCTGCCACCCGTCTCCATTTTGCTGTGCCGATGCTGCTTTGGATCACCCTTACCATCCTCCTGCGCCGCCCGAACGCCTTTGACCGTTTCTGGGCTTTCCTGCTGGCCCCGGCCATGCTCTGGGCTGCGGCGGGCTGGCTCTCAGCGGCCAGCCATCTGCAGCTGGGACGGTTCCGCGCGCCGGATCTTCTCAGCGCCGTGAGCGTTTTGGCTTTGATGCTGGTGTCAGCCGCCTCGTTGCCCTCCATCCCCGAAAAGTGGAGCAAAATGAGCAACATCGAGGCCATGGCCATTGAATTACAGCCGGGCTTACAGGATGGGGATATGGTGCTGGTAGGCTATCCTAATGACACGCCGCTCTGGTATTATCTCTCGCGTTTAGGAGTGCATGATACCGTTTGGCAGGCGCGGCCGGATTTTGAGCGCGCCTTCGTGCTGATTTCAACCAATTATGGGCAAACTCCTGAAGGGGTTATCCGCGATAGCAAACTGGACCCGGCCCTTTTTGACCTGGCGGCGGCAACCTGGCTTGGCAAGATCGGGTCTATCGAATCTTATCTGATTTATCCTGTGCCTTCGAAATAACCGTTACGGCAGCACGGATATGCTAAACTGAAGTGAATACATCGTTGTTTGCGGAGGGACTCCCATGACCGAACAAAAAGCTGGCGCACAAATCAGCACAAAAGCCTTTCTTCAAGCTGTCTCCATCATTTTTCTGCTGATGATGGTTGCGGGCATACTGACCCTGGTCATCCCTGCCGGGGAATATACCCGCCTTCAAGTGGATGGGCGCGAAGTGATTGACCCCAATTCCTTCCGTTTCATCGAACGCCCCGATTTTCCGATCTGGCGCTGGTTTACGGCTCCTTTTGAAGTCCTTGCCACTCCCGATGGGTTGACCAAGGTTGTGCCCATTATTGTCTTTATCCTGCTGGTTGGCACCGCATTCGGGATCATGGACAGGAGCGGTATTATGCAGGCAGTGGTCGCACGCATCGTTAATGCCTTTGGCGGGCGCAAATACGTTCTACTACTGGTGATTACCTTCTTCTTCATGGCGCTTGGCACCTTTTTTGGCATCTTCGAAGAAGTTATCCCGCTAGTGCCGCTGATGATTGGGCTGGCATACTACCTCGGCTGGGATTCGCTGACCGGTCTGGGCATGTCGGTCCTGGCAACCAATGTTGGCTTTTCAACTGCCGTTTTCAACCCCTTCACAATTGGCATCGCCCATCAACTTTCCGGTCTGCCGCTTTACTCTGGGGCAGGCCCGCGTATTGCGCTTTTTGTGGTCGTCTATGTCATTCTGGCTCTTTTTATCACGAATTACGCAAAAAAGATCGAGCGCAAGCCCGAAGCCTCGCTCGTCTATAACGAGGACAAAGCCGAAAAAGCCAAATATGGCAGTTTCAACGTGGACGACACCATTTCCACTGACCCGCGCATGAAACGCGGCGCCATATTCCTTGGCGTTTTCTTCGCTCTGATCCTGGCTGTGCTGGTTTCCGTTCCGCTTTTCCCGCTTTTACGCGATATCGCCCTACCGCTGACCGGGTTGCTGTTTGTGTTTGGCGGCATCGGTGCTGGGTTGATCTCAGGGGCTGGCAAAAGCGCCTGGAAGGCGGCCTGGGATGGATTCATCGGCATCACGCCTGCCATTCCGCTGCTGATGATGGCCGCCAGCGTCAAACATATCATCGCCTCGGGCGGCATTCTCGACACGGTTCTGCACTGGGCAAACAATGCCCTGGCCGGCACCAGTCCCTTCGTGTCTACGCTGATGATCTATGCGTTAACCCTGGTCCTTGAACTCTTCATTACATCCGGTTCTGCCAAGGCCTTCCTGCTCATCCCAATCATCATGCCGCTGGCAGACCTGGTCGGCGTCAACCGTCAGATCGCGGTCAGCGCCTATACCTTTGGTGATGGCTTCTCGAACATGGCTTATCCCACCAATGCCGCCCTGCTGATTACTCTCAGTCTTACGGTCATCCCCTTCCCAAAATGGCTGCGCTGGGTGCTTGGCCTGTGGGTCTGGATCCTTCTCGCGACAATCATTTTCCTGGCGATTGCCGTCGCTACCAACTACGGCCCATTTTGACCAATGTCCACAGTCCCGGATTCTTACGACCAATCCCGCGACCGGTTCCGTGCCCGGCTGACTTCGCTGACTCCCCGTTGGCCTGCCTCCCGTTTGACGAGCCTGTCTCTACCCTCGGCCCCCGACCTAACGACAGACATCCTCTGTGCCGATGCACTCACAGTCCGGAAAAGGTTGATTGTTCTCTCGAGTGGTTTGCACGGCATCGAAGGTTATCTTGGCTCAGCCGTTCTGGAACTCTTCTTCGATGAATATCTTGCGCGCCTCGATCCGCAAACGACCGGCATTCTGCTGATTCACGCCATCAACCCCTGGGGTATGAAACATTGGAAGCGCACCAACTCTGCCAATGTCGACTTGAACCGTAATTTTATAGAAACCGAATTTGCCAGCCTGCGCAATTTCAACACAGACTACCCCGCTCTCTCAGCTTTTCTCAATCCCCCGTCTCTACTCAACAATCTCACCCTGGCCAACCTGGGATTTCTGGCCGGCACCTTGCACAAACTCGCCACTTTCGGCGCGCGCCGTGTCCGCGAAGCCGCCCTGATGGGGCAATACCAGCAGCCCGCAGGAATCTATTTTGGCGGAACAGAGCGTCAGCCTGAAACGGCCGCCATGATGGATCTGTATCGGCAGGCGTTCTCCGGCTACGAGGAGATCGTCCACCTCGATATGCACACGGGCTACGGCCCGCGCAACCAGATGACCCTGGTTACCTCCCCGCACGAGAAGATGACAGCTTCCCAGATATCCGCCCGCTTCGGCGCGCCACGCATCGCGACCGCCAACCCGGACGAGTTCTACACCATGCAGGGCGACATGACTGACTGGGAATACCGTCTTGTCGAGAAAGAATTCCCCGGCGCGAAGTTTTTCGGCGCGGCCTGTGAGTTTGGGACTTTTGGCGAATCCATTGTGCAGGGCGCGCGCAGTTTGCGGATCACAATTTTCAAGAACCAGCTGAACCAGCACGGTGCAAGCCTGCAGGCTGCGGACTGGATTGAGCGCGAATATCGCGAGTTGTACCTGCCCTCCGAGCCGGCCTGGCTGGATAAAGCCCTGGCAGACGCGCGCCTGATATTTGCCAGTCTGGTTTGAGCAATACCTTCCCCACTATCATGCCTTGAATATCAAAAACTTTACGGACAGCGCAATTCTGGTCTGGGCTGTGCCTGCCCGCCGAAGGCTTCTTGAGCCGGGATGCCATCCCATTCTGCCGGGATGGGCAAGTCTAGCGCCCAGGCAGCAGTAGCGGCTGTATCGGTAATGTTTATTGAGACTTCTATTTCACCGGGGACGACGCCCGGCCCGTTAATGATCCAGGGAATGGTCATGTCTTCGCGCAGGCTGGAACCGTGAGTTTGCTCGTGGCCGCCATGGTCGGCGGTGATGATGAGCAGGGTGCCCTCACGTAGACCGGACTCCGCGAGGGTGGCCAGGATATTGCCGATCGCTTCGTCGGCGCGACGCAATACGCTGAATTGCTCGGGGGAGAGCCAGCCGTAGACATGGCCCATCCAATCGGCGGTCGGGAAGTGGATGAAGGTCAGGCCAAACCCTTTTTGCAGTTCGGGGATGATTTCAGCAGTAATCACCAGGTCGCGGTCGTTGATGTAGCGATAAACGTCCGTAGTTTCAGGGGGTGTTATCTGGCGCAGTTTTTCCTTGCCAACGAACATGATGGTGCGCATCTGGGCGTCTTTTGCCAGGGCAAACAGGGAGTGACCTTTGGCGTACCCAAAGAATGGGATATAGTCGTTCCAGTTGATGCCGTGTTTATCGGGGCATTGCCCGGTTAGCATGGATGTATGGCCGGGTAGCGTTACGCTCGGGAAAGTGGTCTGGGCGTTGAGCGTATAAGCCCCGCTTCCCATTAATTCAATCAGGTTGGGCATCGGGGCCAGGGCGATGGCGTCGGGGCGCAAGCCGTCAATGCTCAGGATCAAGACACGGCGCGGGCGCGGAATTTCGGTCGGAGTCGCTGTCAGAGTGGCGCTAGGCTGCGGGGTGGGGCTGGGCGTGGGGGTTGGCGTAGCTGTTGAAACGGGGGTCGGCGAAGGTGAGTCTGTGGCGGCAACGGGTTGGGGCGCGGAATCAGGCCTGGCGGCGGGCAAATTGCCGCAGCCCGCTAAAAGACCGAGTGCAATCCATAATCGAAAGAGCGAAAAAAAAGTTTTTGACATTTCGTGATTTTACCCTACACTTAATTTGCGTTCTCACACCTTTTTTTCAAACTTTCACGCACCCAAGCCTCGTCAGATCTCAAACGTAGATTTTAGATGGATTTGGCGCAGCAGCGGCGGATTGATCCGTTGTCCAGTACCAGCAACAGGGGGCCAAAGGAAACAATCCAAACAATAATTACCCACCATAACTCTGATTTCTTCCGCGTGAGCGCAATACAGTTCTCTTGAGTAAAGCATAGGTTGAGCTTTTCGCCAGTTTTTATGATTTTCCACGTATATATGGTCACATCTCTCTTGCCTTGCACTTGTATAACTTTGTTGCTAATGAACCGATAGGTAAACTCATCTTTGTAATCATCATCTGGCGTCAGCCTGAAAAAGCCAAGTTTACTTTGGTCTTTGAATTCTATCTTATAGTTTATCTGGTAGTCTCCGCCAGAATCGGTAGCTCGCTTGTTCCCTTCCCATTTGCCTAAGATGAATTGTGACAATTCGGCATGGGAATTTTTCTCGTTAAGGGGTAGACATGACGATAAAAACAAGAAACAAATTAGGATTGGCAAATATCTGGAGTTTTTCATCTTTTCACCTCTTGAACAGCAGGGCATTTATTGTTGCGATCATGGTTATTGCCATATTTTTGTCGGGGTATTATAAAAATTACGGCACCTATTGAACCAATACACAGCATTCAGAGATCATAATTTTCTTGGTTTCCAACCCGATTGGCAAAGTTTTACCTACCCGGCATGCCAACTACAATGCAGGTACCTTCGGGAACTGATAAATTCAGGAATTCTTTAAGGTTTTGTGATCGCAGGCCTTACCTGTATCCAGACTTGGCCGCCATTTTCGGTGCGGACGAGTGCGGTGGCAAAGCCATTCCCGACAATCGCCCAACCAACCTTATCATTGGCGAATTCAAATTGGGCATGTTTCCAAGCTACTTCACTAACCTTATTCCAGGTTTCGCCACCATCCCGCGTGTACAGAACGTGGTTTAGTTGTGGATTGTCCGAGGTGACCATCATCCAACCCTGCCGGGCATTCAAGAAATAAACGCTCAGCAGTTGTCCAGGCAAAACCCAGGAATGCCATTTGGCTTCAACAGTGGTGGAAAGATAATGCACCCGGTGGTACAGGTATTTTGGGTCATTCGGTAACGTGCATGTCAATTCAACAGCCATCGAACCCGGAGCCATTTCAGCGATTGAATGACCATTGCACTGAAGGTTCTTTTGAGCAGGCAGTTGCAGGGCTTCTTTCCCCCAATTAGCTCCGCCGTCACTGGTCTTGAGAATCGACCATTGCTTCGGATCGTCATTCCCCCACCATCCTCCGAGCCAGCCTGTCTGACTATCAAAGAAAGCCATGTTGGTCATTGTCGCAGGGAGATAAGATTGTAAAGCACTCCCATACAGATTTTTGATCGGCATCCAGGTTTCCCCACCATCGCTGGATTTGAACAAGAGCACATCGCGCTTCTGTGCCTCCGTTTCGGCCAACAGCAGCAACCAGCCATGCCTGGCATCGGGAAATTGCAAGTTGAGCGGGCTGTATTTGCCGGTTCCTAACGAAATGGGCTGACTGCCTTCCCAGGTATTGCCCCCATCCTGGGTGCGCCAGACGCTGTTGTTTACATCAAGCTGTGATGGAACAGCCCAGACCGTTTCGCGGTTGAAGGCATACAGGCTGCGATCGCCAAAACTCACCTGGAAAGGGGTAACATCTCTCCAGAGACCGCCGCCGTCACTGGTCTTGATAATTCTCCCGCCCGCCTCAACTCCCCAACCGTTCAGGGTGTCGCTCATTTGGATGGCGCTCAGCGTAATCGGTTCGGCTGCCAGTTCTGTAGAAGTGGGCGAAGGTGCAGTAGTAATGGTTGGCATCGGTGTTTGCACAACAACTGTTGGCTCTGCAGTAGCAGTAGTAGCGACAAATTGTGCTGTTTCAGTAGCCTGTGGCAAGATTTCCACCTTGACCGCAAAAGTCCCACAAGCGGAAAGCAAAAGACAAAGAAAGATGATGATTGCTTTTTTCATATTTTCTCCCAATGAAATATCTGTGCCCGATGAAACAGCGATTGGTCTCGGTTGAAGCTGGTACTCAATCTCTGTTTTGTTGTTTTGAGTATACATAAATGGAAGTAACAGACTGGCACGCCCCCGTAACAGTTCAAAGATACGATGTATCAGATCGGTTACATCAAGGAGTTTCTGAAGCCAGCGGCAGCTTGATGGTAAAAACACTGCCCATTTCAGGCTTGCTGCGCACCTGGATGTCACCCTGATGGAGGCTGATAATGCGCTCGACAAGTTTTAGGCCCAGTCCGCTCCCGGGCACGCCGCGGGCGTTTTCTCCGCGATAGAGTTCTTCAAAGATGTGCGCGAGTTCTTCCACCGGAATGCCTGTGCCGGTATCGACAATTTCCACGCTGGCCATGCGGCCGTCTTCGGTCACACGAACTTCCACACTACTGCTTGCGGCGCTGAATTTCAGTGCATTGTCCAGCAGGTTGCGGAAGACGAGCACCAACAGATCGCGGTCGCCCAGAATGTCAGAAACAGGCCAGGGCATTTGTTGTACGTTGAGATTGATTTGGCGGGAAGGCTCTGCCACCTGAGCAGAAAGATCGATCGCCTCTTCCATTAAGTCTCGCAGATTGACCGGCTTGCGCTCGATCCGGCTTGCATCCAATTCATAGAGCAGGCGCAAATCGATCACCAGTTTTTGCAAACGCTGAACTTGAACTGAAATGCGTTCCAGAGAATGTCCCTGCTCACTGCTCAGATCGGGGCTTTGCTGCAAATTAACGATTCCCAGCCGGATGATGGTCAGGGGGTTTTTGAGCTCATGATCCAGGCGTTGAAAAAAGCGCCGCTGGGATGAAATTTGCTCGTTCTGCGCTTCAGCCTGCTTGCGTTCGATTCTGCTCTGCACGGCCCAAATGGCGAGAAAAGCGATCAGAACAATTATCCCGATCAAAAGGCCAAGCCGGCTCGCCAACCCGGCCAGGTCCACCTGATAAGTGGCTGCAAAGTTCGGGTTGGGCAGGATGTTCACAGCGGCAAGTCCGCTTATCCCAAAACCAAACAGGATAACCACCAGCGCGGCGATCAAGCCAGGGAGAAGGCGTTTCATTGTTGCCCCTGCACATCGGCCAGGAAACGATAGCCCGTCCCGATGACCGTTTCGATAAACCTAGGCTGGCTAGAGTCTTTCTCCACCACTTTGCGGATCTCAGCGATGCGGATATCGACAGCGCGGGTCTCGAGCGCGTCGCTCCAACCCCAGACTTCATCCAGCAGGCGTTCGCGCGAGATCACTTCGTGCGGGTGCAGCATCAGGAACTCGACCACCCCCACGGCGCGCGTAGTCAGGCTGAGAAGTTCACCGTTTAATTTGACATGCCGCATCTGGCGGTCGAGAGATAATCCGTTACTGACCAAATAACGAAAACTGGAGAGGGGCAGGTTGCCGCGCTGGCTGCGGCGCAAAATGGCCTGCACGCGCGCCACCAATTCCAACGGATCGAAAGGCTTGTTTAGGTAATCGTCAGCGCCTTCTTGCAGACTGAGAACTCGCTCTGTGGATGTGTTCACTTTGGTTAGCAAGATAACCGGTGTCCAGTTTCCCGATTCACGCAGACGACGCAGAACATTACGCCCGTCGAGTTTGGGCATCAGCACATCCAGAATAATCAAATCTGGCTTTTCTTTGGCCGCAATTTCCAGGGCCTGTTCCCCATTTGCGGCCGAGAATACCTGAAATCCAGAGCGTTCCATCAAAGGCCTGAGCTCTGCAAGCAGATCCACTTCATCGTCCACGATCATGAGCTTGGTTTTGCTCATTTTCACTTCCATTTTGGTTGAGTATGGTTTCAATTATCCCACTGTTTGAAGCGTGCCGTTTTATTTTTAACATTGTATTGCGCTGGGATTATGCCCAATTCAGGCTTTGGCGAATCGCCTTGTTTCCTATTAAGCTAAAAAAACCCGCGCGGAAAAGGCCGAGCGCAATCCATAATCGAAAGAGTAAAAAAGTTCTTGACATTTCGTGATTTTATCCTACACTATTTAAAAATCCAATTTCATTCGGGAGGAAACTATGCCAGCATTAAATCGTGTTCAGTTAATGGGATATCTGGGTAAGGACCCGGAGAGCCGCTATACACCGACCGGCAAGAAAGTGACCACTTTCAGCTTGGCCGTGACCCAGCGCTGGAAGACCGGCGGTGAAACCAAGGAATACACCGAATGGGTCAATATCGAGGCCTGGGGCGGCTTAGGTGAGATTTGTGAGAAATATTTACACAAAGGTTCGCTGGTTTATTTGGAAGGCCGCCTGAAGACCGATAAATATGACGAAAAAGGCGAGACAAAGTATTTTACCAAAGTGGTGGCCTTACAAATGCAGATGCTCGATCGCAAGCCCGCCGACGAGGTTGTCATGGAAGTCGATGATGAAGTTGGGGAGTATGAGGCGTAGGAAAATGAATAACAAAGGCGACCACATTACTCGGTCGCCTTTTTGTTTTACTTGGAGCTGATGATTTTGACTATTTCTTGCGCTGATTGCCCGTTACCAAAAGCCGGGCGCGGTGACTGATTTGGGCGGGTTGCGTAGCGGATATGGTGGTGGATTTTTTCAGCATTCAGCCCGACGATGGTGTTCCAACCGTTTTCGAGTGTTTCCAGCCACTCTGTTTCGGGGCGCAGGGTCAGGCAGGGTACCGCGAAGAAGTAGGCTTCTTTTTGCACGCCGCCTGAATCGGTGAGAATCATGCGCGAATTTTGTTCCATAACCAGCATATCGAGATAACTGAGCGGGTCTATGAGACGCAGCTTGGATGGTTTGCCTGTGTCCAGAAGCCCAAAGTCGGCAATTTTTTTGCGGGTACGCGGGTGAATTGGCAGAATTACTGTTTCATTGAGTGCTTGAAGTGCGCTCAACAGAGCGGAGAGTGCCTGAGGGGTATCGGTATTGTAAGCGCGATGGATGGTGGCTAGCAGGTAGTTGCCTTTTTGCAGGCCGAGAGTTTCGATGATCTGTGATTTCTTCTGGGCGACTTTGCTGAACATAAGCACAGCATCCAACATTGGGTCGCCAACCAGGTGAATGCCATCGGCAAGCCCTTCGCGGTGCAGGTTCTCTACTGCGGTTTGGGTTGGGCAGAATAACAAATCAGCGCAGTGGTCAGTTAAGATTCGGTTGTGTTCTTCGGGCATTTGGCGATTGAAAGAACGCAGTCCTGATTCGATATGGGCAACGGGGATGTGTAGCTTTACTGCGGCCAGCGCCCCGGCCAGGGTGGAATTGGTATCGCCAAAAACGATAACGCAATCCGGTTTTTGAGCTTGGAGCACTGTTTCGATTTGGATGAGCATTTGACCGGTTTGTTGTCCATGGTCGCCGGAACGCACATCCAGATTGATATTGGCTTCGGGCAGGCCCAGTTCATCGAAAAACACCTGTGACATACCATAATCATAATGTTGACCGGTGTGCAGTAGAAATTCCTGATGCCCGGCCTGACGCAAGGCCAGGCTGAGTGGGGCAGCTTTTATGAACTGTGGGCGCGCGCCGACAACGGTAAGCACTCTCATTGGTTGTAAAAGTCTTCGATTGCGCTGACAATGCGTTCGATGTTGCTGGCTGTCAGTTCAGGGTAGATTGGCAGGGCCAGGGTTTGCTGGCTTGCTTTTTCCGCGTTGGGGCAGTCTTCGTTAAAATCCATTTGTGCGAAACATTCTTGTTTATGAAGCGCTACCGGGTAGTAGACTTCTGTTGAGATTTGGTGTTCTTTTAGGTAAGACATCAATTTGCCCCGCTCCGCTGCGCTCCGGGGACTTTCGCGATTTTGGATGCGGATCTGATACAGGTGGTAGATGTGCCGTCCCCAGCCGGCTTCTTGGGGCAGGATGACCGGCTTGTTCTCGCGTTCCGGGCTTTTGTCGCTGGAAAGGCCGGCGTTTTTGAAAAGTTCGTTGTACAGGGCTGCATTTTTTTGACGAGCTGCTGTCCAGTTTTCCAGGTGGGGGAATTTGGCGCGCAGGATGGCGGCTTGAAGGGCGTCCATGCGAAAATTTCCGCCGATTGCTTTGTTGTAGTATTTGGGGCGATGACCGTGATTGCGCAGGAGTGCTACGCGATCGGCCAGTGCAGGGTCATTGCTGACAACCATGCCGCTATCACCTGCGCCGCCCAGGTTTTTGGATGGGAAGAACGAAAAACAGCCCAAGTGACCGATTGAACCCGCGCGTTTACCTTGATAATCTGCGCCAATTGCCTGGCAGGCGTCCTCGATGACATAAAGGTTATGTTTCTGGGCTATTTGCATGATCGCGCCCATATCGGCTGTTTGACCGGCCAGGTGATCCGGCAAAATGGCGCGAGTGCGAGGCGTGATTTTGGCTTCGATTTTGTTGACATCGATATTCAATGTGTCCAGGTCGATATCCACAAAAACCGGGCGTGCTCCCAAGCGCACAATGGAGCCAGCCGTGGCGAAGAAAGAATAAGGGGAAGTTATAACTTCATCGCCGGGGCCAATATTAATAGCCATGAGCGCAACCAGCAGGGCATCGGTGCCAGATGAGACGCCAATCCCGAACTGGGATTGGGAATAGGCGGCGACTTCACGCTCAAAGGCTTCCACTTCGGGGCCAAGGATGAAGTGCTGCGATTCCATGACCCGATCGATGGCCGCGTGGATTTCTTTACGCAGAGTTGCGTACTGGGCTTTTAAATCCAACATTGGGATAAGCTCACTCATGTTTTCGCCTCGCGCTGATCAATTTGCTTTTCTTCAGGCCAATCAAGACAATGCACCAATCCATTTGCACCGAGTTGATATTTCCAGCCGCTGTGCGGGCAAGTCATGATGTTCTCTTTGTCTGGAGCGGGGAGACGATAGCCATGCCTGCTCATCCAGCCTTTTTGCGTAGCAGGAACGCCAAGCATCAGGGCGTAATCGGGTACATCCCCGCGCACAACCGCCCCGGCGCCAATAAACGCATAGCGGCCAATGGTAGCCCCGCAAACAATGGTGGCGTTTGCGCCGATGGTGGTACCCTGACGGATCAGGGTGCGTTGGTATTCGCTTTTGCGGTTGATTTGTGAGCGCGGGTTGATTACATTGGTCAAAACGCAGGATGGCCCAAGAAAAACGTCATCTTCGATAATGACCCCGGTATACAGGGAAACATTATTCTGTATCTTAACGTTATCGCCAATCTCAACACCCGTGGCAACCATTACATTTTGCCCCAGTGAACAGTTGCGTCCAATTTTTGCGCCTTGCATGATGTGGCAAAAATGCCAGATACGCGTCCCACTTCCGATTTCACAGGGTTCGTCGATGTAGCTGGATGAGTGGAAAAAGTAATCTGTGGTCATAGCTTGCCTGTTTTTATGAATGGATGCGCCCGGTCATCGCTTTGAGAAATCTCGGCATGGCGAATATCATACGTTAATTGGATGGATGGCCGCGCGTCTGTGATTCCGAAGCCATCTCCGGCCAGGGTCTTTTCGTAAACCCGTGTGTGTAAGTCGGTAAAGCCTTCAGAGAATTCCACTTCTTGACCATCGATAGTAATGCTTCGGAAGGTGGTCTTATTGGCTTGTCTGGTTGAGGCTGGCAAATCTTTGTGATCTGCCGAAAGGAACCAGCGTACTCTGGCCTTTTCCAACTCGATCCAGCCACTCATACGTTGCTGGTCAACGTGAAAAACCTTGATCTCCTGTACAGGGCCAAAGAGCCAAATCAGCAAATCGAAAAAATGAACGCCGATATTCGTGGCAATCCCGCCCGATTTATCCGGCTGTCCCTTCCACGAAACATGGTACCAGTTGCCGCGGCTGGTGATATAGGTGAGAATGACATCGTGAATTTTATTTGCAGGCTCCTGCTCAATGCGTGCCTTTAGTTTGAGTAGTTCGGGATGCACCCGCAATTGCAGGACGGTATGTATTTTTCGCCCGGTTTCAGCTTCGATTTCTTCCAGCGCGTCCAGATTCCAGGGGTTGATAACCAGCGGCTTTTCGCAGATTGCATCTGCTCCAACGCGCAGCGCCAGCCGACAGTGAGAATCATGCAGGTAGTTGGGTGAACAAATCGAAACATACTGCACTTGTTCAGCGGGCTTGGTGCGGCGCAATTTTTCCAGGTGACGATCGAAACGTTCAATTTCGGTAAAAAACTTAATATCGAACGAAAACTGATCGAGAATACCGACCGAATCCTTGGGGTCAACCGCCGCGACAAGCCGATTTCCCGTATCCCGAATCGCCTTCATATGACGCGGGGCAATATACCCACCGACGCCAATGATTGCAAAATTTTTTGCTTCACTCATGCCGTGCCTCCGACTGTTTTTGCCATTTTTTCTTGTAAAACCACAAGGTCAGGTATCCGCGAATCGTACGCATGATATTCATGCGACTTTTGCCTACACGGGCCTTGGTATCAAGCACCATTGGAACTTCCGAAATGGAGGTTTGTGCAAAAACCATTTTCATTGCCATCTCGACCATGCATTCGAAACCGGCTCGCTCCACGACCCCATTGCCGTAATACTGCTGTAACGCCTTTAATGTTTTTGATTTGTATAACCGAAAAAAAGAACTCACAGTGAAAAGTCCGTGCAACCCCAGCGACTCTTTAACAAACAAATTCGCAATGGCGCTTAGAAACACGCGAAAGGTTGATGTGTTGACAATTTGTCCGCCATACATGTATGGGCTGGCAAAAATTACATCTAAACCCTCTTCCAAGCGATGCAGCATTTGTTTTACCAATTCCAACCGCGATGTATTATCGCCTTCGATGGTCATCACAAGGTCATTTTCATGCAGGATGGGAGCTAGATGAGAGAATCCGGTGCTGAAGGATTTACCGGGGCCCAGGTTTGTTTCGTGGCGAAGGACATCCAACGCGAATCCGGACTCAGCCGCAGCCTTTTTTGCCAATTCGGAAGTTTGATCCGTGCTGCCGTCGTCTACCAGGATAACCCGCAGCTCGAAGCGCTTCGAGAATTCCTGATTCAACGCTGAAAGCGAGTTACTTAACCTGGGTATATTCCCGGCTTCGTTGAGCACGGGGATCAGGATAAAAAGATTTGGGCGCACGCTCATTCCGCCGCTTCCGCAAAGTTAAGCTTCAAGTTTGGGGTGGGCGTTCCCAGCGCCAGCCGCCGCCCAATCTGCCAGCGGATGGTCGTTTTCAGCCCATCTTCCAGGTCGATCTTTGGCTCGAATCCCAGCAGGTTGCGCGCCTTGGTGATATCTGGCACGCGCCGCATCACATCTTCGTATTTGCCAAATGTTTCGTAGGGCGTCAGTAAGATTTTTGGTTCATCGCTGCGCACCAATCTCCAGATAATGCTTGCCAGGTCTTTGATGGTAATTTCACGTGTGTTGCCAATGTTAAAAACCTGGTTGTTGGCTTCGCTTTTTTCGATGGTCGCAACAATTCCATTGACATGATCGCTGATGTAGGTGAACGAGCGCGTCTGCATCCCATCACCGTGCAAGGGAATTGCTTCATTGTCGATGGCTGCATTGATAAAAACAGATTGCGGCCCGCCCCACCAGGTCATGTGTTGGTTGGGGCCATATCCGCCAAAAAAGCGCAGGGCGACGATGTTCATGCCGTGACGCTCGTGGTAGGCAAACATCAACTGCTCCTCGAACATCTTCGAGATGGCATATGACCAGCGCTTGACTTCCGGGCGGCCAATCACCAAATCGGATTCTTCAGAGAACGGCACTTTTGGGTTTTTGCCGTACACATCCGAAGTCGATGCGGCCACAACTTTTGCCCCGTGTTTGGCGGCAGCCTCCAGCACGGCCAGCGTACCATGCGAGTTAATCAGCAGGGTGTCCATCGCATCGCTGTAGCGCGGAATCTTGAACGCCGCCAGGTGAACGACTACATCACAGCCACGCGTGACGCGTAGGAGCAGTTTTTCATCCCGGATGTCGCCTTCGACAAAGCGGAATTTCTTGTGGTTTTGGAAGGATTCCATATTGAGCAGGAAGCCCTGCGAAAGATTGTCGAGGCCGATGACCGTGTGTCCACGTTGGAGCAAGGCTGCGGTCAGGTTCGAGCCGATAAATCCGGCTGCGCCGGTAATCATAATTTTCATGTGTCACCTTATGGTTTAC
>JAKLPV010000206.1 GCA_022013685.1 Anaerolineae bacterium
TCGCCGGTTATACCGTGTTGCAGCCGCGGGTGGCCATCAAGCCAACCAGCGCCAACCGTTCGCTCTTTTCGCAGATCTTCGCCGGAAACGCCGGGTTCGACCTGTACTCCTTCGCTGTTTCTGATGTTTATCAGGATCTTTTTGGCGAGGGCAGCTATGTCGGCAAAGGCATTTATGATGTCGCGGCTTTCGAACGCAGCCTGGCGGGCCAAGTGCGCCAGAACACCCTGCTCAGCCATGATCTGTTCGAAGGCATCTATGGACGCGCGGCGCTGGTGACAGACGTTATGCTCTATGAAGAGTATCCGTCGCGCTATCTGACCTACGCCCGCCGCCTGCGTCGCTGGATTCGAGGCGATTGGCAGTTGCTGCCCTGGCTGTTCCCGGTCGTCCGCACCCAAACCGGTCTGGCTCCCAACCCGCTAGCGACCATTGATCTCTGGAAAGTGTTCGACAACCTGCGCCGCAGCCTGCTGCCGCCGACCCTGCTGGCCTTACTAGCGGCAGGCTGGCTGTTCCTGCCCGGCTCGCCATTGGTCTGGATGCTGCTGGCGCTGCTGCCGGCCGCCCTGCCAATCGCGGTACAAACCGTCCAGGATGGGCAGCACAATCTCGGGCGGCTGACGCTCAGGCAAATTCTCAAACCAACCCAACTTCCGCTGACCCGCTGGGCGCTGGCGGTTCTTTTTCTGTCCTACGAAGCGCTGCTGATGCTGGGAGCGATCCGCACCACGCTTGGGCGTCTGCTGATTGCCCGCAAGAGATTACTGCAATGGACCACGGCGGCAAACGCCTCGCGCGCGGGAAGTAGCAATCCGCAGGCTGAGATCTGGCGCGAGATGACGATGTCGCTGGTTTTAACCGTCCTGCTGGGGGTTTCGATCGTCCTCTTCAACCCCAGCGCGCTGTGGGTGGCGCTGCCCGTGCTCGCGGCCTGGATGATCGCGCCGCAGGTCGCAATCATCATCAGCCGGCCGGTAACCCACACCCGCACGCCGCTGACGGAGACCCAGCGCCGACAGGTGTTACGCCTGGCGAGGCGAACCTGGGCATTTTTCGAGAAGTTTGCCGGCCCCGACGACCACTGGCTGCCCCCCGACCATTTTCAAGAGTCGCCGCGCGGCAACGTGGCCCATTACACCACCCCGACCAATATCGGTCTGTTCCTGGTTTCGAGCCTGTCTGCGTATGACCTGGGCTACATGGGGATGTCCGAACTGGCCCTGCGCCTGCGCTCAACCTTCGAGAGCATGGACAGACTGGAGCACTACCGCGGCCACCTGCTGAACTGGTACGACTCGCAGACCATGACCGCCCTTCCGCCGCGCTACGTTTCGACCGTGGACAGCGGCAACCTGGCATCCTGCCTGATGACGCTTAAACAGGGCTGCCTCGCCATGCCTGATGCCCCGCTTCTGGGAGCCAAGCAGTGGCAGGGGCTGCTCGTGCTTCTGGATATTCTTTCAGACGCACTGCAAGCGCTGGAGAAAAATAATCCGCACGCATCGATCGAATCGTTTGAAGTCGAACTGACCAGCATTTACGGGCGCGTCAGCGCCACCCAGAACCAGCCCAAGGCCTGGACAATGACCCTCGCCTGGCTCTCAGGCGAAGGCTGGGAAAGAGTCTCGCTGCGCCTGATGGAATTGCTCGAAAGCCATCCCAATTTGCAGCGCGAATCCCTGACCGACCTGCAGCTCTATCTCGATTTGATGCACCACCAGCTTAAAGACATGCAGCGCAGCCTGGATCAGTTCGCGCCCTGGCTGGGCTGCATGGAAGAACCGCTCCTGCAAACGCCCGCCGGGCGGGATTTCTGCGCCAGCCTGCCCGCTGAACTGCCAACGCTTGGCGATGCGTCCGCAGCGTACGAGCGCATCCAAAGCGCGTTGGATCATTTCAAGGCCCAGGCACAGCCCGAAGCAACCCAGGAATGGTGTCAAAAGTTGGCTACCGGTCTATCGTCAGCGCGCGCAGCGGCTACAGACCTGCTGACCGGCTTTCAAGAGCTGGCGGGCCAGGCCGATGCCGCGGTAAATAACATGGATTTCCGCTTTTTATTCAGCCAACGCCGCCAGGTCTTTCACATCGGCTACAACGTCAGCACCGAACAGCTCGACTCTAGTTATTACGACTTCCTGGCCACCGAAGCGCGGATCGCCAGCCTGATCGCAATTGCCAAGGGCGATGTGCCACAGAGCCACTGGCAGCATCTTGGCCGGCCGGTGACGGAGGCCAGCGGCAAACAGGTTCTGCTCTCGTGGAGCGGCACGATGTTCGAATATCTCATGCCGACCCTGTTCATCAAGAACTACGCCGGCACATTTCTCTCAGAGAGCTGCTACGCCGCGCTTGATGCACATGTGGATTACGGTAAAGAGCAAAAAGTGCCCTGGGGCATCTCAGAATCGGGCTACTACACCTTCGATCTCAACCAGAACTACCAATACAAGGCTTTCGGTGTGCCCGACCTGGGTTACAAACGCGACCTGCCCGAAGATCTGGTGATCACCCCCTATGCTTCCCTGATGGGGCTTTCGTTGCAACCGCAGGCTGTGCTGAAGAACATGACGCGCCTGGATGAATTGAACATGCTTGGGCGTTTTGGCTACTACGAGGCGCTCGATTACACCAAAACACGCCTGCCGGTCGGGCAGACTCACGCCACGGTCCAATCGTATATGGCCCACCATCAGGGCATGATCCTGACGGCGGCCTGCAATTATCTTTTGGATGATGTCATGGTCGAGCGTTTCCACGCCGACGAGCACATCCAGAGCGTGGAACTTTTGCTTCAGGAAAAGGTTCCGCAAAACCCGCCCCTTGAATTTCCGCACACCGACGAGCCGACCGATCTACCCGAAGGGGTGCGCGCGGTCACCAGCGCACCGTGGCGCGTACCGGTCGACAGCCCCATTCCGCAGGCGCACATCCTTTCGCAGGGCGATGCCAGCCTGCTGATCACCAACGCCGGCGGCGGATACAGCCAGTGGCGCGAGTTTGCTTTAACTCGCTGGCAAGCAGACACAACCCTTGACCATTGGGGAACCTGGATCTACGTTCAGGACCGCGAGAGCGAAGTGCTCTGGTCGGCTACCTGTCAGCCGATCGGCTATGCGGCGGATCAGCAGGAAGTCTTGTTCTACCCGCACAAGGTCGAATTCCCGCGTTCGGACCATGGCATCACCCTGCGCACAGGCATCACCATCAGCCCGGAGGGGGTCGAAATTCGGCGGGTCAACATCCTGAACGACAGCGACCGTCCGCGGCGGCTGAAGCTGACCAGCTACGGCGAAGTGGTGCTGGCAGCCCAGATCGCCGACCGGCGTCACCCGGCTTTCAACAAACTCTTTATCGAGAGTGAGTACCTCCCCACTGAGAACGCGCTCGTTTTCGAGCGCCGCCCGCGCTCGGCGGACGAAAAACCGGTTGTGCTGATCCACGCCATGGTTATCGAAGCCGGGCGTAAAATCACCGGCGAATATGAGAGTGACCGCGCCAAATTCCTGGGAAGATCAAATACTACACGCAGTCCGTTGGCATTAAAAGGCGCCAATCTTCCCCTGTCCGGAAGTGTGGGCGGCACACTCGACCCGATCTTTTCACTGGCCCAGGAAATCAACCTGAAGCCGCATGCCAAGACCCGCGTCACCTTTCTGACCCTGGCGGCCCCCACCCGCGCCGAAGCACTGGAAAAACTGACCCATTACCAAAACGGGCAGGCCATCCACCGCGCCTTTGGCGAAGCCCGCGCCAACAACGAACGCCAACTACTCGAGCTGGGTCTAAATGCCTACGAAGTCGAAAACATCCAGCGTCTTTTATCTGCCTTGCTTTACCCGGTTGGCAGATTGCGGCCTGCACCCCATCTCCTGGCCCAAAACGAGAGCGGTCAGTCTGGCCTGTGGGCCTTCGGCATCTCGGGCGATCACCCGATCCTGCTGGTGCGCATCCGTGACGGCGAATCTGCGCTGTTGATCGAAGCCATAAAAGCCTTTACTTACTGGCGCAGCCTGCATGTCACAATCAACCTGATCATCCTGAACGATCAGGATACCGGCTACGCTCTTGACCTGCACAACGCCATCCAGCGCCAGATCCGCAGCCTGGGCGTCGAAGCCGCGCTCAACCAGCGCGACGGGATTTTCGTGCTGCGCGCCGACCTGCTGCAACCTGCCGATAAAACCCTGCTGCAAACGGTGGCCGGGGTTGTTTTGGACGAGAAAGGCGGGACGCTGGCCGAGCACGCCCTCCGTTTAACCGAGAAACCCACCCGCCTGCCGCAGTTTAGCGCTTCACTCTCAACCAGGCGCGATCCCCAGTCGACAGTGCCGCTGCAATTCCCGAGTGATCTGTTAATGGAAAACGGCCTGGGCGGATTCAGCCCCGACGGCAAGGAATATGTCATCCATCTTCAGCCGGGGCAGAACACACCGCAGCCGTGGATCAACGTTATCGCCAACCCACAGTTTGGCTTTTTGGTCTCCGAAACGGGCTCCGGCTGCACCTGGGCCGAAAACAGCGGAGAGAACCGCCTGACCCCGTGGCGCAATGACCCGGTGAGCGACATGCCGGGCGAGGCGCTCTACCTACGCGACGAGGAAACCGGGCTGGTCTGGTCGCCGACGCCGATGCCCGCCGGGGCGGAAACGACGCATATTATTCGTCATGGGGCGGGCTACTCGACCTTTGAGAGCCAGAGTCACGGCCTCAAACAAAACGTATGCCTTTTTGCCGCGCCAGATGCGCCGGTAAAAATCGTGCGCCTGCGCTTGCAAAACCTGTGGCAGCGCCCACGACGCGTCACCGTCACGTATTACGCCGAATGGGTGCTCGGCACCACCCGCGACCTGCAGCAGGCCCACATCATGCCTGAGTTCATCCCCGAAAAACATGCCTTGCTTGCCAGCAACCGCTTCAACAGCGAATTCGGCGAGCGGGTGGCCTTCCTGGCAGCCAGCAAAAAGCCGCACGGCCTGACGACAGACCGCAGCGAGTTTCTAGGGCGGCTGGGCAGCCTGCGCACTCCGGCGGCGCTCGGGCGGATCGGGCTGGGTAGCGCGGTCAATGCCGGGCTCGATCCATGCGCTGTGATCCAACTGCACGTTGACCTGGCCCCCGGCGCACAGGATGAAGTCTACTTTTTGATCGGCGAAGGAGCAAATCGCGCGGAAAGCCTCGAACTGATCGGGCAGATCCAGGCCGAAGGCCAGCTGGAAGCCACCTGGCAAGCTGTCCAGCGGCAGTGGGATGACATCCTGAATGCCGTAACGGTTGAAACGCCTGACCCTGAAATGAACTTGATGCTCAACCGCTGGCTGCTCTACCAGACGATTTCCTGCCGTCTGTGGGGCCGCACCGCGCTCTACCAATCGAGCGGGGCCTTTGGGTTCCGCGACCAACTGCAAGATGTGCTGGCACTGCTGCATACCCGCCCGGCCATCGCCCGCGCCCAGATTTTGGATGCTGCGCGCCATCAATTCGATGCGGGTGACGTGCTGCACTGGTGGAATCCACCTTTGGGACGCGGCGTGCGCACCCGTTTTTCAGACGACCTGCTCTGGCTGCCGTTTGTGACCGCCGAATATGTGGCCGCGACCGGGGATGGGTCCATTTTGCTCGAGAAAATCCCATTTCTGGCTGGCGAAGCGCTCAAACCCGATGAAATGGAACGCTACGCGCAGTATCCAACTGCGCCTCGATCGTTTTCGCTCTATGAACATTGCCGCCGGGCGCTGCAAAAAGGCGCAACCAGCGGCGCGCACGGCCTGCCGCTGATGGGCGGCGGCGATTGGAACGACGGCATGAACCGGGTCGGCATGGCCGGGCGCGGCGAGAGCATCTGGCTCGGCTGGTTCCTGCACGCCGCGCTCAAACGTTTTGCGCAACTGGTTAAACTGATGATGGACGACTCCGCCCCCTACCTTGAACAGGCCGGGCAACTGGCCCAGGCGCTTGAAGCCCAGGCCTGGGATGGAGACTGGTACCTGCGCGCCTTCTACGATGACGGCTCACGGCTGGGTTCAAAAGAAAGCATAGAGTGTCAGATCGATTCGATCGCCCAATCGTGGGCCGTTTTATCGGAAGCAGCCGACCCGGCGCGGGCGGCCCTGGCGATGGAATCGGTCAACCGGCGGCTGGTAAAACCCGAGGACGGGATGGTTTTGCTCTTCACCCCGCCCTTCGACAAAACAACGCGCGACCCCGGCTACATCAAAGGCTATTTGCCGGGCGTGCGCGAAAATGGCGGGCAATACACCCACGCCGCCATCTGGACAGCCTGGGCCAGCGCCAAACTCGGACAGGGTGAGCGGGCCATGCAATTGTTCCGCATGTTGAACCCCATCAGCCATGCCGATACGCCCGAAAATGTGGCCCGCTACAAGGTGGAGCCATATGTCATCGCCGCCGATCTCTACAGCGTGCAGCCGCTGACCGGCCGAGGCGGCTGGACGTGGTACACCGGTTCATCCGCCTGGATGTACCGCCTGGGCATTGAAGCCATTTTGGGCATCGCAAGGGTCGGCAAATCGCTCAAAATCAACCCCTGTATCCCCAAAGAGTGGCCGGGATTCAAGGTTGATTACCGCTTTGGGAGCACCCATTACAAAATCAACGTCGAGAACCCGGATAAGGTCAATCGCGGCGTCAAGCAGGTTTTCGCAGATGGAAAGCTCCTGGCTGGCAGTCCGATCCCGCTCATGGATGACGGCCAACTGCACGAGGTGCGCGTGATACTGGGATAAATTTGTTGCAACCAGGATTCTTTATTGACTAACCTTCCCTAGCCTCCCCCAAGTGGCGGAGACAAAAACTCCCCGGTCGATGGATGTGACCGGGGAACTTCCATTGTAGTATGAATATATGACCAGCCGAATTGCTTTTCTCAAATCCGGCGCAAAAATTGGAATAGTTTTTCAGATGATCTGGAGGATCAACCATGAACAAAGATGTTTTCGAAGGGAAGTGGAAACAAATCCGAGGCGAGGCCAAAGCCTGGTGGGGCAAACTCACCGACGATGATCTCGATCGGGCTGCCGGCAAGTTCGATGTTTTCACCGGCTTGCTGCAAGAAAAGTATGGCTATAGCCGCGAGGCCGCTGCCGATGAAATCGACAAACGCGTAACGGAGTATGAAGCCAAAATGAAAAAAGAAACTGTCCCTGCCCCCGGCAAATAACCGTGACATCGCTGCCAGCCCCTGCTCCCGTGTGAGAAGAAGGCTGGATCAACCAATCACGGGCAACCGTGAACCTGAAACACTCAAAAAAGGAAAACAAAATGAACCTGATCATTTATCTTATTGCCGGAGCGATCGTCGGTTACGTTGCCAGCCGGATCATGCGCACGAATTCACAACAGGGCCTGCTGCTCGATATCGTCGTCGGTGTCGTTGGCGCGTTCCTGGCCGGTTACTTCCTCAGCCCCATGCTGGGCGTTGGCACAATCAATGACGCAATCAACATCCCGACCATGCTGGTCTCGCTGTTGGGAGCGGTCATCCTGCTCGCGATCGTTAGACTCTTCAATCGAAGAGGGCGTCGCGCAGCCTGATCGTTTCATCGAATAACGAATAAACAGGCCGGCTGTTTACAACAACTCCAGACAGAATTGTTGCAAGCAACCGGCTTGCATACTTTGCCAAACGGAACAAGCTGTCGATCAAGACACAGATGGTTTCGTTGTCCTGTTAAATTTGTCCGCGACGTTATAGAAAGTGTAAGGAAGAAGTGATACTTCAACCAGCCTCGCAACCCTATGATTGGACCTTCCGGCGGGTCATGTGGGCGACCCTCGTCCTGGTTTTTGTCGCCCTGAGCTTCTGGCTTCTTTACCGCTTTAACCAGGTTATTTTCATGCTGTTTATTGCCATCGTGCTGGGCACAGTCATCAGGCCCGTCGTGACCTGGCTGCACCGGCGCGGACTGCCCCGCATCGCGGGGGTTATCCTTGTTTACATGCTGCTGCTGGCCCTGCTGGTCGGCTTTTTGCTGTTGTTATTCCCGTTGATCATCGAACAAGGCACAACCATAGCCACCACCGTGCCAGGTTACTACCAAACCCTGCGTGAATGGCTGGGCAATTCTCCGAATCAATTGATCGTGCGTTTAAGTAAATTCATCCCGCCCATGCTGCCTGAACTGGAGCCTGGGCAGCAAACCGGGGAAGAGATGCTGGCCTCAGCCGGGCAGGCGTTCGGCTACCTGGCATCGGCATCCAGGGGCATCTTTTTGACCACGGCCATTCTGCTTTTGGCCTTTCACTGGACGCTTGATGGGCCGCGGGCCGTGCAATCGCTGGTATCGTTACTGCCAGCTACCCAGCGCGAAAGTATTAGCGAACTGATCCTGGCCATGGAGACCAAGATCGGATTCTATCTTGCCGGGCAGGCGGTTCTATGCCTGGCAATCGGCATCCTGGCGTTGATCGCCTACCTGCTGATCGGTTTGCCCAATGCCCTGGTGCTGGCGCTCATCGCAGGTGTGCTGGAGGCTGTGCCAATGGTCGGGCCGCTGCTTGGCGCCATCCCGGCAGCGTTAATCGCCTTTTCGATCGCGCCTTCCAAGCTGATCTGGGTGGTTGTCGCCACACTCATCATTCAGCAGTTGGAAAACAGCCTGCTGGTGCCGCGCGTCATGCGCAAGGCGGTCGGGGTTAATCCGTTCGTTTCCTTGCTGGCGATCTTCGCCTTCAGTTCCCTATTTGGAATCGCAGGGGCGCTGATGGCCATCCCCATAGCGGCCATGATCCAGCTTTTGCTCAATCGCTTTGTCTTCCAACCAAGGGTAATGGAGGCAGAGGCTTCGACCGGCCGCGATTATGCCAGCCGGCTGCGTTATGAAACGCAAAGCCTGGCCCAGGACCTGCGCAAACAGGCGCGGCTTAACAAGGGCGGCTCAGATTCAAGGGTCAGGCAGATCGACCAGGTGATGGATGAGATCGAAGCCATCACCACCGACCTGGATGCCCTGCTGGCCCAGGTGCCTACTTCTACAGGTGCGCCATGACAAATCAATTGATAAAGTTCGGTACGGCGGTCATGACCACGCTGCTGGCGCTGGTGGTGCTGTGGCAATTTCGAGTCGTCGTCGGCTACGTGCTGATCTCGCTCACGCTGGCGGCAGCCCTGCGTCCGCTGGCCGAGCGTTTGCTCGAGCCGGGCCTGGCCAAGCGCGTGGCCTGGCTGCTGCTATACCTGCTGGTGCTGGGAGGCTTTGGTTTCTTAGTTTTTTTAACGGGCGAGGCCGCAGTTCGTGACATCCAGCAGTTGGCCGATACAGTCTCGATGCAAGATGCCTGGGTTTTGCCGCTCTGGCTGGAGGGCAGTTCGTTTCAACTGTCGCTCATGGCGCAATTGCCAGCGCCCAGCAAGCTCTTCGAAGCGTTTACCGGGGACGAGGGCCAGCTCGTGCTGCCCGCCATCCTTGGCTTCACGCAGGGCATGGGCGGAGTTGTCAGCGGCACATTCATCATCCTGTTCCTGAGCATTTATTGGAGCACCAACCAGGTTCATTTCGAACGGCTGTGGCTTTCACTGCTGCCGTCAGACCAGCGCAAACAGGCGCGCGGTATTTGGAAGACAGTCGAACCGGACGTCGGCGCTTACATCCGCGGCGAAATCGTTCAAAGCGTCCTGGCCGGGCTATTATTGGGACTCGGTTACTGGCTGCTCGGTTCACCCTACCCCGCGCTCCTGGCGCTGGTTGGCGCATTGACATGCCTGATTCCCGTCATCGGGACCGCCCTGGCGGTCATCGTGGTGCTTCTGGTCGGGCTGCTGACCAGCGTCCAGCTGAGCCTGCTCACGGTTGTGTATACGCTGCTCGCGCTGACAGCTCTGGGCGTATGGGTCATGCCGCGCATCTTCAATCGCAGGTGGAATAATCCCATTCTGACCGTTATCCTGCTGATCGCCATGGCAGACGCTTTTGGGCTTTTCGGCATCATCCTGGCTCCACCTTTATCGGCAGTATGCCAGATTTTGTGGAAACAACTGGTCAGCCACCGCGCTGCTTCAGGAGCCGGGGCCCAGATTTCGGATCTTAAAGACCGCCAGGCGCGGGTTTGGGAGGCCATCAACACAATGGACGAAGCCCCCCTGCCCTTGTTGAGCAGCAGCATGGAAAGCCTGACCAAATTAATCGAAAAAGCTGAACCGATCCTGCAGGCCGGTCTGGCGGTTGAATCTTCAGGGCCGTTCGCTTCACTCCAGGGCGTCAGCCCGAAAGCCGGGCAGCCAAAACCATGAAAAGATTCCCCAAGATGTCTGAAAGGATGGCATATTTTCGGCAGTTGGGTTTCCACCGCGCGCGCGGGCTTGACCAGCGCTCCCACGGCTGGTTGGGGATGCTGCTGGGGGCAGCCAGCAATGCGGTCAGCCCCAACTCGTCGATTACCGCGGCGGCAATCGCCTATTTTGCCCTGTTCTCACTCTTCCCCATCACCCTGTTAAGCGTTGCGATTGCCAGCTTCACACTTGGCCCGCTGATGGATCAGCAGCTCATCGTGCAAAAGCTGGAGTTCATCGCACCAGCGCTGGGCCAGTTATTGGGCCAAAATATAGATGAAATCGTTCGCACGCGCGGGCCAGTCACCGGCCTTGCCCTGGTCGGCCTGATCTGGTCGGCCTCGACCGTTTTTTACACGCTCACCCAAACCCTGAATGCGATTTGGAGCAACAAGCGCAAACGCCCGGTTTGGAAGCGGCGCGGCCTGGCAATCTTGTTTGTGCTGGCCTTTGCCGGCCCGGCGCTCTTCCTGGCGGCATTGGCAAGCAGCCTGCTCGCTAATTTACGCGCCTGGATGCCCGAGCTAATCCTGCCAATCATGGGCAGTGTCAGCTTTATCGTGGCAATCTTGCTCGATATTTCCCTGTTCATGCTGCTTTACAGCCTGCTCCCACACGGAGGCGCCACCTGGCGCGAGATTCTACCGGGCGCAATCGCGGGCGGCCTGCTCTGGGAATTTGCAAAAAAAGCCTTTCTGTTCATTGTTACCACCTACCTCTCGATTTCAAATCTTATCTATGGTTCAGTCTCAGCGATCATTGCCTTCCTGGTTTGGGCTTATCTAAGCGGCATCATCTTACTCTTCGGCGCCTTCTTAAGCGTTGCTTATTTCCAACGCAAGCAGCAAGAAGAAGCACTTCCGCAAGATTCCGTTGTATAGAGTTGCTGGCTCCACCAGAATCTCCCCCAGGTCGCGGAGACAATCCTTCCCCGATCGATGGATATAATAGAGAAGGATGTTATAGAATGAATATGGGATGTTTATCGCGTATTCATCGTTCATAATTTGCAAGCACCAGCGAAAAACCCACGCCAGGCAAGAAAAGATATGTCCATGTCGAAAAACCCGACCCGAAAAGATGTTGCGGCTTTTGTAAAAAAACTAAAAACTTCCGAGTTGCGTTATCGCCGCTTGTTTGAAGCCGCGCAAGATGGCATCTTAATTCTGGATGCCAAAACAGGAATGATCACAGATGTAAACCCCTTTTTGATCAATATGTTGGGATACTCGCGCGATGAATTTGTAGAAAGAAAGCTCTGGGAAGTTGGCGCATTCAAAGATATTGAAGCCAACCAGGAATCCTTCGAAGCATTACAGGAGAATGAATATATTCGCTACGAAGATTTGCCGCTCAGGGCAAAAGACGGGCGTTTAATTGCGGTTGAATTCGTCAGCAACGTTTACCTGGTGGAAGACGAAAAAGTCATCCAATGCAATATCCGCGACATCACTGATCGTAAGCAAGCCCAGGATGCCCTACTGGAGAATGAAGCGTTGTTGCGCGAGTTGTCTGTCCGCGATCATTTGACAGGATTGTTCAACCGGCGCTATCTGGAGGAAACCCTGGAACGTGAACTGCTGCGAGCCTTACGCCAACAGAGTTCATTGGGCGTCATTATGTTGGATGTGGATGATTTCAAGCAGATCAACGATACCTATGGCCACGTTGCCGGCGATACGGTTTTACGTAAACTCGGCAAATTGTTGCGCAAGCATGTTCGCGGAGAAGATATAGCTTCCCGTTATGGAGGAGATGAGTTCATTTTGGTACTGCCGGGCGCATCACCTGAAGTGACGCGAGAACGCGCCAGGCTTATTTGTGAAGCAACCAAAGCATTCCATCTCAATATCGCTGGGAAAAACCTTGATTCCGTCACATTTTCACTCGGTATTGCAGTCTTTCCTCAAGATAGTCCAAACATGGCAGGCCTATTGAAGGCCGCCGATGCTGCTCTTTATCTCGCAAAAAATGCAGGAAAAGGCAGGGTCGCTGCGGCAGGCCAAAACCCGGAACTAAATGTTGCCTGAATCCTCCCCCAAGTGGCGGAGATGAAAACTCCCCGGTCGATGGATGTGGCCGGGGGGTGTTTGTTGTAGGATGAATTCAGGCCTCGTGGAGGCCAATCGGTTCCAACATTTGCAACCGATGCTCAATTGCTCAAAAGGAGAATCTCATGTTGTGGACAATCATCATAATCCTGCTCGTCCTGTGGCTGCTTGGCTTTTTTGGCCGGAACATCAGCCCCAGCTTCCCGCAAACCGGCAGTTGGATCCATGCCCTGCTCGTGATCGCGATCATTCTGTTCGTGTTACAGATGTTAGGGATCGTCAACCTATAGGGCAGCGCCAAAGCCAACATAGAGGGGCAGCCGGTCTGGCTGCCCCTCTACGGCTGCGCGACTCTTACACGTTACATTCAAGGAGAATTCCCATGAAAAAGTGCAGCGAAGTGATGACAAAAGAACCCGTTTGCTGTTTGCCAGAGGATACAGTAGCCAAAGTAGCCCAACTAATGCAAAGGGACAATATCGGCTCGATTCCCGTCATCGAAAATGACAAGACTCAAAAACTGGTCGGGATCGTCACCGACCGTGACCTGGTTTTGAAGATCATCGCCAAAGGGCAAGACGCCAAAACCACGAAAGTGGAAACGGTCATGACCCGCCAGGTGGTGACCTGCCTGGCCGAGGATGACCTGCAGATAGCGCTGAATGCTATGGCTGAACACCAATTACGCCGCATCCCGATCGTGAATGGCAGCCATAAAATCCTCGGGATCATTGCCCAGGCCGATGTGGCCACGCGCGTCAACCAGCCCGAAAAAACCGCGGAAGTGGTCAAAGAAATTTCACAATCCAACACAAAGTAGGGCGATTCTTGATATGAAGGTGACCTTGAAGCACACGCGGATGATGGTGAGTATCGCAGCTTTAACGGTGTTGACCCTGGGTCTGGCGGTCTTTTTCAGCCCGGCCCGCGCCAGCGCCAATTTCGCCACATCCCTACCTGCACCTGTGGTTGCGCCACACGCGCAGGCAGAGGTGTGCGGCAACGGCTCCGCCCCAGATTACGGATTCAGCTACAACATGCAGCAGGCCCACTGGACGGTGAACTGGCAAAATTACATCTCAGAGCAGGCCGTGACCGAGGTAGATGTGATCCTGGACCAGTTGAATGCAGATTTCATCGCGCAGACGATGATTCTCATCCAGCCGCAGGAGCAGGTCGGCAACCGGGTCAACTGCGCTGTCCATTTTTTGCGCTATATGCAGCTCGGTCAGGCAAGCGGTGAGCGCAAGGATAACGGTTTTGTCTTTTTGATCGTGGTCGAGCCAGAGCGGATCGATGTGCACTACGGCGTTGGGCTGGGATTGCCCGCGCTGACCGCTCCCGAACTGACGGCCCTCAACCGCGCTGCCGAGGAAACCTACCAATCGACCCGCAGCCTGGATCAAGCGCTTTTGACTCTGGTGCAGGGCTTCGACACGGTCGCGCGCAACAAATACGCCCCGCTACTTTTGCCCACCTCCACCCCCGAGACGATCGAGCTGCCCAAACTGCCTTCAGGGCCGCTCGGCCTTCTGACGGTTTGCTGCCTGCTCTGCCTGGGCGGCCTCTTTCTGATGTTCTTGGTCTGGATACTGCCTAAAATGGCCCGCAGCGGAATCAGATTCAATCCGTCCGGTTCGGGGTTCAGGGGAATTGGCAACCCCTTTGGCGGGGGCCGCAGCGGCCCATCGATGCGCGGCGGCAGCGGCAGCGGACGATCCGGGCGCGGCAATTAAATCAAATCAGGAGATAAAACCATGAAACGTTCCATACAACATCTGCTTTCAATTTTTATGCTGGCAATCCTGCTGGTCGGGCTGAGCAGTTGCGGGGTCGTAAAATCGGCCACAACGGAATACGACGAACTGGTGGCCCTGGTCCAGGGCGTGCAATCTGCGGCGGCTAATTTTCAATTGGTAACCGATACACAGTATGCCAAGATCCAGGCCAAAACACAGATCACCAAAGATTATTACGATGCGGTCAGCAACAGCGGCGAAGTCTGGACCGGGAACTTCCGTTCAGAAGCAGACGCGCTGACCAACCTGCTCGCCAATTACCGCGACGAAAACGGCCAACCATTGGACCCAACCAAGCTAAACCTGAACGACCTGCAAGACAAGGGCGCGCTCCCCAGCGACCTGGGACAGGGTTTCTCGCTGTATGTCAACGCCATCACCCAGGCCCCGCCGCCCGTGCCGGATGCCAGCGTGACCCTGGCGATGGGCGACACTGTGGACGAGGCCATGAATACCATCCAACTGGCCGGCACCGACTGGAATGACGCCGTCAAGGCTTACAACACCCGCCGGGCGCAAATCAAAGGCGAGGTTGTGGCGCGCGTCTCGGCCTACTTCGGCTTTGACCTGCCGGTGACCTTCCCCTATTATCAGGGCGCCAACGCCGGTCAACCCGTTCAAAACCCGCTGGCATCTCCGCAGCCGTAAGGCTGAAACGCTTTGGATGCATCCGTGAGAGAAAAAGGGCTTCGGCGGCAGCGGGTCGCGCTGTTTCAGGCCGGGCTGGTTTTGGTCGCGGGCGCTTTTGCCCTGCTGACTTTCCTGGTCAAAACCAGGCCTTCTTTTGCGCTGGATCTGCAGATCACCAAAGTCATCCAATCGCTTGATGCCCCACTCTTTTCGTGGCTGATGAGCCTGGTAAGCTGGCCGGGTTTTAGTCCACAGGCAATGATCATCACCGGGCTGGTTGTTCTGTTGATCTATGGCTTCGGCCTGCGCTGGGAAGCGCTCGCCACCCTGAGCGCGGGGCTCTCGTCAGCGGCGCTCAATGTTTTGGTCAAGAACCTCATCCAGCGCCCGCGGCCGCTGCCAGACATGGTGAATGTGCTCGCAACGCTCAACAGTTACAGCTTCCCGAGCGGGCACGTTATGTTCTATGTAAGTTTTTATGGTTTTATTGGTTTGCTGGCCTATAGCCTGCTGAAACCGTCTTTCCAACGCAGTCTGCTGCTGATTTTCTCTGGCGGTCTGGTGGCCCTCATCGGCATATCGCGCATATACCTGGGCCAGCACTGGGCCAGCGATGTACTGGGCGCTTATTTGCTCGGCTGCCTGACCTTGGCCGCAAACATCCAGTTCTATCGCTGGGGCAAGACCCGTTTTTTTGTTCAGCAACCCCTGGCAGCAGGAAAGACGGCTTCTAAAGAGGAGATCGCATGATACGCAAAATTATCGCTGGAATATTTATTATCATCAGTTCTGTTCTACTCGGCCTGAGTATCGCCGGGATTGTGCTGATACAAACCTACAAGGAACCCTTGACGCGCTTTTCCACGACCAGGCTGCAAACCATTGACACAGAACTCGGACTGGCGCAAACCACGCTCCAAAGCGCAGCGCTCGAACTCGAACGCACCCTGCGCACGGTCGAAGCCGCCGAGATCAGCCTGGCAACGCTCAAAGCGGACTTTATCCAGGCCAAGGCGTTCTTCGGAACTATCAACGGAACACTGGATAAGCAGTTGCTGCCCGGCTTGAAAGCCTCCCGCGAAAAACTTGACCAGGCCAAAAGCAGCCTGCTGGAACTACAGGCCTCGCTGGCAAAAGCCAACGCGCTGCCTTTTGTAAACTTCAACCTGCCCAGCGATAAATTACTCAGCGATCTGATTGCCAGCGCCGGTTCAATCGACACGCTGATCACCCAGGTGGAAGGCGTGACCAAAAAAGCATCCGGTTTTCTGGATGACGCCTCGTATTTGATGGAAGGCGACCTTGGCGAGACAAAAGATAACCTTCAAAATTTTCTGACGGTTGTACAAGAATACGACCAGAAATTCAGCGCCTGGCGCGAACAGCTTGCCGCGCTGACTGAATCCCTGCCCGGCTGGATCCAAACTACCGCCATCAACCTGACAATTTTCCTGCTCTGGTTCGGGCTTTCCCAGATCAGCATGATCCGCCACGGACTGTCGCTCTGGCAGGGCGGTCAGTCGCAGGAAAAACCACGGGCGGTTGAACAAGCTACAGGCAGCAGAGAAAAGCTCCTGCCAGCCGCGCAAATACCAGGAGTATCCCATGACTCTATTTGATGAAGTTCTCAGTCAATTCCCTTCCGAGGTTCAAGCGCCGGTGCGCAAGGTCTGGGATGCCCTCGGACCCAACGAGAAGGCCAGCTTTATGTCGCTCCTGGTTGGCTTCCCGGCAGATACGCACCTGATAAAAATACTGGTCAAGCTATCCACCGCTCACATCCGGCAGGCTTTTGGCAACAAGCATCGGGTGGTTATCGTCGGCCCGACCAACGTTGGCAAATCGACGCTCTACAACCAACTCGTACAGGATAAAAGCGACCAGGCCGTCGTCAGCCCCCTGCCCGGCACCACCACCGAAAATCAACAGGCCGATGCAGCCCTGTTCGCCGTGGTTGATACGCCAGGGGCGGATGCGGTCGGGGATGCCGGCGAACGCGAGAAAGACCTGGCGCTCTCAGCCTCCGCCGAAGCCGATTTCATCGTATTGGTGTTCGACGCTGTCCAGGGCATTAAAAAGACCGAGCAGGAACTGTTCAACGAAGTCGCCGCGCTGAAAAAGCCTTTTATCGTCGTGCTGAACAAGACCGATCTGATATCGCGCAAAGATCTGCAAGCTGTCCTTATCAGCGCCGCCCAAAACCTGGGTCTGGAGCCGGACCAGATCGTGCCGATCGTTGCCAAAGACGGCAAGAACCTGGGCAAGGTCTTGCTGGCCATCGCAGCCACCGAACCGGGGATGGTGGCCGCCCTCGGGCAGGCCCTGCCGGAATACCGCTGGCAGTTGGCCTGGCAAAGCATCGTGCGGACCGCCTCGATCTCCGCCGCGATCGCCCTGGTTCCGCTGCCGGTCATTGATTTTATCCCGCTGGTGGCGGCGCAGTCGATCATGATGGTCAGCATCGCGCGCATCTATAACTACGAGATCACCCCAAAACGCGCCTCCGAACTGGTGGCGACCTTTGGCATGGGCCTGTTGGGCCGGACTCTCTTTCAACAGTTCAGCAAATTTGGCGGGCTGCCGGGCTGGCTGCTGAGCGCGGCAATCGCTGCCTCGACCACGATCGTATTGGGCTATGCGGGCGTGCGCTGGTTCGAAAAAGGCGAGAAACTTTCATCTGATACGCTCAAAAAACTTACCAGGGCCGTGACCAGCAATCTCATGGAAACCTTCAAAGATTTCGGAAAACACAGGAATAACCCCAAAGGACTCCAGGAGCGGATCAGCCAGGCGCTGGAAGACCTGCCGCTGGCCGAAAGCCGCTCGACGCTCGATAATGAAGCGGGTGAATAAAACACCGTCCCAGCATGTCATTTCGAGCCGCTTTGCGGCGACATCGTGCCCGTAGGGTAGAAATCTTGCCTTGCCAGGGCGTAGATTTCTCCTCGCTGGCGCTCGTCGAAATGACATGTTGCTGGCACATTTAGAGAAATATGCCCATGACAGACAACAACATGAATTCAGGAGAATATAAAATGCCTGGCTTAAGCCGCTTACCGGTACTATTCGTTTTAATCGCACTCATTCTCGCAGCCTGCGCGCCCGCCAGACCAGCATCACCCACCTCGGACGGTGGCATGGCCGAACCGGCGGACGAAGTCGCTGAAGGCGATTCATCCGCCCCGGCGGTCAAGGCCAAAAAACCACCCCAAACCAATGCCGCCGGGATCATCCCGCCCGAACGTCGCGAGGAACTGACCCGGCTCTCAAGCCTGCTCGATTTCAAGCTCACCGGCCTGGATGGGGCCGCGCTGGGAGAAGTTTCCGACTTCATTATCAACACCTGCGAAACCTACATCATCTACTTTACGGTTGAGCCTGCCAGCGATCTGCAAGTGGCAGGAGGTCAGCAATTAATCATCCCCTTTGAAGTGGTCACCATCAACAGCGGCGCACTGGATGCGGAAACGCAAACCATCTCGATCTACATGACCCCTGACCTGGTAGCCGCTGCGCCAACCTTCGATGACGGTCTGACCCTGTTCCCCAACACCTGGGAGGAAACCGTCCGCGCTTACTGGTTACAGGTTGCAAGAGTCAGCCCGCTAACCAGTGAGTGCAAGGCTGGCGGGAGTGATTCGGCCAACGCCGTTCACAAAATTGCCTACGCTTCGCAATTGCTGGGCGCCGAACTGAAAGACGGCAACCAGGTTTACCTCGGGACAGTCCTGGAAGCAGTACTGGAGCCTGAAAGCGGCAAACTGGGTTTCTACGTGGTCAAACTGTTGGATGATAGCCTGGTCATGGTTCCACTCGGCCAGACAAATATTCCCAAGGAAGCCCTGGTGCCGGGCCAAACGATCGAACTGGTGCTGCTCTCAGAAACCAATTTACTCCTGGACGCTCCACGTATCACATCCATCGAAGAAGCCATGAACGCCCAGACCCAAAGCGAAGCCCGTGGATACTGGAAAAAATAACTCAAAAATCTCCCCCAAGTGGCCTAGACCAAAACTCCCCAGTTGCAGGACGCAACCGGGGAGTTTTCAATATATGATGAAACCATCACCTTGCTTGGTTTTGCCAGGCAATCAGTTAGAAGCCAAACAGGCTGCGGATGGTCTCACCTGGAGAGTGTCTCGGCAAAAGGAACGCTTATGAAACCAGAACGACAATTTTCAAAGATGTTTGGCGCGCTTTCCGTGTTGGTTGTGGCGGCATTAACCATGGCCGCCTGCAACAGCGCCGGAATTGCCGCCCAATTGAACGATGGAACCCTGACGATCTGCCACGCCACGGGCGATACGGCCAGCCCCTACGAAGAGATCACGCTCGATTTTGACGAGCTGGTCACTCACGTCGATCACGAAGGCGACCTGGTTCCGGCTCCGGCAGGGGGCTGCCCAACCGTCGTCGAAACCGGGAACAACCCCGGCAAGCTGACCATTTGTCACGCCACCGGCAGCGCAAGCAACCCCTACAATGAAATCACGATTGATTTCAACGGGCTGCGCGACCACAGCAACCACACGGGCGATTTTATCCCGGCCCCGCAGGCTGGCTGCCCGCCGATTACACCAACCCCCGGCCTGACCGCCACCTTGAGCGCGGACAAGGTCACGATCTGTCATGCCACCGGCAGCGCCAAAAACCCTTATAACCTGATCACGGTCAGTGTCAACGGTCTGAATGGGCATGACAAACACGCTGGCGATATTATCCCTGCTCCTGCCGGGGGCTGTCCGTAGAAACATCATCAAAAGGAAAAACATCCATTGAACACTTCAACGCAGACATTACCGCACGGATATACCCAAACTGGCGAGGTCAACCTGAAAAAAGATAAGCGCTTGGCCATATTTCTGAACATCCTTGCGTTTCTTATCTTCATCCTTATCTTTTACCTGCTCTCACTTTTCGGAGCCATGCTTCGCTCAGGAACAACGAACATTTCGGGCAGCATATCGGCAGGCGCAATGATACTCCTGATCGGGTTGACAGTTTTCATCTTGATCGTCCACGAATTAATTCACGGTTTTTTCTTCTGGCTGTTCTCCCGTAGCCGGCCGGTCTTTGCCTTGCGCCCGCTGTATGCCTACGCGGGCGCGCCAGGCTGGTATTTCCCCAAACGTCAATACGCCATCACCGCGCTTGGCCCACTGGTAATTATCGGCGCTGTGGGGCTGCTGCTGATGCTGCTGGCTCCCGTCAGTTGGCTTTTGACAATTGCCTTTCTGGTGGCCATGAATACGGGTGGAGCAATCGGAGATATTTTCGTTTTTTTCCGCCTTTTAAAGAGTTCCTCAACAACTTTTGCGAACGACACCGGCGATGTAGTGACCTTCTTCGAGCGCCAGAATTGGCATGAATCGCCCAAGCCTTATCCGCTGGTCAATTTTCAAACATCCAGATAGTCAAACTTGTTATACCTTTTTACGGCGACTGTATGCGCGAAATTTTATCACTGTCGACTCAGCCACAACAATCTGAACGATCTTCGCTATCTCTTCAGGTATAGAAAAATACGCAGATCGCGCCTCTTTATGGATCTACAGCGGAATCAAAACTGAGAGCGAAAGCCCTGATGGGCCGGGTCCGTTCTCAAAATAACTATCAAGGAAAAAATATGAACAATGAACCGAAAGACCCCAAAATGAAGAAAAACACCGACCAAATCGGCTTGTGGCTTGTCCTCGGCGCCGGCATCGGAGTCTCGCTTGGCATCCTATTCGATAATCTCGCGGTCGGCATCTCAATGGGCGCTGCCCTCGGCTTGATTTTTGGCGCGGCGCTCTCACACAAGAACAAAAAGGAATAAGTTCTCCCTGCATCCGACCAGCTTACCCGGCCCTGACAGGCTTGCCCCGTGTTCAAAATTAGTTTAAAGGAAAAACATGTCCAACGAAAAGAAAGCCCCTCAATCAAAGAAAACCAGCAACCCAGTCGTCATCCAGTGGCTTGCCATTGGCATCGCCATCGGCACGTCACTTGGCATTATCTTCGATAATCTTCCCATTGGTATCGGCCTCGGGATTGGTCTCGGTTTGGTGATTGGCTTGGCGCTCTCGCAAAAGAACAAAAAGGATTGAGTTATTCATGCAGCCAACATCTTTGCGCAGCGCAAAGGCAAGCCAGAGTATCCCACTGGGCGCATATCTACTGCTGACCTTTGGCAGCGCCTGGCTGGTTTGGTTGCCGCTTTTGGTCGCTGAGTACACAAGTCACCCGCTACCCGTGCCCTCCATTGCGCTGATTATGTTGGGCTCCTTTGCGCCCACGCTGACTGCCCTGTTTCTCACCTGGAGATGCGCGGGCAGAAGCGGACTACACCGCCTGTTGGGCCGGGCACTCGTTTGGCGTGTTTCTCCAATCTGGTATGGGATCGTGCTCTTTGGACCGGCGCTGGTCATGCTGCTGGCCACAGGTGGGCATGTGCTTTTGGGCGGCGCAGTTCCGGACTATGTTCCGTTCGGGCCTCGCTGGTTGCTTGTGCCGATCAATTTCGTTCTCGTTCTGCTGATTGGCGGACCGCTGGGCGAGGAGTTCGGTTGGCGGGGTCTGGCTCTCCCAGCGCTCGAGGCGCGCTTTCGACCGCCATGGGACAGCCTTATTCTGGGTCTCATCTGGACGATCTGGCATTTACCGCTCTTCTTTATTTCCGCCTCGGCTCAGCACAGCCTGCCTTTTGGGCTGTATGCCTTGCTCACAATTCCTCTGACTATCTTAATCACGTGGGTTTATCACGGCTCAGGCGACAGCCTGTTATTGGTCATGCTAGTTCATGCCGCCGTCAATACCTGGTCTGGCCCCTTGCAGATCAGCCCCGAAGCGGCAGGCAGTAGCAGGCCATTTATCTTGGTTGTGATTTTGACCTGGGCAGCGGCGCTCCTGGTTGCAGGCCTCGGCCGGGTTCGCACTCATCAGGCCGCCGATTAACCTGTCGAGCGTGAAGCATCCCCCAAGTGGCGGAGATGAAACCTCCCCGGTTGATGGATGTAAGCCGACGAGCAGAATCATACAATGAAAAAGTAGTGAAAAATAAAACCATCTGAAGTTTCTTGTAAGCCAAATCAAAGGAGTCCTTCCATGACCGTTGCAAAAGTAACTGAAATCATCGCATCTTCCACAAAAAGTTTTGATGACGCAATCTTGACAGGCGTCGCACGCGCCCATAAAACGCTCAAGAATCTCAAATCCGCATGGGTCAAAAATCAGCAGATCAAATTAAACAATGATGGCCAAATCGTGGAATACCGGGTTCAGTTGAAAATCACTTTCATCATCGAAGACTGATCGAAAAGAACTCTCCCCGAATAGCCCTGTTTGAATCATCGCCAATTCAGCCAACAATCAGGGCAATTACCCACGAGCAAACCTAATACTGGAGGTAAGTTATGAATAAGAAAATGTTTCTTTTCGCCACAATGTTCCTAATGCTTGTGATGGTTGCAGGCTGTGCTCCCGGTGAAGTGACGCAAGTTGAGATCCCCAGCGTAAACATGGAGCTGTCTGTGCCTGGCCCCAACCCGCTGGTCAATACAACAGACGCAAACGGCCGTACAGCCGGCGTCTTGCTGGGCATCTGGCACGGGATTATTTCCCCGGTCACAATGGTGCTCTCGTTTGTAAACCCTGAATTACAGATGTATGAAGTCCACAACGATGGGAGCCAGTACAACTTTGGCTTCCTGATCGGGGCGGCAATCGTCTTTGTGCTGCTGGGCGTACTTGGCGCCAGACGCCGAGTATAAAGCCATGCCGGTAAATTAAAACTGTAAAGGCACAAACCGTTCTTTTTCTGGCACTTTCATGCATCAAAAAGGAGTTTTTATGAATGCTACATACACTCTTATCATCGCTGTGGTTTTAGCTTTGGTAGTCGTTGGCCTCATCCTGGCGCTGGTCTTTGTTAACAGCAACCGTTCGAAACAACTCCAAAATCAATTTGGAGATGAGTATGAGCATACCGTGCAGGCGTTGGGCGATGAGAAGAAAGCGCAAGCCGAGCTTGATGAACGCCAAAAGCATGTCGAAACCCTGGATATTCATCCGCTTTCAGGAATCGAACGCGAGCGCTATCTGGCAGATTGGGCTGCGGTCCAATCCAAATTTGTTGATGAGCCAGGCCCGGCCATCGTTGCAGCCGACCGTCTGATCATGGAAGTCATGCAGATGCGCGCCTACCCGGTCTCGGATTTTGAGCAGCGCGCTGCCGATCTCTCGGTCAGCTACCCGGCCCTGGTAAGCAATTACCGCGCCGCGCGGGCGATTGCGCTCAAAAACGAGCAAGGCAAGGCAGATACCGAAGAATTAAGGCAGGCCATGCTTTATTATCACTCACTGTTCGATGAACTTGTCGAGACAGAAACAGTTGTTACGCCCGAGGAGAAATAAGATGAATGAACAAATCTTTACAGAGCGTGTGAATACCCCAGGAAACACTGAGCAAACCGGCCAAGACGTAGACAGGCTGGCAGCAGATTCAGATCCTTATGGCAGGAGCACTCCGCTGGCTGGGACTCTTGTCAACGAAACAACAGATACCGGGCCAGATGTCGATCTTGTACCCCTGGATGATGAAATTGTCCAGGAAGCTCCGATGGGTCAGACAATCATTTACGACAAAGATTCAATGGGCGAAACCTTTTCCACCGATGGCCCAGACAACATCAATGTAGATTTTTCGGCAAAGCCGCTAAGCCACGAGGAAGCAGAACAATTCAACTCCCGCTGGAATGAGATTCAAGTTGGGTTTGTAGACGAACCACGTCTGGCCGTTGAGCAAGCCGATGCGCTTTTAAATGAAGTAATCGAAAAAATCGCTCAGAAGTTGGCATCCGAACACAACGCACTGGAAGGTCGCTGGAAAGAAAATAACGATATTTCCACTGAAGATCTGCGCCAGGCCCTGCAAGGCTACCACGCCTTCATCAATCGCCTGCTGGCTTAAACTCAAAACACTCCCCCAAGTGGCGGAGACAAACACTCCCCAGCAGGTGGATGCACCTGGGGAGTGTTTGTTATAGGATGAACCAGTCAACATCTTAATATGAAGTCATCGATGATCAGGATGTTGATATCTGAATAATTTGTGAGGAGAATAACATGAAACGGATGTTCCCAAGAATTTTACCAGTGCTGATAATTGCAAGCATGCTCCTTGTATCCTGCGCCACCCTGCTGCCGGCGGTGTCTATTGCCCTGCCTGCGCAGAGCGAAACACCCGTCGTGGCGGTTCCAAGCGTTGCGCCGCCAAGCGACCCCGTTTGGGATCGGATTGTGGCCAATAACAAAATCGTCATCGGCACAGCCTGGGATTACCCGCCCTTTGCCTCGGTCGATTCCAACTTCCAGGTTGTTGGCTTTGACACAGCTCTGATCGAGGAAATCGGGAAGCGCCTGAACATCCCGATAGAAGTTCAAAATTTCAGTTTTGAAGGACTTCCCGGCGCACTACAAATCGACCAGATCGACCTGGCCGTTGCAGCGGTGTCCATTACCCCTGAACGCGCCAGCCAGATGGCCTTTTCGCCCGTTTATTATGTCAACCAGACGGCCATTTTAGCCAGAAGCGACTCGATGTCGAGCATCACCGATTTCAATCAACTGGCTGCGTTCCGCGTGGGCGTCCAGCGCGGCAGCACCTACGAGAGCATGCTACAGACCCAGTTGGTGGATACCGGGCTGATGAGCGCCGATAAATTATTGAGCTATGTTCAGGCCGATGAAGCCATACGAGACCTGCAGGCAAAACGGGTTGACCTGGTTGTTATCGGACAGGCAACCGCCCGGCATTACAACGCCCAGTATGATGGCCTAAAAATTGTTGGCAAGGGTTTCGAGCAGCAAGACCTGGCCATTGCAATGCGCCTGGAAACGCCGCGCCTGAAAGCAGAGATCGATCGGGTTATGGACGATATGCTCACAGACGGAACGATGCTCAGCCTTATTCAACAGTATATTCAGAGCGATGTTAGCGACGTTCTGCCCACCCCGCGCCCAACCAACCTGCCCGCGGCCACAGTGCTTCTGCCTGTCTCAACAGCCACCCCGCCCAAATGCTGGGATGGAATGAAATTTGTCGCGGATATAACCTATCCCGACAACAACATGAAAAACCCGCCCTTCGTCAAACCCGGAGGTGGTTTTGTAAAAACCTGGCGGGTGCAAAACACGGGAACCTGCACGTGGACGCCCAAATACCGCCTGGTATACGCTTATGGAAATGTCACTGGCGCACAAATGAACGGCCAACCGGTCAATATCGTAGGAAATGTACTCCCAGGCCAAACGATCGATTTGAGCGTGACATTGATCGCCCCGCAGGAGGCATTGACTTATCAAGGTTTCTGGCAGATTGAAAATATCGATGCCAGGCGCTTCGGTCAAACAATCTGGGTCGGCATCACAACCCAGTCAGAAGCAGAAACCCCGCCATCCACCGCGCAGCCTCCTTCCGGGAACTATTGTCAGGTAACCCTGACCGCGCCCAGAGATTCGGTCACAGTCAAGAGCTCTTTTGATGCAGTCTGGACGGTCAAGAATATCAGCGGCGCAGATTGGTCATCAGATTCGTTCGATTACAAATACATCAGCGGAACGGAGATGCACGAGAAAGCTGTTTATGACTTCGCTCAAACCGTCCAGGATGGCGAAAGTATAAAAATCATCGTGGATATGCTGGCCCCGCCCACGCCCGGCATCTACAACACCAGATGGGCAATCGTCTCAGGCAGCAAGACGCTTTGTATCCTGGCATTAAGTGTGACTGTAGAACCACAGTAGCCTGGCAGCATCACACACGATACTTACCCCGGGCAGTGTCTCGGGGTAAGTATCAACATAACAAAACCGCAGCCTTGTGACAAAAACAAATGAAAGAACCCCGCCGCAAGCGGACGGGGTATCTGTCCGCTAAGCCAGAGAACTCTTTCAGCATTCTTACTCACGCCGCAGAGCGGCGGGGTATTAGACCCTCGACAGGGATAATAAACATCCCCCACTTGGGGGAGGACAAAACTCCCCGGTCGATGGATGTGACCGGGGAGCATCTGTTGTAAGATGAGTAATGAACAAATTCTACGACAAAAGAGAAAAACAACATGGGACGTAAAGGTGTTAGCAAGCGTAAACCGAAAACATCAAAATCAGATTCAAATCAAAGCACAGGTTCTTCCAATACGCGCCAGGGCGACTCATCGTCAGTGCAGTCTTTGATGAAAGACAGGAGCCTGCCGCTAAGCAGGTCTGGTGTAAGCCCATCATCAGAAAAGCAAAAAAGCAAGTAAGCATCTGAATAATGTGATCGTGGCCGCCGTTTTGGCCATCCCAAGGAGAATAATAAGCAATGAAGCTGAATTTGATCTTTATCATTATGGATTTGCTCACTTTACTGGCGTATCCAGCCGTGCTTGTGTACAACTGGGTACACTTGTTTTCACCGGCAAAACAGAATGCAACGCCTTAATAACTGGAAGTTTGAAGTGATACACATGGCTCGGCCATGTGCAGCGCCAGAAACATGACCGGCTTGAAATTTTGATACAAACATAAAGAAAACAAGGAGCAACACCCATGGCAACCGAAAAAGACAAGACAACAAGCAAAACAACCACCAAAAAACCTTCCAAAGGACAGCGCGTTAACACCCGCAGAATAAAGCAGGCCGCCCGCAATGATGGCGCCGTGTATCGTTCGCCAAACGCACATCGCGCCCCGAAAAAAACCACAGGGGAATAATCTCCATCGCGGAGCACAACCATGAATGCAAATAACCACAACCATCGCGCCACTTTAAAGGGTATTGCCCGCCGGGCCATGCTCGAACGAGGCCTGCTCCCTGATTTTTCTGGCGCAGCACTCGCCGAGTTAAAACAGTTGCGGCTTTCTGCGCCCAGCGATGACAGCACAGTTCGAGACAAGTGCAGCCTGCTCTGGGCTTCCCTCGATAATGATGACTCGCGCGACCTGGATCAGCTTACCTTTGCCGAAGCGCTGCCTGACGGCAGGATCAAAATTCTCGTCGCGATTGCCGATGTGGACGCGTTCGTAAAGAATGATTCTGAGCTTGATAAACACGCGCGCCACAACACATCCTCGGTCTATACTGCAGCAGAAATATTCCCCATGCTGCCGGAAGAAATTTCCACCGATATTACATCCCTCAATTTCGACCAAGATCGCCTTGCCATCATCGTTGAAATGGTGGTGGACGAGCGCGGCGCGCTGAATGATTGGAAAATCTACCGGGCCAGGGTGCGCAATCACGCCAAACTGGCCTATAACAGCGTTGCCGCCTGGTTGGACAAAAAAGGCGGCATGCCCGAAGAGATGGCCAACGTGCCAGGGTTGGCCGAGAATTTACTATTGCAAGACCAGGCAGCCCAAAGGCTGAAAAAATTACGGCACATTAACGGGGCACTAAGCCTTGAAACCATCGAGGCCAAACTGGTCTTTGATGGCGATCAACTCTATTCCCTCGATGCAGATGAAAAAAATAGCGCAAAGCAGATCATTGAAGATTTCATGATCGCGGCCAACGGCGTCACAGCCCGCTTTCTCTCTGCCCGCGGCTTTCCATCAATCCGGCGCGTGGTGCGCACCCCCAAAAGATGGGAGCGGATCGTTGAGCTTGCCAGGGGCAACAATTACACACTTCCGGTCGAGCCAGATTCAAAAGCGCTGGACGATTTTCTCATCCGGCAAAAATCCGCCAATCCGCTGCGTTTTCCCGATCTTTCGCTGGCGGTGGTCAAGCTTTTGGGCGCCGGTGAATATGTCGCGGAGATTCCGGGCGAAGATTCTCCGGGCCACTTCGGCCTGGCAGTGAAAGACTATGCGCACTCCACTGCCCCCAACCGCCGCTACCCTGATCTGCTGACTCAACGATTGCTGAAAGCTGCCCTAGAGGGAAAACCCGCTCCGTACAACAAAGATGAACTGAGTGAGTTGGCGGCTCATTGCACAAAAACTGAAGATGCGGTAAACAAAGTCGAACGCCAGGTGGAAAAGTCGGCTGCCGCCCTGCTGCTTGAATCCAGAATTGGCGAAAAGTTCGATGCAATCGTCACCGGCGCTTCAGAAAAAGGCACCTGGGTCCGGCTTCTGAGCGTGCCCGTTGAAGGTAAGGTTATTCAGGGATTCGATGGAATGGACGTTGGCGAACAAGTACGCGTACAATTAATAGACACTAATCTCGAACGTGGATTTATCGATTTCAAGAAAACCAGTGTATCCAACCCTTGATACTGAAACTCACACATTCCTATTCGAACAGGCAAGCTTTGACCTTATTTTTGCGCAAACTGTATTCATCAGATAACGGTTGAACACTACGGGTTACATAAGCCAGATACGTTTGGCATATTCATCGGGAGACAATCCCGGAATAGGTAAGCCCTGATGCGGCCGGTCGTTGTACTCTGATAAAAACTGCTGCAGGAATTCCAGTAATTCTTGGTCCGATTCCCAGGCTTTGTCAGCCAGCCACTCCTTAAGCGTTCGGACAAAACGCTCTGCGATCCCGTTTGATTGGGGCCGGTGGCGCGCAATGACCACATGCACAAATTCGGCATCTTTGGCCAACTGCTTAAATACATCCGCTGTAAAGTGGATGCCACGATCGGAAATACCCAAGTTCGGGCACGATGTCAGGAACTGCAAATTGGCTGGCAATAAGCCTCGCAAAGCCGCGACAACCATCTCGGCCGTAACATGCGAGCCAGCTATGAAAAGTGGCAGGCCCAAACACTGCCGCGTACAGTTATCGGTAATCATCAGAATGGCGATCCAGGCCGTGACAATTGGGAGCAAGGTCATCTGTTCTCGCAAATTTATTCGGTTCAATCGCCATTGTGCGTCTTCCTGTTGGCGCAGTACCGATTGCTGACGCTGTTGTTTTCGCAGGCTTTTCCGCTGTTGTTCTTGGGCCTTGCGCGAACCCCAGACGGCACGCTGTTTCGGTTGCGGGAGCGCCTCACCAGACGGTTTTTCGCAGCGCTGCTGGTGCCAAGTTACTTGCCAAGCCGCATCTTCCAACTCGCGGCTTTTGCGGGTGTTACGTCGTTCGGTGCGTAATTGGGCTTCTTCCAAGCGTAATTGCTGGATTTGGCCTCGTTGAGACGGGTTTTCAACTGCCGCCGCCTTGATTCTTGGACCCGAAAGCGGTTGAGAGGCTTTTACAAAGGCCTGGACGGCTTCGGTGTAATCCAGTTCCAGATTTGCAAATACCTTGCCGGGATAGTCCGGCTCCTGACCGGGTTCTTGTAATCGTTCAACGACCAGGTGGCCGGACGAGCCGCTGACAGCTGGTAATTTGACATCGACCCGATGACTGACGGGAACAAAACATAGGTCAACATTGAGCGCTTGGCCGGGCAGATCCGCTGTTCGGCTCATCGGATCAAAGCCGCTTTTTTTTTACTCTGTTTTCATCCGGCTTCCACATTCCAGCATCTTCCAAAACTCGCCGCACGGTGTTTGGGCTGAGCAGTGGAACCCAGTTGTTGGCTTTGGCTATTTCATGGCTCAGGCGATGTTTGCCCCAGTCAGCGTGTTGGCCATGCAGCTCCAAGACTTTGGCTTCGACCTCCACCGCGACACAACCGGTTCCCTTCGGTACGCCAGTCTTCTTATAGGTTTCCAAACCAGCATACCCGGCTTTGTCGAACCGAGGCTTCCAATAATAAAAAGTGGCACGCCCAACGTGCGCTTTTTGGCAGGCCATTGTAACATTATCGGTCTGTTCCCAAGTTTCAAAGAGCAATTTCCGCTGTTGCGGTGTGGTCGGTGGAAAGTAGACACGCTTAGCTTTCATACCTATATAGTACTCTATTGTTTAAGCCTTTTCTGATGAATACATATTTTCGTAGCAAGGTTCGTTTTTTACACTTTTATGCCGTTTTTTATGATTCGGCCATTGATTGCACAACCGTTACGTTAACTTCCAGAAATCAGCATATTTGTTTCGATATTTTATACCCAATTTCATTGCAATCAACTGCCAGGCTTCGCGCAACCAGGATGCAAGTTCTTCATCATCAATATTTTCAAGCTCGATGCCCACCCAACCGCGCACACCAACATAAGGCGGATGATAGAACTTCTCAGGCGACGATTCTATCAAATGAGATTGTAAGCCAGGGGAAACAGGGATCCAGACAGCAATATGGCTGTCGTTGTGGTTGTTTGAGAACATCGCAAACACCTTTTTACCAACGAAAAAGGTGGGTTCACCATGCGAGGGCTTTTCGCTGCTCTCAGGCAGGGCCAGGCAAAGACAGCGGACGCGCTGGATATGGACCCAAGTCGGTCATGGGTACGCTCAAGAACGGGTCAAAAAGGCCAATTCAGTCTGGTACTTTTTCGTGTCGGGTTCAAAGTCCGGGTCGGTCAGGTAGAACTCGGTGCGCCCGTTCCACCACTCGAGGCCATCTTTTTGGGAGACACTCCAAGCAATGTTATTCGCTTGAGCCCATTCGAGCAGGGCGACGGTTGCCTTGAAGACACCTTTTCCTTTGTAGGGGCCAGTATACAAAAGTGTAGCGTAGCGACCTGCAGGGAGTGCATCCACGCTGACGCGGTCATCGCCAGGGATGGGTTGGTCGATGGTAAAACCAACATCCATATCCAGCTTTTTGGACATATCTGTGGTCAGATAGCGGATAATCGACGGGCCAGAGGGAGTGACGCCTTTGTCTTTGAGCCAGGCAAAAACTTCATCCCACAGTGGCACCAGATACTTGCCAAAAGGAATCGGGACGGCGGTGCGAATGGCGGCGTAATATTGCATGGGGCGCTGCTCGAGTTTGGGTTTGGATAACATCATCTGCTCCTCTATTTGGTATTCCAAAAAGCGGCATATTTCTTTTGGCGATCTCTCAGTTGGCAAAACGCCGGACATTGCGCATCTGTGCTTTAGCCGCCTCGATTTCACGATTTTTTCGATGGAGCACTGGTTTCGAGGTTGTGGAGCAGCGTGGCGGAGATACCGGCGATGGCGTCCACGGCTGCCTGGAAAGCCGCCTCGTTGATCTGTGAAGGTTTGTTAACGCTGCTGATTTTGCGCACATATTGCAGGGCAGCAGCGCGAATCTCTACATCCGTAGCGGGCGGTTCAAAATTGAACAAGGGTTTGATATTTCGGCACATTTTTCTTTTCCTGCGACAGGATCGACTTTAGCCCCAGCAAACTTATTAAACGATTCTCACCCGTTAAGTGTCCAAATTACGAGTCTCGCTGTTTTATACCGTCCAGCCTGAGTGTGTCCGATGCGTCACTGTGTACGCTACCGCTTTCCACGTGCTTATCACCAATCCCGGCCCCATTTTTGATAATGTGAACAATGGCCATGGCGTGGCCGCGCCCCAAACCATAATCATCCTTGAGCCACTGTACGATGGCTCCGGCCTTGGTTCCCGGTGTCGAGGCCCTTCTCTTTGGCCATTGCAATGAACTCATTCGGCGTTTTGCCGGTCTTTTCCTCAATATTATCGAGGTATGCTTGAAATGACATGTGTTTTCTCCTGTGGGTAAAGAAGATGTTCCTTAGCTCACCGCTTTTTTCACAAGCGCGGCAATCTTTTCATCTTCGGCGGCGGTCAGTTCCTTCAGCGCAAAGGAGGTCGGCCACATTACGCCTTCATCAAGATTCGCTGTATCGTTAAAACCGAGCGTGGCATACCTTGCGCCAAACTTCTGTGCGCTCTGGAAAAAGCAGACCACCTTACCATCCTTGTTGGCGTATGCAGGCATCCCGTACCAGGTTTTTGGCGCAAGAATTGGCGCATTGGCCTGGATGATTTCGTGCAACCGCGTAGCCATGCCGCGATCCGGCCCCTGCATCGCGGCGATCGCTGCCAGCAGGGCTTTTTCCCCTTCGGCCCTGTCCTTGTTCATGCGCGCTTCGGCTTTTAACTCTTTGGCGCGCTCCTTCATCGCAGCTTTTTCATCTTCTGTAAACGTGTCCTGCTTGGGGCTCATAGAAATCTCCTTCTACTTTTTTTCTTGAAAGGACAGCCCTTTGACCGCCAACGCTTCGCGGAGCGTTTTCAGCGCCCTGGGGCCAATCCCGTGCAATTGGCGGATTTCAGACTCACCGTAGCCGGTCAACTGCGCAAGGCGCGTGATCCCAGCCCCAGCCAGGGCGCGCAGGGCAGGCTGGCTCAGTTTTGGCAAGCCACTTTCCGGTTGATTGTTCATAAAAGACTCCTATCCACCAGCCATTGCGCCGACAATCATGAATTTTTCCACGCCGCTGGCAATTGGGTCGGGCAACGGCGCATCCGGGGATTCGAGCGACAGGTCCTGCCCGCAGGCGAAAAAACGGACGAAAGCGCGGCGCTCAAGGGTGACATGATCGCGGATTGTGCCGCGCAGCACCGGGTAGCGGGCTTCCAGCGCACCCAAAATCGAACGCTGAGTAACCTGGCCTTCGATCTGGAGCGCGATTTCGCCGTTGACATTGGCCAACTGGCGCAGGTGATGCGGAAGCGTGACACGGATCATGGCAGCGTTTGCACCTCGACAGACAAAACGGCTGGCAGATCACGGACGATGGGTGCCCAACTGTCGCCAGAATCAGCGGAGGCATAAACCTGTCCGCCGGTGGTGCCAAAGTAGATGCCGCACGAATCGAGTGTATCCACGGCCAGGGCGCTGCGCAGCACGTTGACGTAGCAGTCGCTCTGCGGCAAGCCATTGGTCAGCGCTTCCCATTCGTCTCCGCCGCTGCGGCTGCGATAAACGCGCAGTTTGCCATCGGGCGGATAGTGTTCCGAGTCGCTTTTGATCGGAACAACATAGATGGTTTCCGGTTCATGAGAATGGACAGCAATCGGAAAGCCGAAATCCGTCGGCAGGTTGCCGCTGACTTCGCGCCACAAACCGCCGGCGTCGTCGCTGCGCATCACATCCCAATGTTTTTGCATGAACAAAACGCCGGGGCGGGATGGATGCATGGCGAGGTTATGAACGCAATGACCGACATCGGCATCCGGGTCGGGCAGTTCGTAATCAGATCTCAGGCCGCGATTGATCGGCAGCCAGGTTTGGCCGCCATCGTCGGTGCGAAAAGCGCCCGCCGCCGAGATGGCGACAAAGAGACGGTCAACGTTCGCGGGGTCAAGCAGGATGGTGTGCAGGCACATCCCACCCGCCCCGGGCTGCCACATGTGTCCTTTGGCGGCGCGCAGGCCGGGGAGTTCCTGCCACGAGTGGCCGCCGTCTGTTGACTTGAAAAGGGCCGCATCCTCGACACCCGCGTAGACTGTATCCGGGTCGCTGAGTGAAGGTTGCAGGTTCCAGACGCGGGTAAATCCCCAGGGGTGTTGGGTGCCATCGTACCACTGATGTGTGCCGGTTTCGCCCTCGTAGGCGAATTTGTTGTCGACCGGGTTCCAGGTCTGGCCGCCGTCATCCGAACGCTGGATCAACTGCCCAAACCAGCCGGTAGACTGCGAAGCATACAACCGGTTGGGGTCGGCGGGTGAGCCGTTGATATGATAAATTTCCCAGCCCGCAAAGTGCGGGCCGCTGACGCTCCAATCTTTGCGTTTGGCGTCAGATGTCAGGATAAATGCGCCTTTGCGCGTTCCAACCAATACACGGACACTGCTCATGAGACTAACCTCCTTCGTAGGCTTTCTGCAACTCTGCGATATCGAGCTTGCGCATTTGGAGCATGGCCTGTATCACCCGCTGCGCTTTGACCGGGTCGGAGTCGCTCGCCAGTTTGCCCAGCGCGGTGGGGACGATTTGCCACGACAGGCCATATTTGTCCTTGAGCCAGCCACACATGCTTTCCTCACCGCCATCGGCAGTCAGTTCTTCCCACAGCCGGTCAACTTCGGCCTGGCTTTCGCAGTTGACCACCAAAGAAATGGCCTCGTTGAATTTGAACTGCGGTCCGCCGTTGAGGGCGATGAATTCCTGCCCCGCGAGTTGGAAGTTGATGACCATGACCTCGCCAGCCGGACCAGGGCCAGTCTCACCGTAGCGGCTGACTTCAAGGACTTTAGCGTCTTGGAACAGGGATGTATAAAAATTGACCGCTTCTTCAGCCTGATCATCGAACCACAAAAAGGTGGTAATTTTTTGCATTTTTTGTGCTCCTTGGGATGGGTAAAGTGCCGATAAGATACAACTATTCTAGAACATTTATTCTGCGAAGTCAATAGGATATTTTTAGTCCGATTTTACTTGCTAAATAAAAAACACAGCCTAAACCGGCAAAAACCAGCCCAGGCCAAAACTCGCCAGGTTCATCCCCAGGCTGAGCAGGAGCGCTTCGGGCCAGGAAAGCCGGTTGGACGGGACAAAATATAAAATCGCGCCTTCGAGCAGCCAGATGGCGGCTTCAGCCAGGAACAACACCGGCAGGTAATGCCTGTAGAACAGGTTTAGCACCAGCCACAGCAGGGATTGGGTGAGCAGGTTGGCGAAGCTGGCAATCAGGAAGATGCTCTTAAACGGTTTTCGCCGCCAGTGGCAAAAACCGGCGACGAAAAAAGATTCAAGTACGAGAGTCAGGAAAAGGGTAAGAATCACTTCTTGCGGAGAAAGCGCACCAGCAGGAAAACGCCCAGCGCGACTATCCCTAAAAAGCCCAGGCAGCACAGGCACGAGAACAAAAACACCAGATAAGGCTGGGTTGCGTTTAGGTTGAGCAGGCGCGGCTCAACCAGCAAATCACCTTCACGGATGGTGGCCTTGTAGCTGCTATTAAACCCTGCCGTTTTGAAAATATTGCTCTGGCGGGTTTTGCCATCTGAAAACGTTAATTCAATGTAATGGTAATCGCTGTAGCCATAGGCTACAGATGAGCAGGATGTCTCGTAACAGCGAAATCCTTGCGGCCCGGCATCTTCAAGCAGGCTGGCATCACTGCAATCAGGTTGGCTGCATTCATATTGAACGCCGTCCAGAACGGTCAGCGGGTCGCCAGCAACTTCCTGACTGAACTCAAACTCCATGCCAGGCTTCGGGCCGGTATCGGCCGAGACAGCGCCGAAGGGCAGCCAAACAAAAGGAAAAATCAGCAGCAAAAAGAGAAGTTTCTTCATGCTCACATCTCAGGCTGTCTGATGGCCGATTCCGTAAATAACCTGCGCGGCGCTAATCAACGCCATCGGCACATCCAGGTGCATTTGCGGCAGGGCCGGATTGCTGATCGAGATTTCATAAAAAGAAAGCCAGGGCAGGCGGTTGCCTTCCATTGATGTCGGCAAGTCAGTCATCCCTGAAACCCGCAATTTGCCTTGCATCAGAAAAGAGCCTATCATCAGGAGCATCGGCAGCATCACCCGGTTTTGCTCGGTCGACTCATAATCAAGCGGGTCGCTTTTAGGTGGGGTCAGGTGAAAAGCCAGGCATTCTGAAGTCGGGAAATATACTTCTTCAAAGTTGCTGACCCGCGGCGCGCCAGTGCTGAAGTTGAGTACATTGGCCTTCAAAATATGCATATAAGTCGGTGCGCCCTGGGTGCGCAGCCAGCGGCTAACCATAATGCCGTCCTTGGTAACCACCTCGCCGCGAATCAACTTATCCTTGCTATAAATCATCACCGGGGTAACTTTTTCATCGGATTGCAATGTAAACATGGAAGCCTCCTGAGCATTCCATCAATTATACAATAGCCCTTGCCCCTGCCTACATCCACGTTTATACTCGCGGGCATGACTCATAGCAAACGCTGGATTATTCCGCCACAATTGACTCCCCAGGCCGACCTGGCGCTGGCCGCCCACCCGTCCGCTCTGCGCCAGATATTATTTAATCGCGGCATCAGTACCCGTGAAGCGGCCCATTCTTTCCTGCGCGCCGAGTTGACTTTCGATAGCGATCCCTTTTTAATGAAGGACATGCACAAGACCGTCGAGCGTATCTGCCAGGCCCTGGAAACGGGCGAGCAGATCGCCATTTATGGCGATTATGATGTCGATGGAGTCACCGCCACCGCCCTGCTGGTACAGGCCCTGCGTGGGCTGGGTGGCAATACACGCGAATACATCCCCAATCGTTTTGAAGAAGGATACGGACTGAATAACGAGGCCCTCGACACGCTCCTGGCCGAGGGCGTTAGCCTGGTGATCAGCGTGGATTGCGGGATTCGCTCCCCCGCCGAAGCTGCCCACGCGAAATCGATCGGTCTCGATCTGATCATTAGCGACCACCACGAACCCGCAGGCGACCTGCCGCAAGCCCTGGCGATCATCAACCCCAAGCAGGAAGGCGATACTTATCCCGAAAAATACCTGGCGGGGGTTGGTATTGCCTACAAAATCGCCCAGGCGCTCCACCAAACCATCAAATCATCAGACCTGCAACTTGAAACCTTTTTAGACCTGGTGGCTCTCGGCACGGTCGCCGACCTGGCCCCGCTGACCGGTGAAAACCGTCACCTGGTGCGCGGCGGATTGCGCCAGATGCGTCAGTCCGCCCGCCAGGGTCTGATCTCGCTGGCAGCCATGGCCGATATCTCGTTGCAAAAAGTGACCGCCATAAACATCGGTTTTGCCCTCGGCCCGCGCCTGAACGCCTCCGGGCGGTTGGATACCGCCATCGATTCGTACAAACTTCTGACCACTGGTGACCCCGCCGAAGCAGGAATGCTGGCCCAGCAACTCAACGTCCAGAACGGGCAGCGCCAGCAGATGACCCGCAAAATCCAGGCCGAAGCCGAAGCTCTTGCCCTGTCCGAAGACCCCGACCCGCTGGTCTTGTTTGCGGTGGATGAAGATTTCAACGCCGGGGTGGTTGGCTTGGCCGCTGCCCGTCTGACCGAGTCCTATTATCGCCCGGCCATCGTCGGTCACAGTGATCCCGAAAAAGGCGAAACGCGCTGTTCGTGCCGCTCCATCCCCGAATTTCACATCACCCAGGCCCTGGACCAGTGCGCCGACCTGCTGGTACGCCATGGCGGACACGCCGCCGCCGCCGGGTTCACCGTCCACAACAACCACCTGGATACGCTCAAATCGCGCTTGCGCGAAATCGCCGTCCGCGAATTGGACGGCAAAGACCTGCGCCACAGCCTGCTGGCAGATGCCGAAGCGCCGCTCTCTGAAATGACCCCTGAATTGCTCAAATACCTCGACCTGCTCGAACCGACCGGTTACGGCAACCCTGGCGCGGTCTTTATTTCGCGCAATGTGCGCGTGGTCAAACACCGCGCCGTCGGCGCAGATGCCAAACACCTGAAATTGACCGTCAGCGACGGCAAAGTCGGTTTCGATGCAATTGCCTTCCGCCTCGGCGAGTGGGCCGGGAAGCTGCCCGAACGCATCGACCTGATGTACACGCTCGAGACCAACGAATACAACGGCAGAACAACACTCCAACTGAACGTCAAGGATTTGAAACCCGCCGGATTAAAAGACTGATCCATGTTAACCCTCGAATTCCATTGTCACACTATTTACTCCAAAGACAGCCTGACCCAGCCCGAAACGCTGGTGCGGGCCGCCCGCCGCAAGGGGATCGACCGGCTGGTGGTCACAGATCACAACAGCATTGCCGGGGCGCTGGCCGCTCAAAAACTCGACCCCCAACTGGTTATCGTTGGCGAGGAGATCATGACCACACGCGGCGAACTGCTGGCAGCCTTTGTCAACGAGGAAATCCCCGCCAGACTCTCCCCGCTCGAAACCATCCACCGCTTGCGGGCGCAAGGGGCCTTTATCAGCGTCTCGCATCCCTTCGACGGGCATCGCGGTTGGCAGTTGCAAGACTTGCTCGAAATCGCTCCACTGATTGATGCGGTCGAGGTCTTCAATTCGCGCTGCATCTTCGAACGCGACAACCAACTTGCCGCCGAATTTGCCCGCCAGCACAACCTGCTCGGCACCGTCGGCTCGGATGCCCACACCACCGGCGAACTTGGGCGGGCGGTCTCGCTGCTGGCAGAAAATTTCCACAACGGTGAAATGCTCAAATCGGCCCTGAAAAACGCCGGGGCGCGCACGCGGCTTTCGGGCCCGCTGATCCACTTTTCATCGCGCTTGGCCGTCACGGTCAAAAAACTGGGGCTGGTCAGAATCCTATGAAAATCCGCCGCCGCGACTTGCTTTTCTCTTTCCTGATTGTGATGCTGCTCTGGCAGGTTTTTTCCTGGCTGATCAACCGCCCCATCCTGCCCTCGCCACTGACGGTTCTGGTCGTTTTCTGGCGTGACTTTATCGGCGGGCTGAGCCTGCCGGAACAAATCGCAAACGATCCCGGCATCCTGAAAAGACCGCTGGCGCTTCTTGTGACACTCTGGCAGGATCTGACAGGCGGAACAACCTTGCTGAACCATTTCCTGGTCAGCCTGTGGCGGGTGCTGGCCGGAACCGCCCTGGCCATCCTGACCGCCGCCCCAGTCGGGCTGGCGCTTGGACAATCCAAACGCTTCAATCGCTTGTTTGCGCCTCTGATTTACCTGCTCTACCCTGTTCCTAAAGTTGTTTTTATCCCCATAATTTTGCTCTTTTTGGGCATTGGCGATACATCGAAGATTTTTATCATTTTCATCATTCTGTTTTTCCAGATCCTGGTGCTGGTGCGCGATCAGGCCGCCAACCTGCGCCCGGAACTGATCCAATCGGTGCGCAGTTTGGGCGCGGGACGACGCGCTCTGTTCCGCTTTGTCTACCTGCCCGCCAGCCTGCCCGCCATCCTGACCGCCTTGCGCCAGTCGGTCGGCACAGCAGTGGCTGTGCTGTATATCGCGGAAACAATTGCAACCACCCGTGGACTGGGATACTACATCTCTTTCCAGGGGACCACCCTGTTCAACTACCCGGCCATGTATGCCGGAGTTGTGGCAATGTCCCTTTTGGGGCTGGGCATGTATTTCAGCGTGGATTGGCTGGAGCGGCGCATCTGCCCCTGGATAACGCCTGAAGCATCCTGAAAATTTTCATCAACATAAAACACTGCCGGGTCATAAGTTTTGCAGCTCTCTGCTCACTCGATGACCCGGCAGTGTTTTTTACAAATCATTGCTCGTCATAACGCCAGATTTGCATCGTCGCGCGTTTTTTGTCCGGGTCGCAAAAACCTTTCAGACTGCATCCCTGGCAGACATCAGAACACGAGCCGCTTTCATAGGCGCGCAGAAAACCGGCCCGGCGCAGGTGTTCGAGCATGGCTTCGACCATCTGCGGACTGGTATCCAGCTTCAAGGCCAGTTTGGATGCGTCCAGCGGTCCCCCGGAGCGGATTTCACTCATCAATCGTTCAAGCATAGATTAAAGTCCTATCCACAGCGCGGCGTTGTAGACCAGGATGCCCGCCAGGATTGAAATGACCAGAAACATAGCGACATTGGTCAGCGTCCAGAACCACGAGTTGGTCTCCTGCTTGATGACCGCCACTGTCGCCAGACAAGGCACAAAGAGCATGGTTACTGCCAGGAAAGATATCGCCGTTGCGGTCGAGAAAGATGTGGTCAACGCCACCGCCAGCCCGGATTCGCTCGCGCCGCCGTAGAGCACACCCAAAGTGGCGATCGCGTTCTCTTTGGCCGGGAAAGTCGTCAGCAGGGCTACCGTCAGACGCCAATCGAAACCCATCAGCCGTCCAACCGGTTCGAAAAACTTGCCAAACTGGGCCAGGTAACTGGTTTCGATGTCGCCGCCGGGCAGGGCCGAAAGCACCCAGATGACCGCAGAGATGGCCAGGATGACCGTACCCGCTTTCTTGACGAACGAAGCCGCGCGCTGCCAGACCAGTAGCCCGACCGTGCGCCAGTTGGGAATGTGATAAAGGGGCATTTCCATGATAAACGCCGATCGCTGGCCCTTGAACAGGACGCGGTTAAGCACAGTTCCCAACCCAACCAGGGTCGCCAGCGAGAAAATCACCAGTCCCCACGTTACCCAAAGGGCATTGCTGCCGAAAAAAGCCGGAGCCAGGAAGGCCACCACCGCCATGCGCGCCGTGCAAGGCACCAGCGGAGCGATCAAAATCGTCAGCAAGCGCGCCGGCCAGGAGTCGATCACGCGCGTGCCCATGATCGATGGCACATTGCAGCCAAAACCGAGAAAAAGCGGCAGGAAAGATTTGCCGTGCAGACCCATCAGATGCATCAGGTTGTCCATCACATAGGCTGCGCGGGCCATATAACCTACATCTTCGAGCAGGCCAAAGGCGGCAAAAAAGATCACCAGAATGGGCAGGAAAGTCAGCACCGAGCCAACGCCGCCGATGATGCCATCCACGACCAGGCCGCTGACCCACCAGGGCGCGCCGGCCAGGGCCGTCGAAGCCAAATCTGCCAGGCTGCCGACCACGACCACATCCAGCCACTCTTGCAGAGGCGCGCCAACAGTAAAGGTCAGCCAGAAGACCAGCCCCAGAATTCCCGCCAGCACGAACAAACCCCAAACCGGATGCGCGGCAACGCGATCCAGGCGCTCGGTCAGGCTGATTTGCCCAAGCCGGGGCCGCACCACCGCCGCCCGCACCATGCGTCCAATCCACTCGTAACGGCCTGAGGCAACCGCCAGCATGGCGTCATCGTGCTGGACAAGAATCGAATGCACCGCCGCCCAGGTTTCAGCGGGCAAAGCCGCCTGCATGGTGCGCGTTACCTCAACGTCACCCTCCAGCAGCTTGAGCGTAATCCAGTCTGGCGGGTAGGGTGCGGGGACTTGCGCTTCGACCAGTTTCAAAACATCATCGAGGGCCTGGCTGTGATCGGCGCGGATTTCCGGCAGGCGCGGGCAATGTTGGATTTTTCCGTCCAGCGTTTTGCGGACGATGTAGAGCAGTTCGCGAATACCCATGGCCTTGGTCGCCGTGATTGGAACGACCGGCACACCCAGGGCGGCTTCCAACACCTCCGGCTCGATGGTTAATCCTTCACCGGCAGCCACATCCATCATATTGAGCGCAACCACCAGGCGGACGGGCAGGCAAATCAACTCGGAAACGAGATACAAACTGCGCTCCAGGTTGGCCGCACTGACGACCGCCACAACCACATCCGGCGACTCGCGCAGGATAAATTCACGCGCAATCACTTCTTCGGGAGAGTTGGCGGTCAGGCTGTAGGTTCCGGGCAGGTCGACCAGGTTGTACTCACGGCCATCCATACTGAAATGGCCTTCGCGGCGCTCAACGGTTTTACCCGGCCAGTTGCCAACATGCTGGTTCAGCCCGGTCAGCAAGTTAAAGAGGGTTGATTTACCCATATTGGGCTGGCCTGCCAGGGCAATCATCGGCAGGCTCGTTCGTTTAGTCACATTTTTAGCAGCAGGGCTAACCGGATGACACTCGGCGCTCATTCAAGCCTCCGCTCGACACAAATTTTTATCGCCTCGCCGCGTCCCAATGCAACCCTGGTTCCGCGCACGGTGACAATCAAAGGGCCGCGCCCAAAGTTCTGGGTCATCTGCACCTCGACGCCGGGGGTAAACCCGAGCGAGGTCAAGCGGCCGGCAATGCCGTTTCCGTTGGAAAAATCGAGGACAACAGCGCTTTCACCGGCGCGAATTTCTGAAAGGGTAACGGCATCAGTTTTTGCGACCATTTTTTCTCCGAGAGTCATACCTGAAAGATTTGATATATAATGCTGCGCATTTGTGACCAGGACGGGTATAATCAATTATAGCGCGTGCTTATTAGTATATGCTAATTTATATTATTAGTGTAATCGATGTTGATGTATGTGCATATGGATAAATGTCATAAAAAGGCAGTATACAATGGAACAAATCAAACACAGCCAGACCATTGAAGATTATCTCTCACTGATTTACGTTCTGGAACGTGACGGTGAGCCAATTGTCGGCGCGCGCCTGGCCGAGTTGTTTGGCGTCACCCCACCGACAGTGACCAATACCCTCAAACGCATGGCGCGTGACGGATTGATCACCATGGACGGGAATGGAACACACCTGACCCCCCCCGGTTGGGACTCTGCCAAAGACGTGATGCGCCGCCACATGCTGATGGAATGGATGATGCTGCGCATGCTGCCCTGGTCGAAGCTGCACGGCGAAGCCCACAACCTGGAACATGCCATCTCGCCCGAAGCCGAAGCGGCTGTTTACGAAGAGTTGGGCAGGCCGCAGACCTGTCCACACGGCAACCCGCTGCCGGGCTGCGAAGCCGCCGTCGCAGATTGGGTCCCGCTAACCCAGCTCGCCAGCGGCGAAAAGGTTATTATCCGCCGCATTCATGAACTGGCTGAAGAGAATCCGCATCTGTTGTCATTTCTTGAAGAGAAACACATGATCCCGGGCGCAAATGCGACCATCGGTGAAATCCTGCCTTTTAACCAAACCGTCAGCGTGGATGTCAATGGCCGCCCGGTTACGCTGGGTTTTGCCGTGGCGCGCTATATTTTTGCTGAGAGAAGCACTCCATAAAGAAAGCATAAAATTTCACGTTCTGAATTGACAGAAAGTTGTCTAAACTTTATCATCGGGCGAATTATGGAAAACGTTTACAGCCTGTCCCTTGTAGTCATTATTATTGTAGTTCTCCTGGGTGTCATCCTTGAGAGCTTCATTCCGGTTGGGCAGGCAAAAGCACACTAGTGCAAGGTAGAAAGTAACCAGAGCCGCCCAACCACAGGGCGGCTCTTTTCTTACTAACAATTTTCAGGAAGCCATGAACCCACATTCCTTGTTTTACCTCGTAGTAATTTTGATTACCGTCCTCCTGCTTAAGCGGGAGAGCACGATGGTGGTTGGAATGGCGCGAGGATAGTGGCTGAAAAAGCACACAATCAAGCAAGATAAGAGCCGCCCAATCACCAACGGGCGGCTCTTTTCATACTCATTTCAGGGAGCACTAATTTATGCGTTCTTCAACGATCAAATCCGGCTTTGAGCGCGCCCCACACAGGGCTTTACTCAAGGCTACCGGCGTCACCGACGCCGATATGAACAAGCCTTTCGTGGCAATCGTCAACTCCTATGTGGATATTGTCCCCGGGCATGTTCACCTGCAAGATTTCGGCAAGTTGATCAAGGATGCCGTGCGCGCCGCCGGGGCGGTTCCGTTCGAGTTCAACACCATCGGCGTCGATGACGGCATCGCCATGGGGCATTCCGGGATGAAATTTTCCCTGCCTTCGCGCGAGTTGATCGCCGACTGCGTGGAAACCATGATGGAAGCGCACCAGTTCGACGGCATGGTGTGCATTCCCAACTGCGACAAAATCGTTCCGGGTATGTTGATGGCTGCGGCCAGGGTCAACGTCCCGGCGATTTTTATTTCGGGCGGGCCGATGGCTGCCGGGCGCACCCCGGACGGTGAAAAAATTGACCTGATCTCGGTCTTCGAAGGCGTTGGCGCATTCGCCAGCGGGAAGATCGACGCCGCGCGCCTGAAACTGCTCGAAGATTTCGCCTGCCCTTCGTGCGGATCATGCTCGGGCATGTTTACGGCCAACAGCATGAACTGCCTGATGGAAGCCCTCGGGCTGGCCCTGCCCTATAACGGTTCCGCGCTGGCCAAGACCCCCGAACGCGAAGAACTGGCTCTTAAAGCTGCCGGGCGCATCATGGATCTGATCGAACGCCAGATCAAACCGCGTGACATCGTCACCGCCGAAGCCCTGGACGATGCCTTCGCTTTGGACATGGCGATGGGCGGCTCGACCAACACCGTTCTGCATACGCTGGCGATCGCCCACGAAGCCGGGCTGGATTACCCGATGGAACGCATCAACCTGGTCTCCGAGCGGGTTCCGCACCTGTGCAAGGTTTCGCCCTCGGGCAAATGGCACATGGAAGATGTTCACCGCGCCGGGGGCATACCCGCTATTTTGCAGGAAGTCCAACGCGGAACCAACTCGCTGCACTTCGACCGCATCACCGTTTCGGGCGTCAGCCTGGGCGAATCGATCAAAGATGCCGAGATCCAGGATGATGAAGTCATTCGCCATTTCGACAATCCGCACTCGATTCACGGAGGGTTGTCTGTGCTGTTCGGCAACCTGGCCCCCAACGGCGCAGTCGTCAAGACCGGCGGCGTTGGGCATTCGATGATCAAATTTTCCGGCCCGGCGCGGATCTACGAATCTCAGGACGAGGCCATCAAAGGCATCATGGCGCGCGAAGTGCAGGCCGGGGATGTGGTTGTCATCCGCTACGAGGGGCCGCGCGGCGGACCGGGCATGCAGGAAATGCTCTCGCCGACCAGCGCCATCATGGGCATGGGCCTGGGCGACAAAGTGGCACTGATCACCGACGGGCGTTTTAGCGGCGGCACACGCGGGGCTTGTATCGGGCATGTATCCCCGGAGGCTGCTGCGGGTGGGCCGATCGCGGCCATCCAGCCCGGAGACATGATCGAATTGGATCTGATGGCTCGCACATTAAACGTCCGCTTAACGGATGAAGAAATTCAAAAGAGACTGGCTGTCTTGCCACCCTTCAAATCTAAGGCGACCAGTAAGTGGTTGAAGCGCTACGCTTATTTTGTGACCAGCGCTGATACAGGTGCGGTATTGACGACAGATTTTTGATAGCGCGATATTGGTTATTCGATACTCGAATTTCCAATAACCAATATCTACTCTCGAATAACTAATCTCGACTTTAGGAGAACTTATGAAAAAAACTGGTGCTGAAATAATGTGGGAGTGTGTGGTGCGGGAGGGTGTGGATGTTGTCTTTGGCTACCCCGGCGGCGCGAACATGCCGATTTACGACGCCATGCTGAGCTACCCGATCCACCATGTGCTGGTGCGCCACGAACAGGGCGCGGCGCACATGGCCGATGGCTATGCCCGCGCTTCGGGCAAGGTCGGAGTAGCCATGGGAACGTCGGGACCGGGCGCAACCAACCTGGTAACGGGCATCGCAACAGCGATGATGGACTCTTCGCCAGTGGTTTTCATCACCGGGCAAGTGGCCGCGCACCTGATCGGCGGCGATGCCTTCCAGGAAGTGGATGTGACCGGCATTACCCTGCCAATCACCAAGCACAATTATCTCGTGACCCGCGCCGATGAAATTGCCGAAGTGGTGCGCGAGGCGTTTTATATCGCCCGCAGCGGCCGGCCAGGTCCGGTGCTGATCGATTTTTGCAAAAACGCCCAAATCGAACAGACCGAATTTATCTACCCGGAAGAAGTTAAATTGCCCGGCTACCAGCCGCCATCCCACGCGCCCAAAGCCGACCTGGAAAGCGCGGTTGCGCTGATTGAGCAATCCCAGCGTCCGATCATCCTGTGCGGGCATGGCATCATCATGTCTGGCGCAGAAGAAATCTTGCAGCACTTTGCGATCAAAACCCAGACCCCGGTCGCATCCACCCTGCTCGGGCTGGGAGCTTTTCCCGCTTCGCACCCGCTCAGCCTGGGGATGATGGGCATGCACGGCGAGGCCCACACCAACCTGGCCATCCAGAACTCGGATTTGATCCTGGCCTTCGGGATGCGCTTCGACGACCGTGTGACCGGCACGCTCAAGACATACGCGCCCAAAGCCAAGAAAATCCACATCGAGATCGACCCCTCGGAAGTTCACAAAAACGTTGCAGTCGATGTGCCGCTGGTCGGCGACCTGAAGACCGTCCTGACCGACCTGGTGCCGATGCTGGACGAATACGACCATGATGAATGGATCGGGCAAATCCACGCCTGGCGCGATGAGGGCGATGCCCGCAGCATCATGGCCTGGCCTGAGGACGAGAAGCTGTATGTTGCCCACCTGATTAGCGACATCTGGAAAGCAACCGGCGGCGGGGCGATCGTCACCACCGATGTGGGCCAGCACCAGATGTGGACGGCCCAGTACTACCACCTCGACAAACCCAACCGCTGGATCACATCCGGTGGCGCCGGCACGATGGGCTTTGGCCTGCCCTCGGCCATCGGGGCCTGGTTTGCCAAAAAAGACCAGGAAATCTGGGCGGTTGCCGGCGACGGCGGCTTCCAGATGACTGCCTGCGAGCTTTCAACCGCCGTCCAGGAAGGCGCGAACGTCAAGGTTGCGATCATGAACAATAACTTCCTCGGCATGGTGCGCCAGTGGCAGGAATTTTTCTTCGAGAAACGCTACTCCGCGGTCAACATGCTCAGCCCCGACTTTGTCAAACTGGCAGACGCGCACGGCATCCCGGCCCGCCTCGTCACCAAACGGGAAGAAGTCGCAGAAGCCATTGAATGGGCGCGCAAAACGCCCGGCCCGGTTGTGCTTGAATTCCGCGTAGAGAAAGAAGACGCCGTTTACCCGATGGTTCCGGCAGGCGCAGCGCTCGACCAGATGATCCGCAGGCCAGTCCGGCAAGGAAAAAAGTAAAGAGGAAACCATGCAATATACATTCATCGCACTTGTAGAAAATAAACCCGGTGTTTTGAACCGTGTGGCGTCGCTCTTTCGTCGGCGCAATTTCAACATCGAATCGCTGGCCGTCGGGCGAACCGAAAAAGCGGATGTCTCGCGTATGACGATTGTGGTCGATTGCGCCAACGGCGACATGGACGCCCACAAAATCGAGGCCAATTTGTATAAATTGGTCAATATCATCGATGTGCAGGATGTCACCCGCCAACCCGCGGTGACCCGTGACCTGGCGCTGATCAAGGTGCAGGTCGGCCCCGAGAAACGCTCCGAGGTCAATAACCTGGCTGAAATTTTCCGCGCCCGCATCGTGGATGTGGCGGCCGATTCGGTCATCGTTGAGATCACCGGCACCGAGGAAAAAATCGAAGGCATGATCGAACTGCTGCGCCCGATCGGCATCGCCGAAATGGTACGCACCGGACAGGTCTCGATGATGCGCGGCGCCCATTCGGGAGTCCGCCGCACGGCTGGCGCGAACGGCAACGGCTGGAACAATGACGACCCGCAAGGTCTGGCGGATTACTAAGGAACGGCTGAAAAATAACTTACCTCTTTCGGAGCCAAAGTTTTCTGCTACCAGATGGTCTCTATAATTCTCGAAAACACACCCTATTTGGACGCCACAACACGTGTTTTTGAGCTAACAACATGGCTAAAGAGGTATCA
>JAKLPV010000207.1 GCA_022013685.1 Anaerolineae bacterium
ACCACGCGGCCTCCCCCGGGAGACTTTACCCACCACCCGCCACACTTTGCATCTGGTAAACATACGTCCGGCGATGCCTGGTAAACATCACCCGGCTATGGGTGGTAAACATGACCCGACTATTGACAGTTGACTGGCTGGGTGAATTTTTGCTATAGTTGTGTGGATGGTTAGTGAAGATAAAAACTTCCCTTTTCGCTCGCTGACCCGTGTTTGATATTTATATTTTAAAGATTACGAAGATACTAAAATCATCTATTTCAGAAAGATGGAATTGCTATATGGATAGTTTTTACAAAGAGATTATAGTTTGTATAACCAATAACAAGGAATGGATTTTTTCAGGAATAGGTACTACCCTGATTTTTACTATTGGTCCATTACTATATCGTCACTTTTCTCGGAAGACTTTGTCTTTTGATCAAATTCTTGATAGCTTCAAAAATACAAATGATGATTTGGAAGGGTATGTCCAAAGCGATTTTTTGGAATTAGTTAACGTTAATAAAGTTCTAAAAAAACATTTTCCAGGCTATAAGGATTTCATAGTCATTCAATATGGGTCATCTGTGAAAAACGATATTTTGCAACCAAATGATTATGATTTTATCGTTTTATTGCTTGGCCATAGCACAGGACAGACTTTGCATACATTTCAGGTTGGAACCAAGCCTGAAAAATTTATTCCAGATTTGAAGGAAATAGATGTTGTGTTTAGAGATTACTCATCTTTTCTTTTTGCTTTGGTTGCGGGTATGCCCTACGAAAATAGTATTGTGTCGAATGGAAAAATTGTATATGGAGCTAAGGGTTATTTTCTTTGGCTTAAGCGTATTGCTAGAAATATACTTATTGATAGAGATTTTCTTCTTAGAAGATTTGAAAATGACAAAATTCCTACGGAAAAGCAGGTATGGAATAATGTAAAAAATGCTTTTGATACATATGAGATAGTGAGAGCTGCTTATTTTTTTGTAAGTTCTCTCTTGCAGCGGAATAGAATTAGACAAATGAACGAAGTAACTTTCCATAATGATGTAGCTGGCTTGGCTTTCGTGGAAAATCTAAAGCATGATTTGTCCACCCCAGAGCATAGAGAAACATTTGATTTTATTGTTCAGGCGCTAAAAAGAAGATCGATTCCAAAGAACGATCGGCAATTTGTAAACAAAATAGAAAATTTGATAGAACAACTGATATAAAAGGAACTGAAAAAGGAGCTATCACTTGAACTGGAAAAAACTTTTTCGGATTAATAAAAAAATGACATTTAGTATCAATGGGCCGTTAGTTTCGGAAGGAATAATTTTGACAAATTTTTACGAGGAACTTCAAAAAAATAATTGGGCCTATTTGATAGATGATGATACAAAAAAACTTACAGACTTAATAAAATTACTCCCTGTTAAACGCAGGTAGCGGTTATGGTGGTTTGTGAACTTGGACTATATGTGACATTTTCTTTTTAAAATCATTGGGTAGTAAATTCTGAATCAACAGCAGCCCCGACACTCCTCACGAGCGCCGGGGCTGCTTCTTATTAAACCTGACAGGTCTTACCTGACCCTTGCCCCTCCATCAAGATTGGGTGGACATGCGCCCTGCCGGGGATGGATTCGTGGAGACCTGTCAGGTTTATATACTCCCTACCTCACCATCTCAATATAATCCTGGGTCACCATCTCGCCGCCGCCCAGGAAGGCGACCAGCTCGGCCACCAGGCGGGCCTTTTTGTCGGCATCGGTGCGGCTCCAGGTGCGGCTTTTGACCTCCAGGAAGTGGCCCAGGTCGGGCTTCTCGACCGTATCGAGGTTGATGTAGAACTCCTCGCCCTGGTACTTGATAGACCAGCGCAGGCGTTCCTTTTCGATGGTTTTTTCAGCGCCCGGTTTGAAGTATTCGCGGTAAAAGCGCAGCGACTGGGTGGCCGGGGCCAGGTAGCGCGAGCGCGAGAGCAGCACATCCTCTCCCATTTCGCCTTCGCGGTTCTCGCCGATCAGGGTAAGGCGTTCACGCACGTTCTTAATTTTACCTTTTGCATCCACAGAATCATCTTCGCGATAGCGCAGGCGTCCCTGGCCGGGTTCGTCGAAGGTGAAGTAATTGTCGTACTGGCGGTAATGGCGCTTGTAAACGATCTGGATCTCGGGTTTCTTGAGCGCATCCTTGACAACCGCCGGGTCGGCCACTTTGACCTTGGCCTGCACCTCGAAGGATTCTCCCTCCGTCGAGCCGCCCAGGGCGATCAGCTTGCTCAAGACCGACTGTTCGCGTTCCATCAGGAAGGCGTCGATCTGGCGGGCGTATTCGTCCGCCTGGCGCAGCAGATCGGCCTCGTCCAGGGTCAGCAGGCGCCGCTCCGTCATCAGCCAGCGGCCGTTGACCATCACATCGGTCACATCGGTCGATTTGGCGGCGTAGACGATCTGAGCGTAGGCATTATCGGGGCTGCGCTCGAAGCGCGGCGAATTATGGAGCGGGTTCAAATCCACCAAAATCAGGTCGGCGCGTTTGCCGGTTTCCAGCGAACCGGTGATCTCGCCGATGTGCATGGCCTTCGCGCCCAGGCGGGTGGCCATCGCCAGGGCCTGGCGGGCCGGCAGCGAGGTCGGGTCGTTGCTCTGGGTCTTGGCCACAAAAGCCGCCAGGCGCACTTCCTCGAACATATCCAGGTCGTTGTTGGAGGCCGGGCCGTCCGTGCCGATGCCGACGTTCAGGCCGGTTTCGAGCATCTTGGTGACCGGGGCCAGGCCCGAGGCCAGCTTCAGGTTCGAGGATGGGTTGTGGGCCACGCCCGCCCCGGCATGCAGCAGGGTGCGCATTTCGCCCTCGTCGATGTGGACACAGTGCGCGGCCAGCACCTTGGCATCCAAAAGCCCTTGTTTCTTGACGTAGGGGATGACCGGCATGCCGTTTTCGTTGCGCATGTTTTCGACTTCGAAAGCGGTCTCGGCCAGGTGGGTGTGCAGCGGCACATCGAACTCGGCCGCCAGTTCGGCGGTCGCGCGCAGGATATCGGGGGTGCAGGTGTAGGGCGCGTGCGGTGAAACGGCCGGCACGATCAGCGGGTGGCCCTTCCATTTTTTGATGAACTCGCGCGCCATCGCCAGCGCTTCTTCGTAAGAAGCGGCATCCGGGGCCGGGTATTTCATCACAGTCTGGCCGAGCACCCCGCGCAGGCCGGCATCGGCGGTGGCCTGCGCCACATCGTCTTCGAAATAGTACATATCGGCAAAGCTGGTTACGCCGCTCTTGATGAACTCGGCGCAGGCGATCAGCGTCCCCAGGCGGCAGAACTCGGGTGAGACGAACTCGCGCTCGACCGGCATCATGTAGCCCATCAGCCAGACATCCAGGCGCAGATCATCGGCCAGGCCGCGCAGCAGCGTCATCGGGACGTGGGTGTGGGCGTTGACCAGTCCCGGCATCAGCACCTTGCCGCCGCAATCCAGGCTGTTTTCTGAGTGGTACGCGCGCCGGATTTCAGCCTGCTCGCCGACTGCGACGATCTTATCCCCACTGACGGCGAGTGCCCCGTGGCGGTATTGCGTGAACTCTTCATCCATGGTCAGGATGTGGGCGTTGAAGAGCAAAAAATCCACAGTTTGCGTCATTTGTTCTCCTATTTTGCGAGTAGAGCGAGATAATCTCTCGC
>JAKLPV010000208.1 GCA_022013685.1 Anaerolineae bacterium
ATTAGGCCCTCCAGGGAAAGGGATTTCACCCTCGCCACCGCATTGAGTACACCACCAATCCATCTTGTAAATTGTTTCGATTGTAGATTTTTTCATGTTCATTTCCCTGTGCCAAACATCATTTTTGTAAAACCTTCAGAATAAACTCGGCGGTGCGTTTGCCGGATGTACCGTCTGTAAAGGTGATCTCATCTTCGATGAACTTGCGGCGTTCGGCGGAATCGAGGGCCGGGTTCTCCAGGTAGGCATTCAGCGCTGCGCGCAGTTCGGCTTCGTCTTTCGCGACGCGCCCGGCTTTGGCCTCGCGGAAGCGTTTGTGGGTCGGCCAGTCGCCAATTTCTTTGAGTGAAAGCGAGAACTTGCCCGGCACTTTCCAGCCGCCGGGGGTGTCGATGACCGCGCCGATAATGGGCGTGTTGTGGACGGCGGTTTCAACGACCATGGTCGAGTAGACGGTTACAAAAACGTTCGAATGGGCCATCATCGAGGCTTTTTCATCCATGTCTTCGCCGCCGTAGTAGCCGAGCGAGCCGCCCATGGCCACCGGATGGACAACGTGAACGTGCGGATATTGTTTTTCGAGGGCAAAGATGCGTTCGCGTTCTTCGGCAAAGATTCTGGGCTTGTCTTGAAAGTGGCTGGGATGCAGGCGGATGAGCAGTTGGGATGGCTCCGAGAGTGAGTCGGAGGCCGCCAGCCGGGCCAACGCTTCAACGTTGGGGTAGTTGGGGGCAAAGTGGACGAAACTGCAGGCGTAGGAGATCAGCTTTCGTTTTTCGTCCAGGCCGTGCAGGCGGAAATAGTCTGTGCGCGACATCTGCCAGGTTTTGCGGAAGTAGCCGTCATAGGACGGGATACCGCCGATGTGGACCCGCTGTGGGTCCCAGTCGGAGCCGTCCACAAGTTCGGCTTTTTGCAGTTGCGACCAGCAGGTGGCGTAGTCCATCGGCGCGCCGGGAATGGTGTAGCTGGACGAGTTGTCCCAGCCGACGATGGCGGCCATGGTCGGGATGCCGCGGGCGTGGGCCTCGCGCAGCAGGTAGCGGTCGAGCCGCCAACCGGCGGTCGAGGCGATGACCAAATCGGGTTGGTGTTTGTCCAATAAATCGGTATACAGGCCGGGGGTGAAGCGCATCTGGGCCTTGACCAAAGCTCTGCGGGCGAGGCGGCTGGAGCGCAGGATCAGAATCGCCAGCGCGGAGGGAATCCAGATTCCCAAACGGAATTTCCAGCCGTTTTCGGCCCAGACTTCCCAGATGTTGCTGTCCATGGCTTGGGTGTTGATGCGCCACGAGCCGCCGACGCGCCGCAGGTAGGAGGAAAGCAGCCATTGTAGGCGGGGTTGGATGCTGTTGGCGTAGCGTTGGGCTTCTTTGAGTTTCAGGCCTTCGAAGGTCAGGCGGCCCTTGGGTTCTCTGCTCAGGGCGGAGAATTTGGCGGCGATCTTGTCTTTGGTATCGTCGTCGGTCAGGACGACGACATCCACGCCCGCCTCGAGCAGGCTCGGGACGAGGTCCGATTGCAGGAAGTAGATGATGGCCATGCCGTGGTCGGCGGAGATGAAAACGGTTTTTTTCATATTACTTTTGTAACTGCATAACAAATGCAATAATCGCTTGTGCCGTAACGAGAACTTTTGGGGTAATAACAGCAATATTTTCAGCGGCTTTTTTTAGACCATCTGCCGATATTTGAACTAATGGTTTGTTGGGTTTCTCTTTTGTGGCCTTTTCTATCAAATCTTTTGCCGTTTCAGCAACCGCTTCTGCTTCATCAGCATTTTCTGGCGGGACATTCTTCAATTCATATTCCAGATTACTTAACAACTGCTCAAGTTTTTCTCTTTGAGACGGGTCGATGAAAGTATTTGCTTGTATAGTTTGTTGAACTGATGTCAAAATTGAGTTGACATTCACAATATTATTACCTCCCCTAATGTCAACATGGATTTCGCCTATTTCTCTTGGTGGTAATCGAAAATTCCTCAATACTGTTTCGCGTCCATTTGGCGTTAAAAAAATTTTATTAAATGAATTTCCTCCAGCATATTCACCAGTAACCATGTTCCTATCTGCAAGTTCTTGAGCAGCTTGAATATATTGCTTTTCATTCCAACCAAATTTTGTCATTGCTTGAGTGTATATACTAAAGGGAAAATCGTCCGATTGATCGCTAAACAGAAATTTAAGCAGGTTTTCTGCATTCCTGGAAAATATTAGACGGTTTTTACCAATCTGGTCAATAAAATTTTGGAGTTGCGTCCATTTTTTTTGGCGAATTATTCCTGTGCCGAAACTACCGGCGGTTTGACATAACCCATCGTCTACCAAAGTTTTTAAAGCCAACGAAAAATCCTGTTCAGACAGGGATAATTCATTTCTTATCTCTGTTTGTTCATCTTTTTCTGGATTCTCTACTAAATATCTTGCTATTTGAAAAGCATTTTCTATAATTTCGGACATTTTCATCTCCGCTTGCTAACAACTTATTTAATTTCAAATATGCTTCGTTGGTCGAGTAGCGTTGAGCGGTTTGTGCGAAACGCGTATCGAGACCAACATTTCATGGGAACAATTGTTTTCAGGTTACGGGTGGTCTCGATACGGCGGCGGAGAAGCGTCGCCGCCGTATCGAGACCACCGGGTTGCTCTTTTCTGCAAACTTTTTCTTTGCCAACGGCGGCAATTTGTCATATTCGCCGTTTATAAGGGTTTCGCGTTTGGCGCGGCTCCAGTTTTGGACTTGCTTCTCACGGGCAAATGCGTCGGCTACGCGCTCATATTCTTCGGAATAGACCAATTTTACCGGCAGGCGGTAGGATGTATATTTCGCGCCCAGGCCGGATTGATGTTCCCACAGGCGGCGTTCGATGTCTTTGGTCGAGCCGACGTAGTAGGAGCCGTCTGCACACTCGAGGATATACATCCAGGCCATGAAATTCCTTATCCCGCACGGTGGTCGAGTAGCGCCGAGTGACAACTAGGCGCTACTCGAGACCACATCTTGTTTTGGCAGTGGTTTATTTTGCAAATGGAAAAGTGGTCTCGATACGCCCTTCGCACAGAACGCTCAGGGCTACTCGACCACCGCCCTGGCTCAAGAGTAATACCACTTGAAAATCTGATCGTAAACCGCCAGCAGCGCTTTTTTGATGGGCGCGGCCTGGACCAGCCGCTTGACCAGGCTGGCTTGTTTGGGCGCAGGTTGTTTGCCGGCGTAAACACCCTTCACATAATCGGTGGTGTTCGAGAGATTCATGACCAGCGGATCGCTTACCATCAGGCGCAGATAACCGGCGGCGTTCATGCGCTGGTCGAGCTGCTTGACCTGGCCCATCGGTTTGTCCATGTCGAAGGGCAGGAATTGGGCAAGGGTTGCTTTGTAGGCAACAAACTGCCAGTGGGAGGCGCCCGCAAACGCTGTCACCGCGAGCTGCGGGTTGTGCGGCGCGGCGGTCTCCCGTTCAACAGGAGATTGCTTCGCCAATAACGGGGCTCGCAATGACACCTTGTAATCCACTGTCTCTGCATACACCTTGCGATTTTCGGCTTCGTCCTGCCCAAGTGAGCGGTTGAACTCCCAGAAATTTTCCCAGGGGATGAATTGGCCTTCTTCGAGCGCCGCGTTTTGTGTGGCCCACTCACGGGTGGAGCTGTGATATTCGGGGTTGGTGCGGAAGGGGCGGGCGGTGACCATGCCGACCTTCGGGAAGGTTTCGAGCAGCTCAACCGAACGCGCCAGCCAGCCGGGGTAGTAGAGAATATCCGAGTCAGCATAGGCAATGATCTCGCCGGGTGCGCCGGCCAGGATGATGTTCCAGGCGCCGCCCTTGCCCATATTCTTCTCGGAAAGAACCAGATATTGTATTCTCCCGGCTTCTTTTTCGCTGATGAGCCAATCGCGCACTTCGGGGCAGGAACCGTTATCGAAGATCATCAGGTCGAAGGGCAGGCCGGGATCATTGTGCATCGTTTCCAGGCTGACCTTGAGCACGTCCAGCGCTTCGGAATAGAATCCGCTCAGGAAGGGGATGTAGTTCAGCACCGCAACGGTGATCCGCTCGGGTTTGGCGACGGTTTTTGCAAATTTGGCGGGGTTTTGGCCTTTACGCATAGTTTGTAATGGGTGATTGGTAAATGGTAATTAGCGGCTGGAGATTGGTTGAAATTACCAATTACCACTTACTAATTACCTTCTTCACTCGCCAGAGCGCATTGGACATTTTCTTCGAACCCAATACCAGCAGCGGCCAAGATTCGATTTTGCGCCACAGGCGGGCGGTGTTGAGTGTTTGCGGCAGAATCTTGCCGTCAACAAGGCGTTTGTCGGTGTCGAGCAGGGTGAAGCGGGTCATCGGGCGGCCACCCGCCAAACGGATATTGTCATCGGTTTCGGGGTGTTTGTAGTGAGGCTGCCCGCCGGGCAGGTGAGAGTAGTCGTGGTTCTGGTGGACGATCATCACATCGGCGGTGGCATCAATGGCCGGGAATCCGTTTTTGCGGGCGTGGTAGATCATCCAGTTGTCCCACCCGGCGCGGCCAATGATGAAGGCGGGAATATCGATGAAACAAGAAAGAGGAAAGATGAAATAGTCTGAGCCGGCGGGACGATGGAGTTCGCCAGTTTCTTGAATTTTTTGCCGCAGATGGGTTTGCCAGCCTTCAGAGAAATCAAGTGCGGATGTGATGTCGTAATCCCAGCGCTGACCGAGCAGAACAAATTTTTCTTGCTGTCGCATAACCTTGCGGGCCGCTTCGACAAAGTCATCGAACAGGATGATGTCTGCGTTGACGATGGCGTAGAGTGGCGTGGGGCTGGATTCTCTTGTCAGGCGGAACATGGCATCCATCAGCGGCGCGCCGCTTGGGCTTCGTGGGATCTCTCGGATGTGGGTCACGCCCAAATCGGCGGCGGCTTCAGCCAGGCCGGGTTCGTCACCGAGCAAGATGACGTTCACCTCCGGCAGCTTTGTCCACGAGGCAATGGCGTTGTGCTGGATCGTGGCGATGTGCGGATCGCTGAAAGGTTTGGGAGCGGAGAAGATAGTAATCATAAATGCAGAATGATGAGTGCAGAATGCAGAATGATGAGCGCAGATATTTTTTATTCTGCATTCTTCATTTTGTACTCTGACTTCATTGTTGTCTTTCGTCTACTTCGGTCATGGTTTTGTGGCGCACAGCGGCGTTGATTTCTGCCAGTTGTGGCTCTTTTTGCACAATTTCAAGCACATCGTACCAGGTAAAGCCGGGTTTGTCGCCCAGGCGGGCAAAAATTTCACGCATGAAGCTCAGGTCTTCAGGAGTATCCACCGTCCAGCGTAAATCGCCGTGCCGGGGGCTATGATGGAGTTGGGCGATTTTGAAGTTTCTTTGAGAAAACCCGCGTAACACGAAATACGAATTAGGAATTACGGATTGCGGATTGCCTTCGAAGATCGTATTTTCATACAAAAAAGGCATGACGTGTTCGCGGTGGAAGGTTTTGGTTGATTCTTTCCAGGCGCGTTCGAGGGCGGAAAACGTACAAACTTCGACATCCAACCCGATCGGGAAGGTGCGGCTAAAGGGCGGAGGCAGACGGTTACAACTGAAGTCAGAAGGATGAGAGATGAAGGATGAAGAAAGCAATTCAACCGTTTGGTCAATTACTTGCGGGCCGATCAGCGGGCAGTCGGCGGTGATGCGGACGATTGTATCGGCGCTATAGGTTTTGGCGGCCTGGTAGTAGCGGTCGAGCACATCATGCAGGCTGCCGCGGGTGCAGGGAACGCCCATCGAAAGCGCGAAAGCAGCTACCGGGTCGTCCGCGGGGTCGGTGGTAGTGGCGATGGTAACGGAATCCAGGCTGCGGGCGCGCTGAGTCCGCTCGATGACGTGCTGGATCATCGGTTTCCCGGCAATATCCAAAAGAACTTTGCCTGGCAGGCGTGAAGAGCCCATGCGGGCCTGGATGATGGCGATGGTTTTCATACTTTGTTTTTTGGTTTTGGGTTGATTTTCTTCTTTTCATACAAAACAAGCCCGGTCAATACCATTGCCGTAACGATACTCAAAACAATCGCTGCGAGGATGATTTGAATGTATTCTGGGTCTGCCCGGTTTTGGATCAGGTTTTCATTGAATTGTATTGGGTTTGTCGAGAAGAATTCGGATGCCTTCTTGACACTCCACAGACGGGTATGGGTGAGAAGGTCGTTGAGCAGTAAAAGCAGGCCAAGCCCGGCGAACAGGTAAGTTGTGGTGTTGCTGGCAGCTTTTTCGTAGGTTTTCTGCCAGTAAATGGCTGAAATCATTAGTAGCAAAGTGACAGGCAGGCTGATCATGCGCGAAATAACGCGTTCACTGGCAAAAATAGGCAGGTTGAATAGGGTGTATTCATATAAGAAGCCCATACTGAGGGCGGTGATAATAATAATCGGGACGAGTAATTTGTGAAATGGCTTGATCGGGTCGCACAGCCAGCTCCAAATGCCAAAAGAGAGTAATGCAAAGCCCAGTATGCCGATAAAGTAGTCGTATTCCCAGTAGCCGGTGGGGATGTTCGAGACAGATAAGTTATGATCGATGGGACGGATTGAAATAAAGGCGTTGAATAGTTCGGCCAGACCCGGGTAGCCTGCCCGAAATTGAAAGACGCTGCGTGACGTCACGTCACTGACAATCAAGATTGGTGGTAAAAGGCGGATTGCGCCCAAGAAGCCCGATGCGACAATGGCAGCAAATACCCATTTAAGTTGTTTGAGTTGGGCCAGTCCGAGCAGCGATAGGAATAACATCATCCAGGTAAAGTGGTGCTGTCCACCTGTCAATAGGACATAAAGTGAAAGCAGAGCTATTTTTGTTACCCACCACCAGCCAACATTGCCTTGAACAAATTCTAAAAGCAACAGAACAAAGAAAGGGAACAAGAAATATGCGCCCCAGTTTGCATGGCCAACCGCATAATGGGCCTGGATATGCCCATTACTGTTGAATAAAAAGAAAAGCATTGCGTAAACAAACAGAGAAAGGTTAAATTTTCTCTTGAAATACAACAAACCGATAGTTGCAATTGTATAGTGAATGATCACATCAAACAACGCAAAGGTATCACTGTCCATGAATAGAAGAAGCGCCATTTGTGGCGTTATTACTGTATCGGGAATCACCAGAAAGCGATCGGTCAGGTCGTGCGAGATGCGTGTATTCGAAATGTGTAAGGGCAAAACTCTTTGCGTGAGCGACTCTTTGATAACCTGGAAGCGCGGTAAATTAAGAGTAGCCCAATCGTGATAATTGATGGGCGTTTGCCGCCAATCGAAAAGAATTCCAAAAAATATCAGTCCGAGCAGGTAAATCAGGAAAATCCAAGCCCAGAATATTAGGCGGTGTTTTTCTTCTTCACGACGGTCAAAAAATACGAGCAGACTGTTTTTTATCAGGCCGAATTTCATAGGCGCTAACCTTTCCGGTGAAAAGCTGTTTTCTCGTAAGCATCGAGCAAAATTTGCACATTTTTCGCCCAATCTGCTTTCTCTTCGGCGGTGGCGCGGGCCTTTTGACCGATCTCGGGTAATTTTTCGCGCTGCTCGATGGCCTGGAGTATCTTGGCGGCCAGGGTATTGTGATCGCCATCTGGGAACAGCCAGCCATTATACCCTTCCTTGACCCATTCCTTGTTGGCCGGGATGTCGGAGACCAGGCAGGGCAGGCCGCAGGCCAGGGCTTCCATCAGTGAGACAGACGAGCCGTCGACATGAGACGGGCTGATGTAAATATCGGCCATCTGGTAGTAGCGCGGCAGCTCGGCGTTGTTGATCTGACCGGGAAAGCTGACACGACCCTCGGCCCCGCCGCCGAGCAGAATCTTACGGATTGCGCCGCCTTGCGATCCTCCGCCGAGCAGCATCAGCGACACATCTTCCCGCTGCCTGGCTACAGTTACAAAAGCCCTGGCGAGCACATCCACGCCGTAATTGGCTTCCCAGGAGCGGTTGCAGAACAGGGTAAACCCTTTTGACGGAGGGTTTTCCTTCGTTCTTCGTCTTTCATCCTCCGGCGGTTTAAAATGTTCCAAATCTACACCCCAGGGAAAGACAACCGTTTTGGCAGGGGCCATGCCATATTTGACGGCCATGTCGCGCGTCACTTGCGCGTCGGATGTGAAAAAGGTCGAGCGTTTGAGTGTGTAGCGGGTCGCAAATTCCCACCACTTGCTGCGGTGAACATCTTTCATCAGGTCGAAGCCCCACGACATGGTCAGGAGCGGGCGAAAACCTGAGAGAACAGCGATCAAGGCACAAGTTTGGATGGGTCCGGCGTGGATCAGGTTGGGTTTGATTTTTTTGACCAAAGCCCGAAAGGCCAGGGTCAGTTTCGGCAGATCGCTCCATGCGAAGGGCTTTTGCCCGCCCGCCCATTGAACGATCTCGACATTTTCAGGCACCGGCCGCGATTCGGTCTGGCGCGGGCCTTGCTGTAAGCGCACATAAAATATTTTGTGCGAACTTGCCGATAACGCAGACAGGAAACGATGATCGTGGGGAGTGTAGTCGAGTGAAAAGTAGATGATTCTCATGATGCAGCTTTCAAAAATATGGCTGGAAATTCGCAGACCTGACGTTTTTTCTGTGTTGCAGAGTATACAACAAGAATCCATGCTTGGGCGATTCGCCTGATTCTAAGCCGATTGAAAGTCTATTTGCGCAATCCGGGTGATATACTCGCTCGGATTAAATCGATGAATACTTTTGAACCAACTTCCCTTGACCGGCGTGACCTGATCCTTGCCCGCGCTTATTATTTTGCCTACCTGGGCGGGTGGGGATTTATCTTGCCTTTTATCAATCTTTTTTACGTTGGCCTGGGACTGAACGGCAAGCAGATTGGCACGATCTCGGCCGCCAGCTCGTTGGTCGGGCTGGTGCTTGCGCCTGTCCTGGTCAGCGAAGTTAAAAAACGACCCAACCCCGAACGTTACCTGCAATGGGCGCTGGCCCTGGGGGCAATCGCTTACCTGTTGATCGGGCAGCAAACATCCTTTTGGCCGATCATTGTGATTGTCTTTTTCCAGGCGATGACCATGTCTGGCCTGGTGCCGATCTCTGATTCGATGGCGGTCAGCGTGGCGAACGCCTCGGGCACGGGCTACGGAAGTGTGCGGGTCTGGTCGTCGGTAGGCTGGATCATCAGCGTGCTTGCAGCCGGATGGCTGATCGAGCGACTGGGGTTTGCGGCCGGTTTTGGCGGTGTATCGCTGGGATTTTTGGCAGCCTGTGTGCTCGTGTTTTTTATCCGTCCGCGCCACTTTGCCGGTATGCAAGCGGCGGTGGGACAGCCAAAGGCCAGTCTGTTCGTCACGGTTGGGCGTGTTGTGCGTGACCCGATCCTGCTGGCCTTTGCGATCGCGCTGATTTTTATCGGGTTTCTGAACAATGGCGTTTTACAGTTCGAAAACGTTTATCTCTCCGAGTTGGGCGCGAGCAAAAGTCTGATCAGCGTTGCCGGGATTTTGAGCGCAGTGGTCGAGCTGCCGTTCATGCTCTGGGCCGATAAAATCGTGCGCCGGGTCAGCGCTCCGCGTCTGATGTTGCTAGCCTTCGTCATCATCATTCTACAGCGTCTGTTGGTGCTGCTTTTCCCATCCATCGCCAGCATCATGATCGCGCGTTTCATCGGCGGAACAAGTTTCAGCTTTTACACCGTCGCCTTTATCGGCCTGATCAGCAGCCGCACCCAACCGAATGAGACCGGCACGGTGCTGGCGTTATATACCATTACCATTTCTGGTTTGGTCAGCATGCTGGCTGCGCCGGTGTCCGGGGCGATTTTTGATGCTGTCGGCGCGCGCTGGCTGTATGCCCTCTCGTTAACTGGTTATAGCATCGGCCTGTTGAGCCTGGGGCTGGCATCTTGCAAAGCACAAAAGGAATCTTATGCAAACGACCACTAAAAATACTGTCTGGATCTGGACCATTGCCAGCTTCTTCGCTTTCTTCGTTTTTGGATTTTCCGATAACCTGAAAGGTGCAACCATCCCGGCTTTTTTGCGCGACCTGGATTTTTCCTACTCGGTGGGGGGCAGCATCCTGCTCGGAATTTATATCGGATTCCTGATCGCTACCTTGCTGACCGGTATCCTGGCCGATATTGCGGGCAAGAAAACCGTTTTGCTCATCGCTGCGATATGCCTGACGCTCGGCATCATCGGCTTTAGCACGTTTAGCACCTTTTGGCCGCTGGCCTTGTCCATGTTGGTGCTCGGTCTGGGGCTGGGCGCGATCGAGTTGGGCGCGAACAACATCATTGTGGATTTGCACATCGCGCAGAAGGCCAAATACCTGAACCTGATGTCGGTCCTGCACGGTTTGGGTTCGATGGCCGCGCCCTTGTATGCCGGATTCCTGCTCGCGGGCGGATACTCCTGGCGACAGGTTTACCAGGGTGCGCTGGTTCTGGTCGCTGTTATGCTGGTCTATACCCTGTTGGCAAAATATCCGCGCATGGCCGAACAGAAAAGCGAATCAATTTCCTTCAAGAAGTTGATGAAAACAGCCTTCACTGGCGATAGCATCTGGTACTATTTTTTGATCGCAATTTATGTTTCGACTGAACTTGGCATCGGTTCGTGGATCGTTGAATTCCTGCAAACCCAGAAGGGCCTGGCGGTTGGTTTGAGCACCCAAATGCTCTCGCTTTATTTTGGCCTGATGATGGCCGGGCGCTTGCTCGGCAGTTTCTTCGTCGAGCGAATCGGCTATCTGAGAATCCTGCTTTTGGCTTCACTGGGGGCATTTGTCAGTATTGCCCTCGGCATTTTTGGCCCGCCAGAAATTTTCTTCTTCCTGCCCTTGAGCGGCTTTTTCCTTTCCATTATCTTCCCTACCGTTACAGCGGCTGTTTCTGACCAGCACACCGAAAACCAGGGCGCCATCCTGGGGTTGCTCTTTACCTTTGCCGGCCTGGGCGGGATGCTTGGTCCCTGGCTGATAGGCGTCGCCAGCGATCAGATCGGCCTGCAACTCGGCTTGGGCGCATGCCTGGTGTTTTGCGCGCTGATGATTGGGGCATTGTTGATTTTGCTGACCGGGCAAAAGCGTAATATGGCTTAAAATAGCATTGTTCAAAGTTGGCGCAGAGGGCTTTTTATGAAAATTTTAATTGCCGGGCTTGGCTCAATTGGACGACGACATTTTCGCAACCTGGTTGCTTTGGGCGAGAAGGATATTGTGCTGTATCGCACGCACAAAGCGACCCTGCCTGATGACGAATTGGCGGGCTATCCCGTCGAGACCGACCTGGTCGAAGCGCTGAAAAAGCACCGGCCGCAGGCTGTCATCGTCGCCAACCCGACTGCCCTTCATATGGAGGTTGCCATCCCTGCGGCGCAGGCCGGGTGCGCCGTCCTGCTGGAGAAGCCGATCTCCGAAGATTTGTCTCGGGTCGATGAATTGCGCAGCGCCGCCAAAAAAAATGGCAATCGCATCCTGGTCGGGTTTCAGTTTCGCTTTCACCCAACCCTGAACCGGGCCAAAGAATTGATCGAAGCCGGAGCTTTGGGCAAGATCCTGACCGTCCATGCCCATTGGGGCGAGTACCTGCCCAACTGGCACCCTTGGGAAGATTACCGCGCCAGCTATGCCGCTCGCGACGACCTGGGCGGCGGCGTTGTGCGCACCTTGACCCATCCGCTCGATTACTTGCGTTTTCTTTTGGGGGAAGTTGTCTCGCTGCACGCTTTAAGCGGACACGTTTCCCCGCTCGAATTAAGCGGCGTGGAAGATGTGGCCGAGATTGGGCTGAAATTTGCGTCCGGCGCGATCGGCGGGGTGCATGTCAATTACTTCCAGCGCCCGGCGGTTCACCGGTTGGAAATCGTTGGCGCGGCGGGTACGCTCCGTTGGGATAACGCCGACGGGACGCTGATCCACTTTCAGATGCCGGATTCTTTTGGCGGGACCTACCCCCAGCCTGCTGCCGCCATCGAAACGCATTACCCACTCCCGGACGGGTTTGAGCGCAACCAGCTTTTCGTGGCGCAGACCCAACATTTCCTGAAGGTCGCTGCCGGTGAGTCCGCTCCAATCTGCACCCTGGAGGATGGGGTCCGGGCGCTGGAAATGGCCCTCGCGGCGAGAAGCCCCAAATCATCCGCCTGATTGCACTAAATTGCCCCTTTGATTTCTGTTTTATGGTTCGCACAGAATTTGATGCAGAGTACCGTAATCGTAATTAAACTCTGGTGGATAACCTGGATCTCTGGATAAGGCCTCGCAGATTTTGTAACTCAACTTATCGCGTTCTTTGATCTCTGCTTCGAACAGTGCGCTGGCTTCATCTAAACGGCCTGAATTGACAAGCCCCTCTATAAACGGAAATAACTCGGATTTGTCGCTCGCTTTGAGTTTTTGAGCAACGGTCTCATCATAAAGACGGCTAACTTCATCCCAGTCACCCCGCTGGCGGGCCAGGGATCCCTTTTGGTAGTAGTAGCACCATTCGTGCGCTGGTTCCGCGCCAAAAATGGAGGCAGGCGGGATGGGTGACTCGCCTTCTGCGGTAATACGCTTGATGAGCGATCGACCGCCAACGCGCTCGACCAGCAGCGACTCATATTCAGAGTAAACTGGCAAAATGCCATCAATCACATGTACACAAGAATTTTTTGATGGCAAACTGATCAAAAGTAGTTTGGAAAAATCCCGGTGCAGCCAGGCATCGCGCATATATTTATCGATGACTTCCTGTTGCAGGACGCTAAAAGCAGTGTCTTGGTTGAGCACCTCTGCCTGAATTTGTGGATACTCAAACGGTTCTGGCCGGTAGATCAAGTTCACCGGCCCCCAGGTTTCATAATCCTGTTGCAAAGCGAAATCGACCGAGAAGTAGGTCATCAGTAGCGTGTTGTTTCTTATGTCGGGGGCGCGCCAGGTAAGCTGCCACCAGGTTTCGCGCTGATAATCCCAGTATTTTTCCCAGTTGCTGGCGTTCAGAGATTGAGTTGCGACCGAGATACCGACCAGCGCTAGCAAGATCAACTTACGGTACTTTGGCTGAAGCATTAAAACGAACCCGGCGATCAACAGGATAACCCCGCCGATCGGGTGCAGACCATAACTCTTGTAGGAATCGGTGGGATTGAATTCCCTGGCAGATAGAATAACGGGAACAGTTGCGCACAGGATGGCAAAGGCGCCGATCCATATGAAATTTTTGACCAGGGCTGGTGTATTGGCTTCATCAGACCCTGTTTCCCATAATTTTTTGAATTGGGATGTGTAGAGCCAAACCAGGCCAATCACAATGCCGGCTATCAGAAATGCCACAACAAGATCGGTATATTCTGCTGTGGCAAACAAGTGAAAGGGTTGTACAAACCAGGCAAAAAATGCAGTATCCAGGAAATCTTTTATCGATTCGAAAATCAGGCGCACAGACATATTTACCAGGTCGCTGCGATAGTTGAATACCAGTTTGTCTGCGTTGGTTGCGCTTCGGCTGCTGTCGAAAATAAACAAGCGCCAATACAAAAAAGCGGCCATAATGGGAGGATACGGCCACCAATTCTTGAGAATCTCTGTAAGAAAAGTGCGTGTTTTCTTGAAACCATCCTGGAACAAAGTAAAGGCTAATAAGGCCAGGCGCATGCCTTCCAGTCCAATCATGTATTCATAAATAAATAAATAATTTGCAGTCAAAATAATAGAAATCAGGAGATAGAGAATTTTCCAGATCCGGTTTTTTATTTTCAGACTTTGTAACATGAACGCGATCGAAAGCAGGGCTGTTCCGAACCCGAAAAGATGGTTTTGTTTGGTAAGTGCATCCGGTTGTGAGAGAAACCCGGGATAAATCACAAAAAGCACAGCCATTAGTGTGGTGATGTATTTTTGCCCGGGCCATACCAGACGCAGGATCCAGAAAAAAGCCATTGCGCCGACAAAACGCCACAGCAGGGCATACAGGTGCCAGAGCACCAGTTGGTCACCCATTAATCGGTATAAATATGAATAAATAACACCCATAAACGGGCGGTCGGTGCTGAATAACGAGATGAGACTATCTGCCCCCCTGGCAGCGCCTGACCAGAGAACATACCAGTCATCGTAGTAATAACCCAGCCTGGGAATATGGACACCATAGGTGAGCAAGGTTGTCAGGAAAATCAGCGCAATGGCTATGAATGACTCGTTTTTAAGTAGTTTTAGAAGAAATTGTTTTGTCATCAATTTAGTTCCTGAGTAATTGTCAAATGATGGAAAAGCCCCTATCCGCGCAAATATATCATAAACTTCTCTTTGGGTGATTTACTGTGTGCTGCTCAAATAATTGGGCGTGTTTACTTCAAATCGAAAACCTTGTAGGCGGTCAGCAGCGATAGGGCATTGCTGAAATGGCCGGCGCGGATCTCTTCCTTGAGTTCGTCGAGGCTGAGTTCTTCGACCAGGATATCTTCGCCGGCGTCGAGGGCGGTTTCTGTCGTTTTGACCACGTTGCGCGCCAGCCACAGGTGGCACTGGTTGTTCAGGAAGGCTGCATTGGCATCCACACTGCCGAATGGAATCCAATCTTCGGTCGTGTAGCCAGTTTCTTCGCGCAGCTCGCGCTGGGCGGCGGCCAGCGGCGCTTCGTCCGGTTCGATCAGGCCGGCGGGCAGCTCGCTGGTAGTGCGCCCGGTTCCGAAGCGGAACTGGCGCACGATGACGATTTTCCCTGCTGGTGTGACGGCGGCCACATTGACCCAGTCGTTGCCTTCCAGCACAAGCGTTTTCAGGGCCGCGTCATTGCGCGGGTTGCGCATCCAATTGTAGCGGGCGCGAAAGAGCAAAATGTCGGGGCCGGGTTCGCTGCGGGTGCACTCCCAGGGCAGTTGCGGGGACGGATCGGTCATGGGGAATCTCCAAATCTTGGGCTGGCGTATAATAGACGCAATATTCCAAATTTCGTCAGGATCCTAAAATGTTCAATTTTCCCAAGAGATTATATCAACTGGTTTTGCTGGTGACATTGCTGGCAGCCTTAACTGCCTGTGGCGGCGGCCCGCCGGTTACGGTTGGCCTGGCTTTCCCTGATCTTGAGAGTGAGCGCTGGAAAAAAGAAGAAGCTTTGTTGACCATCCTGTTGGAGGAAAAAGGCTATGAAGTTATCAGTGTGGTTGCCAACCAGGATGCGCGCCTGCAAGCTGACCAGGTGGACAACCTGGTTAGTGAAGGTGTAAAGGCTATTATTATCGTTCCGGTGGATGGCGATGCGCTTGTTCCAGCTGTCGAACGGGCGATTACTCAAAACGTTAAAGTGCTGGCTTATGATCGCTTGGTCAAAAGCGCGAAGCTTGGCGCTTACCTGTCTTTTGATAATCGCGAAGCCGGACGTTTGCAAGCCAGGGCTTTGCTTGACGCGCTCGACATCGAGAACAGGCCCGCCGCCAAGCGCCAGGTTCGCCTGGCGCGTATCTCCGGCGCGCTGACTGACCACAATATCAATTTATATCGCCTGGGGCAGGATGAAATCTTCGCGTCGTATGAGGCCAGCCGCCAGTTACGTTTGCTGGTCGATGAAGTGATCGACAGCCGGGAGCAGGTCTCGGCCCAGCGCTTGGTTGAAGAAATTATCACAGATGAAGAACATGACCTGGACGGAGTTTTGGTTTCAAACGAGGCGCTTGGGCTGGGCGTCTTGCAAGCTTTACAAGATGCCGGGTTGGAAAATACGGCGCTGATTGCCGGCCAGGAGATTACGGTAACGGTCACGAACCAGGTAGCGGGTGGGGTGGTGAGTCTGGCAATCTATCGCGACACCCGAGACCTGCCTCCGTTGGCGGTCAGGGTGCTCGACCGGCTGCTTAAAGAACAGCCTCTGCTCGATCTGGAGCGCTGCACGATGGCCGACCTGACCGGCGACTCGGCCTTTGACGGGACGATTTTCTGCGTTCTGCTGCCGGTGCAGACATTGACCCAGGACAACCTGTTCGATCTAGTGGTGCGCAGCGGCTACCAGGCATACGATGATGTCTACCGCGAAATTCCAGATAGTTTGCGGCCCGCCCGACCGTAAATTTATACCCCTTTGAGTTTTCCAACTTGTCGCCAGCCCGAAAGTCTCCATCAGGGGGGTGTCCCAAAGGGCGCGTTCATAGTCGCTGATGCCGTTGATCTTGCTGGTGGATGGTTCGAGCGGGGTGGTGACGATTTTGGAGTGAAATCAAAGCAGGGCTGACGAATAGGCCAGCCCTGCTTTTTGGTGACAAATATCAGATGATTGATGCGCGAGATTTAGGTATAAAATTAACGTATGCCATCGAATTTCGACCCGCCAAAGCATCATCGCCAATCCATTTGCCTGAAAGGATATGATTATTCCCAGGCCGGAGCGTATTTTGTGACGGTTGTGACCAAAAACCCCATGGCGTTTTTTGGACAAATTGTCGACGACGAGGTGGTTTTGAACGAAGCCGGCAGATGGTGGTTAAGACATGGGAAGAGCTGGTTGAAAGATTTCCCAACATAGATTTAGGCATATTCGTCGTTATGCCAAATCATTTTCATGTCGAATCTCGGCGAGGACAGGACGGCCACAAGGGCCGCCCCAACGGGAAAACCGCCAACGTTGGGACAAATCATCGGCGCGTTCAAATCCATCACGACCCATGAATACATTACCGGCGTGGACGAAAAGGACTGGGCGCGCTTTGATAAACGTTTATGGCAGCGCAATTACTACGAGCACATCATCCGCAACGACCGCGAAATGGATGCGAGTTGGCGTTATATCGAGGCTAATCCTGCCATGTGGGCCACGGACAATGAAAATCCTCACCAGCCTGGAAGGTGACAAATGTCAGATGATTTAGGCCTGGAATTTTTGGTATAGTAGTGGGGATGGTTTTTGAAAGAGATAAGCCACGATACAGCCATTTGGCTGTCCAAACCAACAAGCTGGGGTTTTATACAGGCGTCTGTTTAAAACAAGTTAGCTTGCTTCCTCATGAAAATTTAATTGGATATACCATATGTTTTTTCGCCAACTTTTTGACAATACGGAAAAGCCGATAAAACTGGATGGCAGTTTGCTCCCAGAATTAATCAGAGCTATCGAAGCAAATCCAAATGATTTTTCCAACTTTTGGAAACGAGCATTTGTATATGATCATTTGCGGAAATACCCGCAGGCCATTTCAGATTATTCGAGAGTAATTGCTTTAGCACCAAGTTTTACTGGTGCATATATCAACCGTGCTGCTGGTTATGCTGATTTGGGAGATTACAATCGAGCGATTGCGGACTTGAATAAAGCCATAAAATTGGATTCCAATATCGCACTGGCTTTTCACAATCGTTCGTACTGTCATTTTTGTTTAGGAAATGTTGATGCAGCTTATCAAGATATTAGCCAAGCAATTTCTCTCAATCCTCATTTTCCGTTTTCTTATGTAGGCAGGGCCAGAATAATTTTAGAAGCTCGTGCAGGATCACCACAGCAAGCAGCAAGAGACGCTAGTAAAGCCATAGAACTTGATCCAAATAGTTTGGAAGCATATTTAGTACGTGGAGAAATATTTGTAGCTGTCAGCCAGCCACAATATGCTATACAAGATTTTACAAGAGCGATTTCTATAAGCTCAAGCGATTATAGACCATACTATTTTCGAGGACAAACTTTTTTCTCTCTTGGTGACATTCAACATGCTCTTGAAGACCTTGAAAGAGCCATTGAAATAGAGCCGAATGCACCAGCATCTTATTATGTTAGATCGGGATTACACCTACGAATAGGTAACTATCGCTGCTCATTAGAAGATGCGGAAACCTATGTTCGCCTCGCCCCGGAAGACCCACAAGCATACTATCAGCGAGGTTTGGTTTATAGTGCAAGTAGTAACTATCGTGATTCGTTGCAAGATTTTGACAAATACATATCTCTTGTATCAAATGATTTGGATGGCTATTACTATCGTTCGAGTGCTTATTTCAAATTGGATAAACCTGTCGAAGCATTAGCAGATATAAACAGAGCCATCAATCTCAATCCGAAAGATGCTCCTGTTCTATATTTCAGAGGCCAAATCTACGGAAAACTTGGAGAAAAGCAAAAAGCAGTTATGGATATATCACAGGCCATAAAAATGGGTTTACCTCGAGAGATAGAGGAGGCGGCGAAGAAAGTACTTTCGGACATTCAAAAATCAAAATAGGTATTGAAAAGATAAAGGCAAGTTAACAACCATTTGCAGGCTTACCGGGAGGATTCTGCCGGTTAATGTGGATTTACAGCATCCCGATGCTGGTTCTGATCCCCGAAGGTGATCGGCGTCCCGCACCCTTTGGCTTTTTCCTGCCGCAATGTCCGCCGCCTTGTATCATCAAATATCATTCTGACTGGAACATTTATGGCAAACAGTAATCTCACAGACGCCCAACAGGCAAAAAAAGATGAGTTCTACACGCAGTACCATGATATTGAGAAAGAAATTTCAGCGTATAGTATTCTTGACCTAAAAAAGGCATCCCGGTGGTGGTCAGCCGGGCCTCGCTACCACGCGTGAAGACCGGCGACCGGGTGCGGGTCAATGGCGGCCTGGGATTGGTGGAGATCATTGAGAAATAAAAGACAGGGCTGATGAATGAGTCAGCCCTGCTTTTTTTACTCAAAACCCGTTTCCCTTTACTCTGTTTCGATATTGACCGTTGCGGTCATATTCCACATGAAGCGGGCATCGGCCTGGTCGAGCGTCAGCGTGACTTTGTAGGCCATATCGCCCAGGTATTCCTGGCCGACCGGGTCGAGGGCGGTGACGGTGGCCGGGAATTCGTCGCCGGGGAAGGCATCCAGTTTGATGCTGGCGGGCTGACCGAGGGCTACGCGGGCGATGTCGATTTCGGCCAGGTCTTTGGTCTCAACCATCCAGGCAGCGGTGTTGCCCAGGAAGGCGACCGGCAGGCCGGGCAGTGCGGTTTCGCCGGCTATCAGATCGAAACTGAGCACGGTCCCGGCAAACGGGGCGCGCAGTTCGTACAGTTCGAGGGCGGCTTCGGCGGCGGTCACGTGAGCCGTTGCAGCCGCGAGACGCGCTTCAGCGGCGGACAATTTTTCTGGGTCGAGGTTCTGCCCATCGAGGCGGGTTTGGTTTTGGCGGGCGACTTCAAGCGCGGCGATGGCATTCAGGAGTGTCACCTGTTCCTCGTCGAGGGGCTGGTCGTTGTCCGCAATCGATTCGAGCAGGTCGGCGTAGGTTTCGGCCAGGGCCTTTTGCTCGCTGTCGAGGTCATCCTGGGCATTCATGCGCTCGCGGTTGGTCTCGTCTTTGTCCAGCAGGCCGGTCAGTTTGTCGCGCGCATCGCGATAGTCCTGTTCGGCAGTGACATAATCGTCGAGGGTCAGTTCGAGGTCCGTGGCGTCGTCAATATTGCTCAGGTTCCAGCCGTTGGATTCGCTCTCGTAGGCTTTTTGGCTGTCGAGCAGGGCTTTTTCGGCCTGCGAGGATGTCAGCAAGGCGTTGCGCTGGAGTTGGTTGAGAGCGACCTGCGCGTTGACCTGTTCCAGTTTCCCGGCGGCCAGTTCGGCCTGGACGGTTTCGATCCCGATCAGGCGGGCCAGCACCGCCCCGGCTTGCACTTTGTCTCCGGGGCGGGCGAGCACTTCGGCCACCACTCCGCCCTGGGCAAAGGCCAGCTCGACAGCGGGGGCAGGGAGCAGTTTACCCTCGGCGGTGACGACATTCAGGTTGGATTCGACAGGCTCGACCACCGGGGCCGCGGTCGGAGTAGCTGTCCCGGTGCAGGCGGTCAGCAGGATGGTGAGTAAAGCAAAGGCAAGCGTGAGTTTTTTCATGATTGGCTCCTTGTAGGGCGGGATGTTATCCCGCCAGTTTTGTTGTAAAAGGGCTGCGGGATAACATCCCGCGCCACGGGAAATTATTCATATGCCAGCACTTCGGTCACAGTCAAGCGTACCGCATTCAGGGCTGGGAACAGGCTGGCGACAATCGATATGACCAGGACCAGGGCAGCCCAGGCCAGGATTCCGCCGGGGGAGTAGGAGGCAGACATCGGGTAGTCCATGAAGGCCTCGCCGATGTTGCGGGCCAGTAAAACGCTGAGGGGCAGCGATAAACCAATCGCCAGGACCCAGCTCAACATCCCAATCAACAGGCCTTCGAGAATGACGATGCGCGAAATGGCCGCGCTGGAGGCGCCATAGGCGCGCATCACACCGATTTCGCGGGTGCGCTCGATCACGTTCAGGCTCATTGTGCCCATCAGCCCCAGGCCGCCGACCGTGGCGAGCAGAACGGTCATGACCATCAGCAGGGCGACGATGATGGCGAAGGCGCCGTCGATTTCCTCGCGTTCCTCGGCAATCAGGAAGTTGGAGAGCACTTCGATGTCGGCGGCGTCATAACGCTTTTCAACGGCGCTGGCGATGGCGCGCTGCCCGGCCAGGCTGCTTTCATCGAAGGTCAGGATGATGGCGTTGGCGCGGTTGGGTTCGCGCACATGGCGGGCGTAGGCGGCGTAGTCCATGATGGTGAAGTAGCCGATGGTGGCGTTGCCCATCATGTTCATCACGCCGATGATGACATAGGTCTGCTCGCGGCCCTCGATTTTGACCTGCATCGGCCCGCCCAAGCGCAGGGTTGGCTCGTTGGCGAGCAGGCCGGGGCTGACCAGGATGGCGTCAGTGTCGCCCGGTTGGAGAGCACGCCCGGCGATAATCGGCGGGTTGAGCAGCGGCGTGCCAGCGGGCGGGGCCATCAGGTACAGGTTGTCGCTTTCGCTGCCATCCGGGCGGATGTAGCGCCCGATGGTAAATCCCCAGGCGTCGGCGTTGCGCACGCCTGGCACGGCTTTGGCCTCGTTCACCAGCCGTTCGGCGGGGATGTGGCCGTCCACAATCAGCCAGGCATCGTAGCGCCAGAAGCCAAACATCTCATTCAGGGCGGCGTTGAGCGAGCCTTGCAGGTTGACAATCGCCATAAAAACCGCGCCCGCAAAAGTCAGGGTGATGAGCGACAAAATCAGCCGCCCACGTTTGCGGAAGGGGTTGCGCAGCGCCAGCAGCAGGTCGCGGGTCAGATTGGGGAAGCGGCGCAGGATTCGGTCGAGCAGGCCGGCCCCCGCCCAAACCTGGTTGATGCCGTATTCACTCAGGACTTTGGCTGGGGAGACCTGCGTCCCGTTGAAGATGGCGGGCGCGGCGGCGACGAGCGGCACCAGCAACCCGACCCCCAGTTGGAGCAGCAGCGCTTCGAGCGTGAACTGCACCTGCGGCGGGTCGAAATTAATCAGCTCAGCCACAAAGGCCGCCAGGGCGCGGGCGCCGACCAGGCTGAGCGGAATGGCAACGAGACAAGCCAGCAGGCCAAGGAAGAGCACCATCCCGAAATACAGGCCGATGATCTGCCCGGACTTTGCTCCGATGGCTTTCATGATGCCAATCTGTTTTTCCTGCTGGGCGATCAGGGCCGAGATGACGTTGACAACGAGCAGGGCGCTCAGGAACATCGAGAGCGCCGCCACCAGCCCGAGCAGAATCAGCACCGTGTCGATGATGAAATTAAGCGGATGTTCGCCGGGCTTGGGCAGGGTTTTCTGGTAGACGGGTAGTCCCTGGCCCTCGACCCGGTCGGCGGCCTTGTTGGTCACGGCGCGGATTTGGGCGGGGTCACTGGCTTTGACGTAAAGTTCGTTGTAGCCTTCAGATTCGCCCATCCAGCGCAGGGTATCCATGCTGACGTAGCCATAAATCCAGCCTTCGATGACCGGCGGGATGCGGTACAAATCGTGGGCGCGCCCGCTGACGGCCAGGTGGAACTGGCGTCCGTCGGGGGTCTTGACCAGGATTTGGTCGCCGATTTCAGCGCCAATGTAGGGCAGCGAGGCACGTTCAAGCAGCACCTGGCCCTTTTCGGGCGGCCAAACACCATCTTGCTGCTTAACGAGGAACAACTGCTGGTCGTTGTAATCGTTCAGGGCGTACAGGGTCAGATCGCGCCAGGTTTCGCCCTTTCCATCGAGCGAAATCCGCAGAGCCAGGGAACGGCGGCCTTCGGCAGCCTGCACGCCGCGCAGATTGCGCAGGCCATCGACAAAGTCCTCGTCGAGCAGCGGCTCGGTCTGGATGATGGCATCGGCCGGGCGCAGGGCGGCGTATTGGGCGTTGAGCGAGGCGGTCAGGGCCTGCTGTGTGGATGCAATCATCCCAATCGCAAAGACGCCAACGGCGATGGAGAGAATGACCAGGATGGTGCGCGAGCGGTTGTTCCACAGGTCGCGGGTTACTTTTATCCAACGGGTCATTTTTTGCCTCCGTTACCATTCCCATTCACATCATCCACAATCGCACCGTCTGCAATGTGTAGCTGGCGTCCGGCGCGGCGGGCCAAGTCGGGATCGTGGGTGACCATCAGGATGGTTTTGCCCAGGCTGGTCAGGCGCTCGAACAGGGCAAAGACGGCGGATGCAGTTTTTGAGTCGAGGTTGCCGGTCGGTTCGTCGGCGGCCAGGATGGGTGGGTCGGTGGCTAGGGCACGGGCAATTGCCACGCGCTGCTGCTGTCCCCCGGACAGTTTGGCCGGGAGCTTGTTGGCGTGCCCGTCAATTTCCATCAGCGCCAACAGTTCCAGGGCGCGGGCGCGGCGCTCGCCAAAGGCCGGGGTGGCGCAAAAATCCATTGGCAGCATAACATTTTCCAGCGCGGTCAGGGTTGGCAAAAGCTGGAAAAACTGGAAAACCACGCCGATGGTGCGTCCGCGCCAGGCGGCGAGCTGGTTCTCGCCCAGTTTTTCCACGGCTGCGCCGCCGACCAGGATTTCTCCGCTGCTGGGGCGGTCGAGGCCGGTGATCATGTTGATCAGCGTCGTCTTGCCGCTGCCCGACTTGCCGACAATGGCGACAAATTCCCCAGCTTCGACGTGCAGGTCGATGCTTTTGAGGGCCAGGAAGGGGCCGGCATCGGTTTGGAAGGATTTGGTAACAACGTTCAGGTCAATCAGGTGGGTCATGAGGCTCCTTTTGGGGAAAGCAAACTCCCCGGCTGTATCTTTTCTCTAAAGATACTCTCCGGGGAGAAGTTTGTCGGCGCTCGAAAGGAGTAGAAAAGGAGTATTTTTTGGCTATTTCTCCGCCTGATCCAAATCTTTCTTGATGTCGCGCTGAAAGTCCCATCCAAGATAATCCAGGCTGCGAGGCAGGGAAAGCTCCAGTGTGTATAAGAACTGAATTTCGGCGCGAACCTGTCTGGTGTGACATTCCAGCAAATGGCCGCCTTTTTGGCGGTCATCTGATAAGAAGTGCAGGTGTATGCCGGGCACACTCAAGGATGACATGAAGGCCGGGGTGAAAAATCCGACCAGGGTGCCGGCGATGTCGTGGAAATAAAACTCCGGCTGATCTTTGGTCACTTCCACCAGCGGACGGTAACTTTCCTGTTTGGGCACGGAGCGCGTTTTGACCTGCTTGAACTCACCCTCGATCCGAAAGGCGTAGAACAGGTTTGGGGATGGCATGAGACTGGCCAGCCAATCCAAAAACTGGGGGTAGGCCATATCGACCAGGGAGTTTTCGTAACTCATGCGCTCGAAAAAGGTGACACAGGCGAAGGGCGTTTTGGTTTCCGGGTCAACCAGGTTAACGCTTCCATCACCCCCGACACGATAAACCTGCCCATCGAGCATAACCATCTCACCGTCCAGATCGTTGAAGGTCCCCAGACCAAAATCTCCGTGCTTCCGGATTTCAGACAAGGGAATGTTTTGCTCGTAAATACCTTCCACGAGGGCATTTACCGGGCTGCTCAGATAGATGCGGCTTTTGCCGGGGTCGAACGGAATAATGGCCATTTTTTACCTTGTGTTTGCTGTGAATTTTATTCGACCCAGCCCAGTTTTCGAGCGAGCATGACGGCCTGGGTGCGGTTGGCGACGCCGAGCTTGGAGAGAATATTGGCAACATGTTTTTTTACGGTGTTCAATGTCAGCACGCGTTCGGCGGCGATTTCCTGGTTGCTTTTGCCGGCAGCCAGCAGGGCCAGGATGTCGAGTTCGCGGCGGGTGAGGGGCAGGTCGGGTTGAAGGCCTGCCCTGAGCTGAGTCGAAGGGTTGAAGGCTTGCCCTGAGCCAAGTCGAAGGGTTGAAGGTGCAACGGGCGAGGGCACATTTTCGCGGCGTAGAATGCTTACGATTTGGTCAAAGTAGGAGCGCGGGGCGCGGAGTTGGGGGCGGTATTGTTCGAGCAAATGCAGGAGTTGCTTGCCCTCGTCGGCAAAGATGCGCACATAACCGCTTTGCGCGCCAAGGCTCAGGGCGTGGGTCAGGCTTTCAGCGGCCTCGGCGTGGCGTCCGGCGGCGTGCAGGGCGTAGGCGCGCAGGATCAGGGCTTCGATAACGGAGGTCACCCGTTCGCGGCGTTCGGATTCGGCAATCAGCGTGGACAAGGCCTCTATCAACGGCAAGGCCGCTGACGGGTCGGAAGCGAGCGCGGCCACTTTGGCGCGGCAAAGCAATAGTTGGGTCATTTCCGACAAATGGTAGTACATGCCCTGGCTGGATTTATCCAGATCGTACTGCCGGATGATTTGAAGCGCGCCGGGCAGGTCGGAGCGCATCAGCGCCAGGCGCGCCAATTGGATGGCAATAAAGGTGTCATCCAGCACCGAGACGCTGGTTTCAGCCTCGCCCATGGCGCTTTCGAGGTGGGCCAGGGCTTCGTCCCAGCGTTTTTGGGCGGCCAGCAGGCGGGAGAGCGTGATGTGCCCATCCATGCTGGCAACCGGCTGCCAGATATGACAGTGATCGATCCCTTGTTCGGCGTAGCGGATGGCTTCCTCGAAGCGGTTTTGCTCGCGCAGCAACTCGGCGTAGCTGATGCAGGGCATGCCAAGCAGGAAGGTGTGCTCGCCCAGGGTTTCTTTTGCGTAGCGGATGACCTGCTGGAAGTTGCGCTCTGCCAGCCCGAGCGCGCCCCGCATCTGGCGCGTTTCGCCGAGCATGACGTGGGCGACGATGGTCACGAGCGGAAGTTTGAAGACCGAGGTCAGGCGCAGGGTTTCGCTAAGGGCTTCGACGGCTCCGGCGGTTTCGCCGCGCATGATGTGGTGCAGGCCAAGGTTGAAATGGAGCAGGCTGTGCAGGAAATGATCCTGTTCGGCGAGCAGGACGAAGGCTTCGGAGATTTCATCGGCGGCGGCGACCTGCCCGGCGAAGATACCGCTCAGGATGCGCAGGGATTTGGCTTCGCCCCGCATTTGATCGCTCGTTTTACCGGCGGGGATGAGCGCCTCGGCTTTTGTGACGCAATCCAGCGCCCGGGCAGAATCGAGGCCGATCACGCTGGCCCAGCCCTGGGCCAGCCACAGGCGCGGATGGCTTTCGAGCAGTTCGGGCGGCATCGACGCGATCCACTCGGCCAGGGCGGTTTGTTCGCCGCGCTGGAGCATGTCGATGTAATGGCTTTCGAGCAGGCTGGCGGCGCGTTCATAATCCGCGGCGTGGGTGGCGTAATGGATGGCATCGTCGAGCAGCCCGTTTTGTTCGAACCACTCGCTGGCGGCGCGATAGTACAGCGCAGATCGTTCGGGCGCAGTTTGTTTGCGTAGAAAATCGGTGAACAGGGCATGGTAGCGATACCAGGCCGAGTCGAGTGGGACCAGGAACAGGTTGGCGCGTTCGATATGGGCGATGAGTTCTTTTGCCCGATCCCGCCCGGACGTAAACGTCTGGGCTACGTTTACGCTTCCCGCTGAAGCGGGCCAGCCGCCTGCGGCGGCTTCGTGAGAATAGCCCGGAGATTTATCTCCGGGCGGCAGGGCCTCGAGTAAATATTCACACTGCGGAGCACAAAAACGGTCGAACAAAGCTGTGATCTTGAGAAATTCCTGTACTTCGGGGCTTTCGCGGCGCAAGACTTCATCGGCCAGGTAGTCGAAGATATGTTCCTGCCCGGCCAGCGCCTGCCAGGCTTCGGGTTGGCGCGCCAGGGCCAGGGCAGCCAGTTGCAGACCGACCGCCCAGCCTTCGGTGGATTGGTTCAGGCGCGCCAGCGCTTCGGCCGGCAGACGCAAAGCCGAAGGGTCCATACTGGTTTCGAGAAAGAGGCGTATTTCGCTCTCGGTAAAGCGCAGGTCTGCGGTGCTGATCTCGGTCATCTGGTCGAGGGCCCGCAAACGGGAAAGGTTAAGATTTGGGATCGTGCGCGTTGTGAGCACGAGATGGAAAGTCGCCGGGCGCTGTTCGAGCAGGAAAGCCAGGATTTCGGCGGTTTCGGGGCTGTCCACGCTGTGGTAATCGTCCAGGATTAAGGCAAAGTCATCTTCAACTTCGGCCAGATCGTTGACCAGCGCAAACAGCACTCCCTCGGGCGAGCCGCCCTGCATCAGCGCCAGGCTGGTCTGCCCGAGTTGGGGTTTGATGGCTTGCAGGGATTGAATGACATACGAGAGAAAACGCTCGCGGGAGTGGTCGCTCGCTTGTAGTGAAATCCAGGCGACCGGCATGGAACGAGTCTGGGCCCACTCGGCGGCCAGGGTTGTTTTGCCGAACCCGGCCGGGGCGACAATCAGCGTCAGGGCGCGTTGCGCCCCGGCGTGCATCCGCTCCAGCAGGCACGGACGCGCAATCTGCCGGGGGCGCATCGGCGGGATGGTGATCTTGGTGCGCAGGAGCGGGAGCATAAGAAAATTATACCCCTGAGGAGAACTATTACGAGCATCGCGCGTAGACTCACTGTCGACGCATTTTCGTGACGAATGTCAGATGATTTGGATGGATGATTTTTGGTATAGTGTTTTAGATGGTGATTCTGTTCCGGAATTCGGTTGCAAATTGAAAGAAGGATCCTCGATGACGATCAGTTATTTTGCGGATAAATCAGCCCAGCCTGTGGCGCGCGAAATCGAATCGGTTCTGGGCTCCGCTTTTCCATTGTGGGAAAGGCTGGTTTGCTATTTGGCAGAGAACTGTCAAATGACCGGGGATTTAAGCTACGGCGGCAAAAATTACGGTTGGAATTTGTGGTATCGCAAGAGCGGCAAAGCGCTGGTTTCGCTGTATCCACAAAGCGGAAGTTTTGTCGCCCAGGTTGTGCTGGGAAAAGAACAGGTTGAAAAAGCGCTGGCGTTGGAACTGGGTGCGAAGGTGGGCGGCATGCTAAGAGACACACCCCAACTGCATGACGGCAAATGGCTGTTCATCCCGGTCACCACAGAAGAAGATGTGTGGGATGTTAAACAGTTGCTGCTTTTAAAGAAACGTCCGCTCAAAACCAAGTCAGGAAAATAAAGATGGACATGAAAAACATCCCCTTTGGCCTTACCGATTGGGCGCAGGTCGACCCCACACAACATGCCGGGGAAACAGGCATGGCTACCTGGCGCACGCAGCAATTTGATAATATCAGGGTGCGCCAGGTGGAATATAGTCCCGGCTACCTGGCTGACCATTGGTGTACCAAAGGCCATATCCTGCTCTGCCTGGAAGGCGAACTGCACACTGAGCTGGCCGATGGCCGCAAGTTTGTTCTCAGGCCGGGGGTCAGCTACCAGGTGGCCGACCATGCCGAGCCGCACCGTTCTTCCACCTCGACCGGGGCAAAGCTGTTTATTGTGGATTAGGGCGGTTTGTCGCCTTGCAAATACAAAAATAGGATGGATAGCATATGCAAACAGAAGATTTTAAAGATCGTTCAGCGTTGATTATTTTAGCTATTTTTTTCGCTGTAATGGCTTTGTTGCTCGGGGTTGCTGTTGGCCTTGCGCTGGGATGGTTGGTGTTCCCGGTAGAGTGGGTCGATATGCCTCCCAACTCTCTTGCAAATGTGTATCAAGAAGATCATTTGCGGATGGCAATTGATTCGTATGCGTTGAACGATGATTGCGCTTTTGCTGTTCAGCGGTATAAAACGCTTGGTGAAAGCGGGCCGAGCCTTCTTGAAGGAGTCATCGCGGATTCAGGCGAGCAAAAAATTGATACTATAACGGCTTTCGCTCAGTGTGTGAAAGATTGACGCAGGTGTAAGGTTTTTGGAAATAAGAATTGGCAGCGCAATTATTACGAGCGCATTATCCGCAATGAGCTTGTATGCATGGCTTTACTGTTCTATACGGCGTTGTTGCATGAATAAAAGGAATGGGCGCAGTGCCCCTACCCATAGAGCCTTTTTTAGTTAATGCGATAGCTATCCGGCATACCCAAACGAGTCATCCGGTTTAATGCCACACACTTGATCCTGGCTTCAGTTTTCTGGCGTTTCGTCTCCCGAGCGTCAAGATGATCGCCAAAGATGGTTTTGAAGCGAAACATGGCCGTTTCGGCCAACGAACGACGATGATAGCCACTCTCTATTTTCCATTCCTTCCTGCCACATTCCCAAATCCGACGCAAGTTCTCATTCCGCGGATGGGGATCAGCTTCGTCTTCTTCCCACAAAACGGCATCGCGGCGGGGTGGGATCGTAATCTTCTCCACGCCTTTGGCCGCTGCTGCTTTGTAAACCTTTTCTTTGTCGTACGCACCATCGGCGCTCAATTGCTCAATCTTGGGCTGCGTTTGTTTCAGCAAATCGGCTGTGGCTGAAGCATCGTCTACCCCAGCCCCGGTCAACAGCTCTGCCTCGATCTCACCCGTGGCCTCGTCCACTCCAAGATGCAGTTTTCGCCAAGTACGACGTTTGCTGTACCCATGCTGGCGCACTTTCCACTCGCCTTCTCCGAAGACCTTCAACCCAGTACTATCCAGCACCGCATGAATCGACCCTTTTTCACTCGTCGGCAACTTCACCTTCAACGTTTTAGCGCGTCGGTTCAAGGTCGTATAGTCCGGAATGGGCAATTCCACGCCCAGTAGCTTGCTCAGAGAGCCAGCAAAACCTTCAGTTTGACGATACGCCAAATGATAGACATTCTTGACCATCAACAGACATTCAATCGCACCGTCCGAGTATTGCTTTTGACCACCGCGAGACCGAACCACTTCCGGGGCAGCTTTCCACGTATTAAGCACCGCCTCGTCAATCCAAAGCGTAATGCTGCCTCGCTTTTTTAGGTTCTCGTTGTAGCTCGCCCAATTCCGAATTCGGTACTGCACTTTCGGTTTCTCTGGGATTTGACTCTTGTTGGCTTTCTGCGCTTTGGCAGAATATTTTTCTGGACTTTTCGTTTGGGTGGTTGTCTTGGTCATCTCTCAAACTTACCACGTTTTGTCATTCATGCAACAACGCCGTTCTATACTAAAAATACACAGGACGCCGCCTGTGAAATTATTTCTTGGAGGAAAAATGTTATCACCTACGAAACTGCTCTCCATTTTTGTTTTGCTGGCTTTTTTACTCGTTGGTTGCGCCCCAGCGGCTCGGCCTGAAGAATTTGTGATGGAAGAGTCTGCTCCTCCCGCAGCGGAGGAGCCAGCCGCCGCCCTGGCCGAGTCGCCCGCCGAGTCGCCTGCTGACTCGGCTGAAATAACGGACGAGACTTTCGATCTGGTCAACTACAACATCGGTCAGCAATCTGAACGCATGATCATCAAGAATGGGGATATCAAGTTGTTGGTGAAAGATACCGAGGTTGCCATTGATGGGGTCACCCAGCTTGTGCGCGATGTTGGCGGTTATATCATCAGCTCACGGGTTTGGTATGAGGATTGGTATGGAACCGGGTACAAATCTGCCAGTATCAGTATTGGCGTCCCGGTCGATCAGTTCGAGACAGCCCTGCGCCGCTTGAGAGGTCTCTCCATTCGCGTGTTGGATGAACAGGCAACCGGGGAGGATGTTACCGATCAATTTGTCGATCTCGAATCGAAATTGACTAACCTGGATGCAACCCGTAACCGCATTCGCACTTTTCTTGACCAGGCCCAAACTGTGGAAGAGGCCCTGACCATCAACGAAGAACTTTCTAAAGTCGAAGCGGAAATTGAAGAAGTAAAAGGGCGGATGAACTACCTGGCGGGTCGATCTGCTTTTTCCACGATTTTGATTACGCTTTCTCCTGATCTGCCTGTTATTACCCCGACAAGCACACCCATGCCCACGGCCACCTTTACGCCAATGCCAACGGCTACATCCACACCATGGCAGCCTGGTGAAACGGTTCGCCAGGCCGGGCAAACCCTGACAACATCGTACCAGAGCATTACGGAAATTTTGATCTGGCTGATCCTGGTTTTCCTGCCCATCCTGGCTCCCTTCGTTCTTGTCGGCTGGCTATTGTGGCGATTCTTCCAGAAGAAAAAGTAACCAGTTTCCCTTTCAGCTTTTTCTGCGCGCCGCTCAGCCATGCCGCCGATTGTCGCCCGCGAGTTGGGCATACTGGCGATGGCGGGTTGTAATGATGCCACCATGCGCCTGCAAACCGGTGATCGGGTGCGGGTGGATGGTGTGGCAGGAACGGTCGAGATACTTGAATAAAAAAGCGGGCTGACGAATTCGTCAGCCCGCTTTCGATACTTACACCAACCTGGCCCCATCCGACGCTTTGCAAATGTAAATCTCCGGCTTCAGGCCGGTTTTGGCTTCATATTGCCTGGCCAGTTCGGCGGCGAAGGCTTCGGCAACCGATTTCTCAACCAGGTTGGCGGTGCAGCCGCCGAATCCGGCCCCGGTCAGGCGCGCGCCGTGGCAGCCGGGCAGGGATTGGGCAATTTCGACCATCACATTCAGCTCGGGGATCGAGACTTCATATAGATCGCGCAGGCTGGTGTGGCACTCGTTCATGATCTGGCCGAATTCGCGGATCTTGCCCTGCTCCAGAAGCGGGATGGCGCGCCGGGAGCGCTCGATCTCTTCGACGACGTGCCGCGCGCGCTTCTCGACCACCCCCGGAAGCTGGTTGCTGAGCCGGTTGAAATCATCCACGCTGACGTCTCTTAGTGCCCGGACGTTTGGCAGGTGCTGCGACAGGATCTTGACCGCGTCTTCGCAGGCCTGGCGGCGTTTGTTGTATTCGCCGTCGGTCAATTTGCGGCGCACGGAGGTATCCGCGATGACGATGGCAACATCCTCCGGCACTGGCAAGGTCTGCCACTCGAGCGAGCGGCAGTCGAGCAGCAGCAACTTATCCGAGACGCCGCAGGCTGAAGCAAACTGGTCCATGATGCCGCAGTTGACGCCGACGTATTTATTTTCGGCTTTCTGCCCGAGCAGGGCGCGCTGCATGGGCGGTAAAACCCAGCCGGCCCCGTCGACTGCGCTCCCTTCGACTGCGCTCCCTTCGACTGCGCTCAGGGTTTGCCAGGCGACGGCAAAGGCCATCTCGATCGAAGCCGAAGAGCTCAAGCCCGAGCCCTGCGGCACGTTGGATGCGAAAACCGCATCGATGGCACGTACCTCCAAATCAGCTTCGGTCAGCGCCCAGGCCACCCCGGCCGGGTAATAGGCCCACTCTGCCAGCGGGGCCCCGTCCGCGTTGGTTTTGGTTGGGATGCTTGCCAGCGTGAACGAAGCCTGCTCGCCAAAATCGGCCGCCACAAGGGTCGAACGCTCCGAATTGGCCGGGGCGAAGGCGATGTAGGTCGCGCGGTCGATGGCTGCCGGTAAGACAAATCCATCATTAAAATCGACATGTTCGCCCAAAATATTGACGCGGCCCGGCGCCAAAGCTACAAAGGCCGGTTCTTTGCCAAATCGCTGGCGGAAAGTGCTGGTGACAAGTTCTTTCGGGTGCATGGTTGTCTCCGGTGGTGCGGGATTCACAAGCCCTGAGCGGAGCGTTCTTCTACAGCCTTCGTTTACACTCAGGGTTTCCGCTCAGGACATCGTAACGTTTAATAAAAGAAGCGAAGTCGAAGGGCTTTTATAAGGGGTTATCTCTTTGTGTAATGAATTTCAGGCAGTTCGCGCAGGCGGGCCGCGGCGGTTTCGGGGGTGATGTCGCGCTGGGGCATGCCGAGCATTTCGTAACCGACCATGAACTTGCGGACGGTGGCCGAGCGCAAGAGCGGCGGGTAGAAATGGGCGTGCAAAACCCATTCCGGGTGCTCGAGGCCGTCATTGGGGGCCTGGTGAAAGCCCATCGAGTAGGGGAAGGAGATCTCGAACAGGTTGTCGTAGCGAATGGTAACGCTCTGGAAGATTTCCGCCAGGGCGCGGCGTTCGGGCTCGCTCAGGGCCGGCAGGCTGGGTGCGGCGCGATGGGCGATGACGATGGTCTCGAAGGGCCAGACCGCCCAAAAAGGGACCAGGGCGGTGAAGTGTTCGTTGCTGGCGAGAATGCGCTCGCCGCGTTTCTGCTCCTCGGCCAAGTAATCCAGCAGCAGCGGATGGCCGTTGGCAGCGAAGTAATCTTTCTGGCTGGCGAGTTCCTTGGCCGGTTCGGTCGGGATCTGCGACTGCGACCAGATCTGGCTATGCGGATGCGGGTTCGAGCAGCCCATGACCGCGCCTTTGTTCTCGAAAACCTGCACGTAGGCGATCTCGGGGCGTTTAAAGAGTGCGGCGGTTTCGCTTGTCCAGGTGTTGATCACGCCTTCGGCTTCGTCGAGCGAGAGCTGCGGCAGGCTCAGATCGTGGCGCGGCGAAAAGCAGATCACCTTGCAGACGCCGGATTCGGGCAAAGCCTGGAAAAGGGTGTCAGGTGGGGCAGTGTCAGGTGAGGAAGTGTCAGGTGTCAGGTTGGGATGTGTTAAGGTTTTGCCTGACACCTGAGACGTGACACCTGACACCTCGGGAAGGAGCGCTGCAAAGTCATTGTCAAAAACGAACGTCCCGCTGTATTGGGGGTTGTTGATCCCGCCGGCGCGCTCGTTGCCGGGGCACAGGTAGCAGGTAGGATCGTATTCGGGCAAATAGGGCGGGGCAGTCTTTTCGACCTGTCCCTGCCAGGGGCGTTTGGCGCGGTGCGGCGAAACCAGGATCCATTCGCGGGTTAGCGGATTAAATCGGCGGTGCGGAGAGTCGTACATGGGAATATCCTTTTATGGGTTTTCTTTATTCTAATTTATTATGGCTTTTTAATGTTATCGTTCACGGTCGAAAAAACCAGCAATTTCCGGCATTTTTTTACCAAATAGCGTAGAATTTGCCTCTTGACAACCTGTATGACAATCCTGTAAACTAATGTTACCGGTCATGTGACCGGTAACATTATAGCCCATGTCGCAAAAGGCCGCTATGAGTAAAACAAACCCTACCATTCGTGATGTTGCCCGCCAGGCCGGTGTCTCGCACCAGACCGTTTCGCGCGTCATTAACGCCAGCGAAGACGTCACCTCCGAGACCCGCGAACGGGTTGAAATTGCGATTGCCGAGTTGGGCTACCGTCCGAATGCGATCGCGCGTTCGATGGCCAGCGGCCAGACTCATACCCTGGCCTGCATTTCCCCCAACCTGACCGATTACACCTTTGCCAGCATCATCGAAGGCGCAGAGATCGAAGCTCGCCGTTTGGGTTATTTTTTGCTTTCGTCTTCGGCGCGCGATGCGGAGAGTTTCAAGGGCCTGGTCGATGAATTGGTTGGCCACCGCCGGGTGGATGGTCTGCTGATCATGAATCCGTACTCTGATGAGCGCTATCAGCTCCTGCCGGAAACCTTCCCTACGGTTTTTGTGGGCGCGCGCTCGCGCGGTGAGAATATCTGCTCGGTCTGCCTGGATGATGAAGCGGTGGCTTACAACGCTACCAGGCATTTGATCGAGTGCGGCCACCAGCGGATTGGCATGATCACCGGCCCGATGGCCGAAGATTGTTCCATGGATCGCATGGTCGGTTTCCAGAAGGCTGTCGAAGAGCATCACCTGCCCTTCGTGCCGGAATTGATCATCGAAGGCGACTGGTCCGCTTCTTCAGGCCAGGCCGCGCTGATGCAGCTTTATGCCAATGGCGACCTGCCCGGCGCGATTTTTGTCCAGAACGACCGCATGGCGATGGGCGTTTTGCACGCAGCCCGCGATTTGAAAATAGCCGTGCCCGAACGCTTGTCCGTGATCGGCGTGGACGATATGCCGCTGACCCAGCATTATGACCCGCCGCTGACCACCATGCGCCAGGATATGCCGCGCCTTGGGCTCGAAGCCGCCCGCATCTTGATCCACGCCATTGATGGCGCTCAAAACCAGCAATGCCAAATGAAACTTCCTGCCGAACTGGTCATGCGCCAATCGGTTAAAAAAATCTAACCTGTTTTGCGCCCGTTTTACCTACCCCGACAGAAATTTTTTTTCTGGATCGGTCTGTTTTTTGTTGCTATTTGCCGAAAAAGGAGGTGGTTGCCCTCGCAAGTTGCAGTTGATTAGTTTCCGTTTCTTGTTTCTCAAACCAAACAAATATCAGGAGAAGATAAATGTTACGCAAATCAGTTATGCTTGTTGTCAGCCTGTTGGTCATTGCTGGCTTTGTTCTTTCGGCCTGCGCTCCTGCTGCCCAGCCCGAAGCCCCTGCTGCCGAAGCTCCCGCCGCCGAAGTTCCTGCTGCCGAAGCTGTCGAACCGACCGCTGAAGTCGTTGAACCCGCTGCAAGTGAAGAAGTTGCCGTCCGCTGGCGCACCCGCCCGGATAACCAGGAAGAAATTGACGTTTACAACGCCATCAGCCAGGAATTGGATGGCAAACTGGATGGCATCACCCTGGTCTACGAACCGGGTGGCACCGAAAGCTCGAACTACCAGGACCAACTGCGCACCGAAGTTGCGGCTGGCACTGCTCCCGATGTCTTCTGGCTCCCGGGCACCGACATTGCCGATTTCGCCGAGCGCGGCCTGATCTTGAATGCTGCCGACCTGGCTGCCACGACCGATGGTTTTGCTGTGGATGCCTTCTACGAAGGTCCGATGTCCCACCTGACCTACAATCCCGAAACTGCCACAAGCGGAGCTGACTCTGGCGCTCTGTGGGGCCTGCCCCGCGATGTTTCGACTTTTGCCCTGTACCTGAACCTCGATCTCATCGAAGAAGCTGGCGCGCCCGATCCTCGTGAACTGGCTGCTAATGGCGAATGGGACTGGGATTCCTTCCTCGACGTTGCCCAGAAAACCCGTGCCCTCGGCTCGGATATCTATGGCTACGGCGCGAGCGCCTGGTGGGGCCCCTACGGTGTGTGGTTGAATGCCGCCGGTGGTGGTTTCTTCACCGATGACCGCTCTGCCTGCGGTCTTGCCAGCCCTGAATCTCTGGCTGGCCTCGATTTCCAACGCTCGTTGTATGCTGATTTCGATGTTGCCACCCCCTACGGTGAAGATCCCGAACCGCCCTTCCGTGCTGGCAAAGTTGCCATGTTCCAGAATGGCCGCTGGGCCACCCCCGGCGTCCGCACCGTGGAATTCAACTGGGACGTTGTCGAACTGCCCAAGGGCCCGAGTGGCTCGCAGGGGAACTGGCTGTTCTGGGGCGCTTATGTGATCAACGCCAAGACCGCCAACCCCGAACAGGCCTGGGCGCTCGTTCAGGCTTTGACCACCGCTGAAACTCAGGGCAAAGTTGCCGCCCTCGGCGCCAACATCCCCAGCCGCGTCAGCCAGGAAGCTTTCGATGCCTTCCTGACCTTCAGCCCGCCCGCCAACAACCAGGCCTTCTTGAATGGCCTGGCCGACAGCCCCGCCACCGAAGGCCCGCTGTGGACCGGTTCCTGGCCCGAATTTGACAAGATCATGGGCCCGGCCATCCAGTCTGTCTTGACTGGCAACCAGACCGTTGAAGATTTCGGCGCGACCATCTGCGACGAAGCCAATAAAGTCTTCAAGCCCTAAGCTTTACAAGCTCGAAACGGGGCAGGCAGTTCTGCCTGCCCCGAATTCTCTCACCTGTGCGCGTTTTTTTGGGAAGTGACCCATGACCGACTTCAAGAAACCCCAGCATCAGACCGAACTTATCCTTAAAATTATGCCCGCCTGGCGAATTTTGTTTGCGCTGGCGGCTTTGGCCGGGATCTTTAGCCTGTGGGCGCAAGAGCTTGCCTTTGCGCTCAAGGTTTTATTCTCAATTCTGATCGGTGCAGCCGCCCTGGCCAGCCTGGTTGCGCTGCCCTATTTGTTGCGCCGCGATCACAAAGGGCGCATGATTTCGCTCGTGCTCGATTATCTCGGTTTGTTGTTCTGCATTCTGGGAATTTTGCAGGTCGGGCAGGTTTTCATTGGCATCGATTCTCTGGGCGCGGTCTTCCAGCGCGGCATCCCGTTTCTGGGGGTGGTGCTGGCCGGTTATCTGGTCAGCGCTGCCAGTGAATGGTTCCCCAATTTGGAACAACGCCAGAAATCCCTGCAAAATGCGGGGAAAATCATCATGGCGCTCGGTTTTGTGGCCTTCCTGCTGGCGGTCAACGTTTTTACCGGCTTGTGGAATTTCATCACTCGCCTGATGCAGCCGGCCGGGCTGGGATTGCTGCTGGGCGCGATCCTGTTGGGGCTGGCACTGTGGGCCATGTGGCGCTCGTCCAGCGCCCAGGCCTTCGACGCCAAAACTGGTCACGAACAAATGATCAGCGGCTGGCTTTTTCTTTCGCCCAACCTGCTCGGCTTTCTGATCTTCTTTGCCGGGCCGCTCCTGCTCTCATTTTATTTTTCTTTCACCGATTCTGATGCCTTCAACCCGCCGAATTGGGTTGGTGTCGAGAATTATGCCAAGATCCTGAACATTACATTCAAGCCCCTCAGCGATTTCGCCCAACCGGCCCGCGAAGCGCTCGATATCAAAGTCTACGATGAAGTCGGGCGTTTGAGAATTGGCAACGGCGGGATTTTATTTGGCGCAGAAGATAAATTTTTCTGGCTGGCGCTGCGCAACACCCTGGTTTTTGCCCTGCTGGCTGTGCCGTTGAGTGTCATCCCGGCTTTGTTTTTGGCCAACCTGCTCAACATGAAGCTGCCCGGTATGAAATTCTTCCGCGCGGTTTACTTCATGCCAAGTATCGCGGCCATCGTCGGCATTTCGCTGGTCTGGCAGTGGCTGTATAACGCAACCATCGGCTATATCAACTATTTCATCACGCTCGGGGTTGATTTTCTCAACTCCGGCTTTGCCCTGGGATTGATCGACCCCAAGATCCAGTGGACCTCCAACAGCGACACCGCACTGTTGTCGATCGTCATCATGGCCGCCTGGCAGACGATGGGCTTCAACACGGTGCTCTTCCTGGCTGGCCTGCAGAACATTCCTGGTGAGTTGTACGAAGCTGCCACGGTCGACGGCGCGGGAGCCTGGGCCAAATTCTGGAATGTGACTCTCCCTATGCTGGCCCCGACCACATTCTTCATCGTCACCACCACCACGATCCAGGCCATGCAGGTTTTCGAGCAAATCTTCATTCTGATGAATCCGCCCGAAGGCCCCGGCAACTCGACCGTTTCGCTGGTTTTATACCTGTATCGCAGCGGTTTCCAGAATTTCAAACAGGGCTATGCTTCGGCTATTGCCTGGGTGCTGTTTATTGTCATCTTTGGCCTGACCCTGCTGCAATTCCAGCGCCAGCGCAAATCCAGCATTTACGAGGGATAAGAGCATGAAACTCAAATCGTATCGTTTCACCACCCTGCTTCGCAACCTGGCGGTTTACGCGGTCCTGACGTTTTTCGCCTTCTTCATGCTGTTTCCTTTCCTGTATATGCTCTCGACCTCCTTCAAGGTGCCGGCAGATACCTTTCGCTATCCGCCGCGCATGCTGCCGCGCGACCAGGTCACAATCAGCGTAAACGGGTACGATGAACCCCTGCCGCTTTACCAGGTTGTTTATGGCGGTATGCAGCGCGAATTCGCCCTCGTGCAGAGCAACATCAAAGTTGGCACCTACGCCCCGGCCGATGACCCCTCCGCGACGGTCGAACGCCGTTTAACGGAAGTCAAGCCGACGGGTGGCGCGATGGACCAGAAAACTGTCACAGTTGCCGGTGAAGAACAAAAGCTGTATGATGTCGAAGTCGATGGACAGATCGTCCCGATGATCCTGGTCAGCCAGACCACGGTCGGCGAATTCATCGATCCCCAAAATCCGGCTTCAAAGATTTACCAGAACGTGCGCCTGAGCACACCGGTCGAAGACCTGACCTGGCACCCCGAAAACTATTCGGCGGTGGTCGAGCTGCAAGGCCTCGACCGCGCCCTGGCCAACACGGCCCTGGTCACGATCCTGGTTGTGATCGGGCAGCTGGCGACCTCGGTCATCGGCGGCTATGCCTTTGCGCGCCTCAAATTCCCAGGGCGCGACAACTTGTTTGTGATCTATCTCGGCACGATCATGATCCCGTTTGTGATGCTGATCGTGCCGCTCTACCAGTTGATGGTCCTGATCGGCTGGACAAACCGCCTCGCCGCGCTGATCATCCCCTGGATTTTTACCGCCTACGGGACTTTCCTGATGCGACAGTTCTTTATCACTGTTCCGAAGGAAATCGAAGAAGCGGCCCTGCTGGATGGCGCCTCGCGCTTGCAAATTCTGACGAAGATTTTCATCCCCGCCAGCGTCCCGGCCCTGGCAACCCAGGCCACCTTCACCTTTCTCTACGCCTGGAACTCTTTCCTGTGGCCGCTGGTGGTGATCAACGTCGGCAAGACTGAAAACCACGTTTTGACCCTGGCCCTGAATGTGCTGCGCGGACGCGCCTCGGATACGCCCAACCTGATTTTGGCGGGCGCAGCGATTGCCATCATCCCGCCGCTGATCGTTTTCATCCTCGGACAGCGCTTCTTCGTGGAGAGTGTTACCAGCAGCGGTGTCAAAGGCTAACCCATGAGCACCCAGGGGAATCCGTTTCTGCACAATCCGCACCTGGACGGCGACGGCTTTTTCTGGCCGGCCGGGCAGACAGGCATCTTGCTCTCGCATGGGTTCACCGCCACGACGGCAGAAATCCGCCCTCTGGCTGAGAAACTGCACCAGAAAGGCTATACCGTCGCCGCGCCGTTGCTGCCGGGGCACGGAACCAGCCCCGCAGATCTGAACCGCGTCCGCTGGCAGGACTGGGTGCGCTGCGGGCAGGATACGCTCGATCGTCTTTTTGACACCTGTGAGCGGGTGCTGGTCGGCGGAGAATCGATGGGAGGGCTGCTGGCGCTTTATCTGGCCAGCCAGAACCCCAAAGTGGCCGGGCTCTTGCTGTATGCCCCGGCGATCGCCCTCAACATGGGGCCGGCGGACCTGGCAAAACTGTATCTGGGCGCGCCGTTTGTCACCCAGGTGCCGCGCGCTTCGCTCGATAACGGCCAAAGCTGGCAGGGTTATCCGGGTTTGCCGCTCAAGGGTGCGATCGAGCTGCTGGCCTTCGGCAAAGCGACCCGCGCCCAACTGTCGAAAATCCACCAGCCGCTGTTGCTCTTCCAAGGGCGTTTCGACACCACCGTCGCCCCCCAAGCTGGAGATATCATCCTGAACGGTGTCGCCTCGACCGTCAAAACCCGTTACTGGATGGAAAAATCCCACCACACCCTGACCCTGGATGTGGAATTGGATGAAATCGCAGCCAGGACAATTGAATTTATTGAGAAACTATAACTATTCAGCCCTCGATTGTCATTTCGACGAGCGGTAGCGAGGAGAAATCTGCACCCTGGTAGCTAAGATTTCTACCCTTCGGGCACGATGTCGCCGCTACACGGCTCGAAATGACAAAGCATAACGAGCGACAGCCAAAACATGGGCTGAATAGTTACGAGCAATTATTACTTCATTAAGGAGAAACGCAACTATGAAAAAAGTGAACGGCCGTTACGAGGTTTACGGCAACGCCATTTCTGAGTCGCAGACCCGCGCCGCGGACAAATGGAAAGAGATGCTTGCCAAAAAGTTTAAGTATGATCCGAACGAGAAATATGATCTGAGCGTCAAAGACCACCCCTATGGCGGGGGGATTTTTGGATTGAAAGAGATCGTCCGCGATGGGGGCGGCGAACCGCTCAAGAAAGAGAACGGCGTTATCGTCAGCACCATCCGCATGGGGTTTGGCCACTACCGCATCGCCATGGCCGGCGTCTCGGCTGCCAAAGCCATGGGATTCACCCCTTACTGGCTCGACCTGCTTTCCGTGCCGGGCATTACCACCGATGTCATCAACTGGTGCAACAGTAACTACAGCAAATATTCGCGCATTTCGCAGCGCTACCCGTGGTTTGACAAATACGTCTGGGAATCCCTGACGACCGGCGAGCCCTCGCTGCCCGGCCTGAACACGCTCTTCAACAACTGGATCGTGACCTGGCCCTGGCGCTTCCTTAAGACCGAAGTCAAAGACTACAAGATGAGCGAGCTGTTCAAGAACCTGTACGGCACGCTGCCCTCGGACATGCCGACCCTGACCTCGCACATGTGGAACTGCATGGGCGCCGTCTCCGGCGGGATGACCAACGTGGTCGATATGATGTTCGACAACTGGCCGATGGCCTTCCAGTTGACCGAAGGCGCCAAACACGCCGTCCAGTCGCCCTCCGGCTACTACGGATTCCGCGTGATGCGCGGCTTCGACGAGAGCAACAAGGTCATGAAACCCGTTCCGAGCGATGCGCTTCACTACGTGGGCCACCATGTCGATCACGAACTGGTTGAAAACATCGAAGTCGACTGCGATGCCCGCTTGCGCCGTATGAAAGCCAAAGAACCGCGGCGCTTCATGGTCACCATGGGCGGGGCCGGGGCGCAGCGTGAATTGTTCAAGGCCATCATCGAACACGCTCTGCCGCTCGTTCAAAAAGAAAAGATCGCTCTGTTCATCAACCTGGGCGACCACAAGAACAACTGGGAATGGCTGGAAGGCGAACTGGCCCAACACAAGGATATGATCCACACCCACTTCACCTGGGAAGATACCCGGGCCTATGCCGATAGCATCCGCGACAAGGCCGCCAGCGGCTTGCATGTCTTCCTGCACGACAATACCTTCCACGCGGTTTACGCCACCAATTACCTGATGCGCGTTATGGATGTGATGATCACCAAGCCCTCCGAACTGGCTTTCTACCCCATCCCGAAGATCTTCAACGCCCGCGTTGGCGGCCACGAGATGTGGGGAGCGATCCGCGGCGCGGAAATTGGCGACAGCACCGTTGAAACCCGCACCATTCCGCAGACGCTGCAAGCCATCGACTTGCTGACCGAGGCCGATGACCTGCTGACGATGTATTGCGATCAGATTGTCAAGAACAAGAGCATCGGTATCTACGATGGCGCCTACAAATGCGTCGAACTGGCGACCGGTAAGAAATTTGTGCGCAAATAATTGATCCCACTTGTAGGGGCGACCCAGCGGGTCGCCCCTAGTGTTTAAATGATTGACATTCCCGCCCCCCTCGTCTAAACTATTCTCATGCTTGCCCGTGTTTATTCTTGCGCAGTTGTTGGTCTCGATGGAACCATTATCGAGGTTGAAGTCGATTACACCAACGGCCAGCCCGGCATGACCATCGTCGGCCTGCCTGACACTGCCGTGCAGGAAAGCCGCGAGCGCGTCCAGACGGCGGTTAAGAATGCCGGCTTGCACTTCCCCCGTCACCGAATTGTTGTCAATTTAGCTCCGGCCACCGTCCGCAAGGAAGGCCCGGCCTACGATCTGCCGATAGCCCTGGGCGTCATCATGCTTTCCGGCTCCCTGCCTGCCGCGGCCATCGAAGGCACCCTCGTCATTGGCGAACTCTCGTTGGATGGTGTTGTCCGCCACGCCCGCGGCGTTTTGCCGATGGCTGCCGCCGCCCGCGCCAATGGATATGGCAGGATGTTCGTACCTGAAGCGGACGCCGCTGAAGCGGCCTTGATTCCCGGCCTTGAGATTTACCCCGTCAAAACATTGGCCGAACTCTACAACCATTTGGCTGGCCGCCGTTTAATTGAAGCTTTCCAACCTTTGAGTGAAGAATATGTGCCATTGTTCGTCCCGACCGACTTTGCCGAAGTCAAGGGACAGGAACACGTCAAGCGCGCCCTCGAAGTTGCTGCGGCAGGCGGACATAATTGTCTGATGGTCGGCAGCCCCGGCGCCGGAAAAACCCTTTTAGCTCGCGCCCTGCCCGGCATTCTGCCGGAAATGTCGATCGAAGAGTCGCTCGAAGTGACGAAAATTTATTCGGTTGCTGATGCGCTCCCACCGGGGACGCCGCTCATCCGCCAGCGGCCGTTCCGCTCGCCGCATCACACCATCAGTCATGCGGGCCTGGTCGGCGGTGGGAACATTCCCCACCCCGGAGAGATTTCCCTTGCCCACCGCGGAGTCCTTTTTCTCGACGAATTCCCCGAATTCAGCAGCCGCGCCATTGAAGTCATGCGCCAGCCAATGGAAGACAAGGTCGTCACCATCAGCCGCGCCCAGGGCTCGCTGACTTTCAGCGCCAACTTCCAGCTCGTTGCCGCCATGAACCCCTGTCCCTGTGGCTACTACGGAGATGCCCAAAAGCCCTGCACCTGCGCTCCCTCGACTGTGACCAAGTACCAGAAACGGATCTCAGGCCCAATGCTGGATCGCATCGACATCCACATCGACGTGCCGCGGGTCGATTACGCCAAACTATCCAGCGACCGCTTGGGAGAAGCCTCCGCCGACATCCGTGAGCGGGTACAGGCGGCCAGGCAGCGCCAGTTGGAGCGTTTCTCGTCGCAAAGTCGGGAGACTTTGCACTCCAGCGGAATTGTCTGTAACGCCGATATGCGCGTGGCCGAAGTGCGCCAGTTTTGCAAACTGGACGAAACCGGCGACAGCCTTGTCCGCGCGGCGATGAGCCAATTGAATCTTTCGGCGCGCGCCTACCACCGCACCCTGAAACTGGCCCGCACCATCGCCGACCTGGCTGGCAGCGACCAAGTCCAGCCGCCGCACGTGGCCGAGGCCTTGCAATACCGGCCCAAGGGGATATACGGCAATCCATAATGGGGAAGAATCTGCCTGGGGGGCTTCGTTTTCTTACCTTCATTTTGGGGTAGTGGATGGTATAAAGGCCGCATGATTGTGATTGGACTTTTGACAACAAGCGATAGCCTTGCGGCTTTGGAAGCGCAAGGAAGCACCTTTAAAACTTCATAAACGAATGTCTCGACAGGCTCGACAACCACCGAAAGCTCAAGTTTTAGCCTTTTTTA